>NZ_JBMDIX010000006.1:0-168398 GCF_057808915.1 Rhodococcus sp. FG69 | reverse complement strand
ATTCTCGGACACGAAACTCACACAGACACTGGACTTCTACCTGGGGACCCAACCAACGGGTCTGCCAACTACCAAGGACACTCGGCTGCGGCCTTCGAGTCAGGCCCATCAACCTTGCCCCGCCTGACCATTACGTACACAACAGACGCCGTCATAACGCTTCAGAACATCGAGAGCGCTCCGCCTGAGTACATCTACAAAGTCAGCCGCAAAGACGGCTCATACATCGGCATATGGCCTGACGTGGTGGATGATCTGATGTTCACTCAGGCGATCAACACACCAGGAACGACTACGACAGTTCGACTATCACGCTCTGCCAACAACATGATCGAGACTCGCGACACGCTGGTCGACCACACAGGAGATCCCTACACGGACTCAACTGGCGATCCATATGTCGTTGTCGGCCGCACGTCGAACACCGTCGGACCGGATACCGATGTCGACTATGGGCTTATCGTCACGGTCGAGAAGGTCTATGGCGGCTTTGACTTCCTCGTAGACCAGAACGGTGAACAGTACGTAGATGAGAGTGGCGAACCCTACGTTGTGTCGACGGGTGCACCGCTGGGCCGGGTCGTCTTCACCGGCGAAATCTTGGACTACGAAGCTGTTTACGGAGACAACGAGGGGATCACGGTGACGCTGGCATCAGACGGTATCGAACTGACCACGGGTGAGCTGATCAAGTCAGGAACCGCAACGACCGTTACCTACGCCTCAACGTCCATCGAGGGCATCTGGAAGTCGATCCTCGACACGAACCCAGGTCGGATGGGCTATACGGCGGCGACAGTCGACAACACGGGTGTCACGATCACCTCGAAATTCCAGAACAACACGAAGCTTGAAGGGATGAAAAGCATCTTCGACCAAACGGATGCAGGCTGGTACTGGTACGGCCACGTAGGGGAGCGGCTGACCTACCTGAAGAAACACAACACCACTGCCGACCATGTTTTCGTCATGGGTGTGCACATCGGTGAGATCAAGGTGAAGAAGTCAGGCGAGAACCTGCGAAATCGGATCATCTTTGTGGGTGGCGAGAAGACAGATGGAACGGTGCTTTACAAAGTGTGGGAAGACACGGCTTCGATCGCACAGTACGGGCTGCATACCTATCGGATCACCGATCGTCGCTACACACTGGAAACCTCGGCCAAGCGTTACGCGGACAAAGTCATGTCCCGCTATGCACAGCCGATCTACACCTCGGAGATTGTCATACCATCGGCTGTCTACGACATTGAGACAGTGCAGCTTGGTCAAACGGTTGGTGTCAGTAATGCGGGCAACTTCATAGATGCGCTAGTGCTTCCGATCGTGAACCGGCAGTACACACCTTCTGGAGTGACGTTGCAGCTTGGAGAAGTACTCGAAGACCAGCGGTCCATCGTGGCGGATATCGATGAGTCATTGTCAAACGAGCAGTATCAAAACTTACCGATCGCGCCGACGTAACATGTTATATTGAGGGAAAGAAGGACAACTGAATATGGTAAAACAGATCATAGCTGGAGAAGACAAAGCGATTGCGGCTGCAAATGACCGCGTGCTTATTCGCGATACTACTGCAAACGTTGATAAAGACACTAGCGTCGCTGGTCTCGCTCCCGGAATTGCGACTACAATTCATCAATCGATCTCGCTAGGTCGAACATTCTATAAAGGCTATAGTAGCGTTTCGCAGGGTGGTTCGTCGGCAACGCCAGCTCTCTTGACCTTTCCGGCAGGTTTCACGGGTAGTCAGACTATAACGACTACAGGCAAGGACCTTGTGATCCATGCGTCCATAGCGGGTTACATGGCTACCAGTTCAGCAACCGGCGGTTTCGGGGTTCGGGTCAATGGAGTGTTCTATACGCTCTACGATATAACGTCTACGACTCTCATAAGCGAACCGGGCTTTGTGATTATCAAGGGCTCAACCCTTCCGGCAGGTACATACACAATCGAGTTCATGTCTTATGGATCGGGATCAGTGGCGCACATCGTGCTGGCTTTTAACTCAGCAACCCTGCTCGCTTATGAACTATTAACGGTGACTGCATAGTCATGGGTCGTCAGCTTGTACAACCAAACTATGACATAAACGAGAAAGCCGGCATGTGCTTGTCCTTCTCTCGCCGCGTCTTTGGTGCAGGGATCGTCGAGGCAACCGCTTGGGATGGCTGGAGTAAGGCCCAGTTTAGACACTTTGACCGGGACTTTCCGGCTGGCCTTGCAGTGCCTGTGTGGTTCGACTGGTGGGGGCAACTGCCTGGCGACAAGCAAAAGTACCAGTACGGCCACGTCGCGATCCGCGCAGCCGATGGAAAGGTCTGGTCATCTCCGCTGAGCGGTGTTGGCCGAACTTGGTTCAATACGGTAGACGAGCTTGTGCGCGCTTTCGGTAATGGTATGCGATATGTCGGATGGTCCGAAGATATATCTCGAGTTAAAGTAGTGGACCTTAAAGGAGTAGAGATGGAGAAGATTACCAAAGAGCTAGAGAATACGATGTCTTTTCTTGCGACCGGTGACTACCCTGGCGTGGGTTACGACTATCGGTTTACCGATCAGCCTATGACGCAAACAGTCATGAATCAGTTCGTGAACTTTTGGTTGGAGGCGAGTAGGAATTCCGGATTGGCCTCTCGCTTGAGGGCGTCGGAGGAAACGATTAGTGCGCTGCTGGCAGCAGGCGCAAATCGTGATACCGATTCGTCGAAATCAGAGTCAGAAGCGAAACTTGCAAACTTAAGGGGTGCGTTGAAGGACGTAATGACGGATTAACCGAATGGCGGATCGGAATGTTTCAGCCCAGTTGCTCAGTAAATTCTCGGATGATGTTTCTTCCCTGAAGACTGATGTCGCTGTTACCAAGCGCGACGTGGCCGAGACAAAGGAAGACGTCAGTGAAATCAAGACCAGCATCCAGGCAATCATGAACGGCTATGTGCCGACAACCCTGTACCTCGCCGATAAGGAAGCTGCGGAGCGAGTGCAGAACGATCTGACCGACCGACTGGTAGCGGTGGAAGGGCTGCTCGCGAAGTCTAAGCCGGGCATTGACCTGAGTAACGGGATCGTCCGACAGGTTCTCAACGCGTTTGTCATCGGCCTCGTCGGGGTCGTCCTCTACTACTTATATGCAAACCAGGGGGGTCAAAGATGAAGCTAACAACGAAGGAGACCATCTACTTCAAGTTGAGAGCGTTCAACCAGATTGCTGGTGCACTCGTCCTCATCGTGCTCGTCGGGTCCATGGTCGGTTTCGCGGTACGTGCAAACGAGGATGTCGCAACCTATAAGTCTCTTGCTGTGTCGCCTGTCGAAGCGCACGTGGGAAGCGAAGTGACGTATGTCTTCGACTGGTGCAAACACCTCGACCGGGTCGGAGACGTCACACGGGACTGGGTGCGGGTCAAGCGCGACAGCGGCAAGTGGGTAGACGACAAGTCATACGTTCCCATCTCGATATCAGGATCGTCCCGCGTTGGATCGGGGCCAGGGTGTTACGCGTCGAAGCCTAGGGGGATTCCAGCACCAACTGTGCCAGGCCACTACCTACTGCGGATACGTGGTGAGTATCCACGGGTGTACGGAGTAGACCCAAGCCGTGACGTCATAGACAGCAACGTCGTCGAGATCAGGTGATCGACGCGAACTAACAAACGAAGGAGACATATGGAATATCTATCAGCAGCAGCGCTGCAAGCAGGAGCAGTCGTACTATTGGTTCAGCAAATCTTGAAGCTTGAGATCGTCCCAGGATCGTGGGCAAACAAGTATCCGGTTCCTGTGAACTTGGTTCTCAGCGTCGTTGCGACGCTTGGCATCGTACGACCGGTCTTGAGCTGGGAGAACGTGCCGGAACTGCTTGTTCAAGTTGGGACCGTCGCTGTGATAGCCGCGATCGCTTACAACCAACTCGTGAAGAAGTGGCTGAAGCCGGTCGAAGGCCCGAACATGTAGCTTGCCGTATAAAGCATTTTGAAGAGCGCCTGACATGTCGTCGGGCGCTTTTGTGATGATCGACCCACATGAAAATCTTAGGTAAGTTGTATGGGCAGTCTTAACGTGGTTACTATGCGGTATCAGTCTTAATCTCAGCCATGGAAGGTTCTAACGTAATGGCGCGCAAAACCATAATCCAGCTTGTTGACGACATCGACGAGACGATGATCGCGGACGGTGAGGGTGAGTCCGTCGAGTTCAGCCTCAACGGCGCGACGTACAAATTGGACCTTACAAACGAGCACGTCGAAGAACTGCATGAGCAGTTGGCCTACTGGATCGAACACGCTGAGAGGGTCTCGGGACCCGGCAAGCGTAAGTCGCGTGGTGGCGGCAAGAAGGCAACATCTACGGGCACTGCGAATGTTGATCCCGGTGTCGTTCGTACGTGGGCCGCTGACAACGACATCGAAGTTTCGAGCCGCGGTCGGATACCGGCTTCGGTCGTCGAGCAGTACCTCGCTGCAAACTAAACCGCTCGTACTAGCAAGGAGTTTCACGTGGCACGGAAAGTAACGCAGCTCGTCGAAATCGTTGACGATCTTGACGGCAAGCCGATCGATGAAGGCATGGACCAGTCGGTCGAGTTCAGCTACGGCGGCAAGGATTACATCATCGATCTGCGCCCGACGAACGCCGAGAAGTTGGACAAGTTGATCAAGCCGTACGTCGAAGCCGCTGCTGAGGTCGGCAAGTCAACGCGACGCGGCAAGGCGTCGGCGAGTGGGTCGGGAACGCGTGCCCCCAGTGGGTCGGGACGGTCTAAAGAAGAGCTTCAGGCCGTTCGCGATTGGGCCAAGGGGCAGGGCATCGAGGTGTCGCCTCGTGGCCGCGTCAAGGCGGAGATCCTTCAGAAGTTTGACGAGGCGCACAAGTAAGTTGTTCACCTAAAAGTGGTTGTGGCTGATTAACTTTTACCCGACCCGACCACTTCTCCGGTGGTTTTACCCCACCCTACTTTTTTACAACGTTTGACAGGGGTGGGGGGAGTGACCACAGGCAGGGTAGGGGAGTCGGCCTTAGGTGTTGACCGCTTTAGTTGGTGAACTCCCGGGTAGTGGGGGAGTGTGGTCGCCACCCCCACCCATACACGTGAGACCCCCGCACCATGAAGGTCGGTGCGGGGGTCTCGTTAGTGACGGCGCGGTGTTCTACTTGAGCGTGCCGAGATGGTCGGAGAAGACGTCCGACATGTTCCCAACTTCCGCCAGTGCATCCCGCAAGATCTCGCGGATCTTCGAGTGCGAATCTGCCACGTGGGATCGTGCGCTACCCGCAGTTCTAATCACGTCATCGTCGTCTACGTCATCCCGCATCCGCTCGTACTTGATGCTCGCGATGTCACGCTCGGCATCCTCCAAAGCTTGGAGTACATCACGTGCGGCGTCCTGCAGAAGTCGTATGTCCTGGACTGCTTCATCGACTCTGCCCTGCCACACCGTCTGCCCGTAGTTGTCACTCATCACTGCCTCCAAGTTGAGTCTTCGTCGGGAATCGGGATCTCACTCTGCGGTGCTCGTGGAGCCCGCTGTCTACTAGTCCGCCTGCGTTCCTCGGTCTCGCTCCGAATGCCGATCGCCGGGCGACCGTACTTGCCACGACTTTTGAACTCGAGAATCGACGCGGTATTAAGTCCTGGTTCCGGTTCCGGTGGCTTGAGCGCGGCGAACGTCATCGGGCTGCTCTCACCAACCATCTTCGCGATCCCGTGATACGACGGCAGTCTTGATACGTCCGACTCTGAGACCACACCACGACCGAGTTGTTGCGCCCACAAGGAAGCTTCGCGACCTTCCGCCTTGAACACGACCTGGGTCCGTGCGTTCTGTAGAACGGTGTTCTGCAAGTCGCTGCTGATAGTTGGACGCGTGAGGTACTGGGTCGCCAGCACGACACCGAACTTCAACGCACGCCCGCGTGCCAGGATGTCAGCAAGAGTGCTTTGACCGGCGACTACCTGGAACTCGTCGACGAATAGGATGTTCGGCTTGTGTAGATCGTCACCGTTCTCTGCCAGAACTTGGGCGGATCTCCACAGCGCAGTGCTCAGTAGGTTGCCGAGCATCTTCGCGCTCTCGGGCGGCATCCCGCCGAAGCTCACAAGCACAACCTTGTGCTCAAGCAGAAGGTCTTTCAGTTTCACTGTGCTCTTGGTCTGTCCCAACAGGTTTCTGACCCCAGTGTCGTCGGTTAGCTGCCATATCTTGTTTAGTACGGTTTCGGCTTTTCGGTTCCAGTCGGAAGCGCCTTTATGTTTCGGATCAGTCGCGCCTGGGTTTCGACTCCAGAAGTCTCGGACGTCAGGATCGACGACACGCTCAATAAGATGCCTTTGCCAATTACGCTCATCGTCATTGCGCGGACTGAGCAATGCCGCAAGGTCGATGAGCGTGTGACCCCCGACTTCCAGAAGTGTCTTCAGTCCATATTTGAACAGCTCGCGGAAGTTGACCTGCTCCATGATCGTCGGGTACATCGATGCGAACGTATCCATGACGATGTCGATAGCCGCCGAACCCAGGTCTTGGTCGAGCAGGTTGATCGAGACAGCCGACGAAGAGTCGCCAGCTGGATTAATCAAGACCACGTCATCCCACCGGGATCTTGGCATGTTGTTGAGCACTCGGTAATACAGACGCTCTGACGAAATGTCGGTCCCTGCATCGAACACGATTACTCCAAGTCCCGCTTCCGCAAGCTGGAGAACACCGTTGGCCATGAAGCTTGTCTTACCGGTTCCTGATCCACCGGTCATCGCGACGTGGTAGGAGGCCCAGTCGAGGCCTAGTGCTATCGGTCGACGTCGGCCTGGAACGTCACTGTGACCAAATACCCAACCTTCACGTGCTACCGATTCTGTGGCTGGGAATCGACGTGCTGCACCCTGCCTAAGGCCGGGGATCGCAGGATCACCGATGGGCCACGCGAGAAGAGCTGTCATCTCGCTTACCGTGAAGAGATTGCCGAGTTTGGTGGTCGGGGTGCTACGGCGGTTGATCTCGGTAATGTCGCGCACCGGCTGCGCGTAAAGGTTGTTCGGGCCATTCTCGCTTTGGAGTGCACGAACGACCATCGCCACAAGTTGTTCGGCACGCTGTGGATCTGCAGCCACCGCTCCAACTCGACCGACCGCGACAAAGGACTGTTCAGGCGGATGGCTTCGCTTGGGCTGGTCTGGTGCTGTCGCGCCGGTGAGGAGGGCTCGTAGAAAAGACGGGGCTTCTGCGCGTGTCGCGCCTGGATGTTTGTCGACATCGGAGTGAGTCACTATCCACTGCAACGTAACGCGCTCTGCTGGATGGTCGGTCTGGATTGCTTTCAGGATTTTGGTCGAGTAGTCCTGTGTTCCACTGATGCGAAGTGAAGCAAGCGGATCAGTCGTGTAGATCCTCACCCCGAACGAGTAGGTCGGATCGTCCTCGTCTGGTGCAGGGTTCACCTCAATTCCCGGGATATGACCGTCGAGTTGCCCTTCGAGGAATTCGTTGTCGTATCCTGGGAAACCGACGCGGTGGGCAATTCCTCTCGCTGTACCGATGGTCTCGAAGACAACGGTCGGTCGACCCATTCCCTTCGGTCCACCTGTGGCAAGCGCACCATCTAATGCGTTGAGGAAAGCCTTCGGTCGGTCTTCTGTTAGGCCAGTGGGAAAGACGATGTCGAAGTAGGTGCGGTTATTATCAGCCTTACGTTGGTTACTGCGCATGGAGTGCCTCCAGTAGAAGTACGTGGGGGTTCCGAGTGCAGATGCCAGAAGGAGGCAGATGAGAGTGGTATCCATCTGCCTCCAACTGTCGCATCATCGACCCGTTTTGACTAGGGTTTGAACTTTCGCGATTCTCGACTTGCTCGGAGCACACGCGGGATCAACAGGAAAAAAGCAAGTAGCGCGAGCAGTAAAAGCAGAGTCCCGATGTGCGCGGCGATCAGTGTGAGCAACATGTCCAGAACGGCCATTCCGATACACATCGCGAACACAATTGCGACGAGGAAGCCAACTGGGTTCTTGCTGAACTTCATTGTCAGCTCCCTAAAGAATCCCGACGAACTTGTCGTCGCTCTTGAGGATCTTGCAGCTTCCCTGCCGGTACAAGAACCCAGGAAGCTGGATGGCGATCTGCATCACGTTGCCCATCCACATGTTGACGTCACGCTTAGGTCGATCCAAGACCATCTCGCCATGAGTCCCGCCCGTAGGTCGAGGCTCCAGCGTGATTGTGATGGACCAGTAAGTTGTCACCCTGTTGCCTGCGGTGATGACGATCTTTCGGTCCGACAACGTGCTGATGTAGACATCCGCCGAGATTGGTGGACTGTCGAGATATTCGAGCGTCGGTCGACCCAGATCGTCGTGGAAGAGTTCTCGTAGACCTTCCATGATCAGCTGGGCGGTTTCATTGGGGTTGTAGTTAGAGTCGAAACTTGCAAGGAATGGAGAGCGAGCGCTTCGCACGGAAGCTCCCTTCGATCGATGAGACGTATATGGGGCAGATACCGCCCCGGCTCATCCACCTACACTCCGGAGTGAAAACCGGAGTGTAGGTGGATGTACGCCTGAACCTTGATGGACAGACCAAGTAACGGGCGGTCTGGACTACTGGTCGACGGCACGTCCTGCTCGTCGTCCGACGTCACGTATGCGTTCTTCTAAATCCCGCTTGCGCATTGCGGCTTGGAGATCTTGTTCAACCGCTCTTGCGATAGTGCGTCCGATCTCAATGTCCGCTTTTCGATCGATATTGTCTAGCGTGCCCTCGATCCGATGAGGACCTGTGGGCGATGAGATGAAAGCCCCTGCGCAAAAAATAACGATGGCTACCGCTGCTACAACAGCCAGCGTGATCATCAGCGGAGCCCTGGTCGATGGTTGGCCCTGAAGATCTGACCCTCGACTTGCAGCCAATCCAGAATCATCGCTTGCATAACGGCAAGCGTTTGAGGATCGCCGTTTGAGTACCGCTCAGCAATTGCATTGACTTCTGTGAAGCTAACCAAGGTTCCCTCGACTTGCTTTTGGCGAATCATGGCCTTGAGCGCGTCGAGCTTAGCGTTGGTTATCTCCTTGTAGGCCTCGACCTGAGCCGCCCTGTCAATGGCGTTCATCTTGCGGCCGGACGATGAGAGCGGCGACAACTGGCCGTACTTCTTGTATCGATCGTCATCGCCTGGTTCGATCTGACCATATGTGGTCGTGATGGACATTCTTCTTCTCCTTGATCTGGTCTTCTGACGGTAAAGAAGTTGGACGTGCGGTTCGCTGTAGAGTTGTCAATGTGCTTTGTCGATCTGGTTTCAAGTTGTCTCCGCGAGACAACAGCGTCGGCGGAAAAAATTGAAACCTTCGCGACAAGTAAAGACGTAGACCCTTGTGGTATCTCACGTTGAGATTAGATTTTTGCTACCACTTAGCCGTCTGCAATTACCATTGCATCGTGCGAAGAGTTCAGTCAATCGTTAAGCATGAAGTCGACATGTAACTCGGCATAGGTACATGTAAGCCATGGTTGCTACATGTCGATGTGGGTGTTTGAAGTGTCCATTGGCTGACTCTTACGCTAGTGTCTGAAACATCCACCAAGAAGGAGATGAGTAGAAGTGAACGTGAGTAGATTTGACCTGACCAAAGCTCTACAGGACCTTACGAAAGAGAGCGGAGCGACTTCCGAACGCGTCCTGCGTTTTCCGGTCTTGTTCGAGGGCTTGGGGGCAGAGGCAGCGGAGGACGTAATTGCAGAATTAAAGTCACAGTTGGTGGATATCCAGGACTTCGAACGGCGTATCGCCTTATCTAATGCGTTGGGGTTTGAAGGCCCGCCGGCCAAGACGCTTGAAGAGAGACGCTATCGGATACTGGGTAAGCGTGATGTCCCAGCAGTTCTCTCTATGAGTATGAGCACGTTGATCAAGCGTGAGCGAGACGCCCTGAAGATTCTCGTCGATGGTGTACTTGGTGAATTTACTCTTGAAGAAGTGGCCGTCACCGCCGCTGACGATGGGGAAGACGATACAAACATCGACTCCATCGAAAGAGTGCTGTCCATGTTCAACGATACTTCTATTTCAGATGAAAGCTTTCGAAAGCTGGTGGGGGAATCCGTGCGCCTATTGTTGGATAACGCAGAACGGCAAGCTTTGGGTTCTCGGCTTGGCGCAGCGGCAGTGAAGATGGTCCTCGGCGATGTAGTATTTTTGCAAGAACGGGATGCGTTCATGACAAGTCTCGTAAGTCAACTGACCACTCTGTGTGTGAATATGACCTTAGAAATGAATTCACTAGCCAAAATGGTCGACGCGCCAGACGAAGCAATTGCGGAAGAATACTTGTCTCATCGCAAGGATCGGAACGCCGCTCGATCTGAGATCTTAAATATTGTGAGCAACTACGCGGAGAATCACGAGGAGGTCCACGCTGGTTCTACAAAAATCCGAAACGAAAAGCTTTCATCTGAAGATCGGGGCAAACTTAATAAGATGGTAAAAGAGATGGGTGACGTCGACTAATGTATCCAAACAATCTGTATTAGATCGGGATCGAACCGCCACTTATCTTTGTACTTGGGATAGGTGTATCCGTCTACACGTGGTCGGCGGTGGATGATAACTTTATCAACAAGTGCAGCAAGCAGTTCGCGCTTCCAGTGCAGTTCAGAGCTGTCCCATTTAGACCTGAAGTCGACACGTGCACTGGAAGTGATGCGATCCGAGGTTTGCTGATCTATCGCTAGCTGGACGTTCTTCAGTTCAAGATCGACAGACGCCTTCATGCGCTCGAACTGTTCGCGGGTGAGAACGTGGTTAACGTAGTAGTCGTCCTGAACCTCTGTACTGCGCTGCTCTAGGACGCGCTGACGTTCGTGAAGATCGCGGGTGGTCGATGCTTCGTCTCTACTCGCTTCGCCTACTTCGGCAAGCTCAGGCGTGTCGAGGCGGATCATGATGCAATCAGTCAGGAGGTCGATGATCGGATCAACCATGCGCGACACCTTGCCGCATCCGTGCTGTCGCCCGGTTTGTGAGTCCTTCTTTCCGCAAGCGGCGGTTGTCTTGTAGCTACCGTCTCGTTGCTGCTTGGACTTGTGGAAAAGCTTCTGACCACACTCACCACAGAAGAGGTAGCCCTGTAGTAAGTGCTTACGAGTACGACCCGGATGAGTGGAGTTGCGCTTGCTCATTGCCATGGCATCGTTGAGCTGAGACCAAATGTCAGGAGGCAAGATGGCGGGGGATTCTGCTGGGTACTCAACGCCTTTGTGTAACACGATCCCAGCGTTGATCGGTCGCCTTAGCAGGTTCCTAATTTTAAGAGCGTTCCAGTCTGCTCCGTTCTGAGTGAGGATTCCTCGCTGATTTAGATCGATTGCGAGGGACCAGAAGGATGCGCCGTGGATGAAACGATCTGCTAGTTCACGAATAATCGCAGCTTCTACTTCTCGGATGCCCTCACGCTTTGGCTCGAAGCCATACGGACGCTGACCACCGAGGTAAGCGCCTGCCCTAGCCGCTTGTAGCTTTGCTGCACGTTGTCGCTCGATCATGTGCTCGACTTCGTGACGTGCGACAGCCCCGTAGATTCGCGCTCCCATGCGCCCGGTGGCTGTGGACAAGTCCACGGGTCCAGCCTGCACCGTCTCAACGCGCACATTGTGTGCCTCGCAAATCGTGATGAAGGATTCCAGCTCAGTAGGGGAGCGATGGATGCGGTCGGTGTGGATCGCCGCGATGACGCGCACCTCGCCGGACTTCATCAGTTCGAGCAGCTGTTCGTAGCCGGGACGCCGCTTACCGCTGTACGCCGATATGTCGTTGTCGGAGAATACGTGAGTGACGTTCCAGCCACGCCGTGCTGCCATCTCCTGACAGGCTTCAAGTTGTCGTTCGACCCCCAGGGCGCGACCGGCGTGATCGGCAGAGATGCGGACATAGATTGCCGCAGATTCGTTGTGTTGCAGTGGTTTTGGCTGATCTTGCATAGTCGTTACTCCATCTAAGTATGTCAAAGTGTGGAGTACTTTGCAATCGTTCGACGAATGTGCCGAGATGGGCGTGAAAGCATTGGAGGCGTTGCGAACTCCTCTCGAAGACGGTGAGATCAGAATTGCTCGAAGAGACGGCGTCGCACGCTATCCGGCTCGATTTCAGCTGATCCTCGCCGCCAATCCATGTCCGTGCGCACCTGCCAGAAATGCCGATTGCGTGTGTGCTCCCACTGCCCGCAGAAAATATCTCGGAAGGCTGTCAGGGCCACTGCTCGATCGGGTCGATCTGCGTATCGCCATGCAGACAGTGGCAACGGGAGCTCTGGCCGACGAGGTAGGCGAAACGACGGCGGAGGTGCGCGCCAGGGTGACTGGTGCACGCGATGCTGCAGCAGCACGATGGCGCGAGTACGGCTGGCGTACCAACGCCGAGGTGCCCGGACCCGCGCTGCGGCAGAAATTTCGGCTGGGGAACGAGGCGTTGCGTCCACTCGAACGGTCGTTGCGAAACGGCTCGCTGACTGCACGTGGTGCAGACCGTGCACTGCGAGTGTCGTGGACACTCTCCGATCTGGCCGGTGGCGACATGCCAGGTCTCGACGAGGTCGGTGCAGCTCTCGACTTTCGAGACAGGGGGATGATGTGAGCGCACACGATCCGCGGCGTCTTGCGTGGGCGTACCTGTCTCGGGTCGCCCAGGGCCCACACCGCGCTCTTCTCGACTTCGCCGCTGCGGCGGGGCCCGAGGAAGCGCGGACCGCCGTCATCGGAGGAGGTCTCGGCGAACGGCTTCAGGTTCGGTCCCACATCGACACCGCAGCAGTCGATCTCGACCTCGTAGCAACCATGGGGGGTCGGTTGGTGACGCCGGACGACGAGGAATGGCCGATGTGGCGGTTTCTGGCCTTCCACGGTGCTGGGATGCCCGACGGGTCGGATCGGTGTGCGCCCTGTGCGTTGTGGGTGCTCGGCAGCCGTCCGGTGGCCGAGCTGGTCGACCGGGCCGTCTCGATCGTGGGGACGCGGGCCGCCAGTGCTTACGGTGAACATGTGACGGCAGAAATCGCCGGCGACCTGGCGGTGGACGGCTGGACGATCGTGTCGGGGGCGGCCTTCGGCATCGATGCAGCCGCCCACCGCGCAGCGCTCGGGGTTTCCGGAACGACTGTTGCGGTCCTGGCGTGTGGTGTGGACCGCGCGTATCCGTCCGGTCACTCGAGGCTCCTGCAGAGGATCGCCGGCAGTGGTGCGGTCATCAGTGAGTACAGCCCAGGGACCACGCCCGCGAAACACAGATTTCTGGCACGCAACCGAGTCGTCGCTGCATTCGGATCCGCAGTGGTGGTGGTCGAAGCCGGATGGAGAAGCGGAGCACGAAATACTGCGGCTTGGGCGCACAAGCTCGGCAGGCCAGTCCTGGCTGTGCCTGGGCCGGTGACATCGGCGTCGTCCAAGGGTTGCCACAGAATGATCAGAGAGGGTGAAGCTCGTCTCGTCGCGGATGCACACGATGTGGTCTCGGAGGCAGGTCCCTCGGGTGAGGTAGGCGAAGGTCGGCCGTCGATGTTCCGTGACATCGACGCTCTGTCCGACAACGCCTTGCTCGTCTACGAGGCTCTCCCCGCCACCGGCGCGCGATCACCTCGGGAGCTGTCCGAATTGTCATCGGTGCCGTTGACCAAGGTGCGTTCGGTACTTCCACTGCTCGAGCTCGAAGGGTTCGTGGCCAGCGACGAGACTGGCTGGTTCCGAGTGGTCGCGTCGTGAACCGGATACGATGCAAGCGAACAACCCACGCTGACATTGACTTCTGGGAGCCCAGTTGGCAGTAGATGAGGGTCCGCAGGCTGGTGCAGACGGCCGCGCCGCACACCTGACCACTTGGTTCACTCTCGTGATCTCGGTGGCGGCAATTGTCTCGGCGTCCGTTGTCGGAGTGATCACGAACAGCCGGGCAAACGACACCGCCATCACGACGGCACGTATCAATGCCGAAAATTACGACCGGAACCAGACTCGGTCTTTTCTTCGTGCGCAGCGTCAAGACGCGTACTCCAGGTTCGATACCGCCGCACAGCGCATGTTCCTCACCCAGAAGGACCATCTCGACACTTTCCGGGCAGACGGTGACGCATCGGCTCGAGACTCGGCGTCGGATGCCGCACATGACGCAGTGGTCGAGTACTACTCCGTGGTTCCACAGGTCGAGATGCTGGCGTCGCCGGAAATGTACGACTTCGTGCACGCCCTCGAGGCGTCGTTGCGAGAGTATCTTTCGTTGGTTGCCGACACGATCGCCTCGCTCGAGGCCAATCCTGGACAGAACGTCGACGACGTTCTGTCTCTCGTTCAGCGGGAGCGCTATCCCGACTCGGCCATCGATCCGAACGACAGTGAACCGGGGTATGTATCAAGCGACTTCTTGGATATCGCTCGGCGGGATATGGGGAACACGGAGGGTTTCTGAGCTGAGCGGCCCACCACTGCAGTCGGGATGCCGGTAGCCTATTTAGGTAACACTTACTGGGTGGCATCCAGCTCACTCTCAGTCGTGACAGCTCGGAAAGGCTGAACTACGTGGCACGAAGCACAACAACGCTGACCGTCCTCCGGACCGAGGAACTGACGCCTCATATGCAACGGGTGTACCTCGGAGGTCCGGGGTTCGCGGACTTCCAACCGACGGAGTACACCGATTCGTACGTAAAGCTGATCTTCGGTTCCGGCGACGATGAGATCAAGCGCACCTACACGGTCCGATCCGTCGATGCCGCAGCACGAGAAATCGCCATCGACTTCGTCGTCCACGGGGACGAAGGGGTCGCCGGACCGTGGGCTGCACGCGTCGAGCCGGGCGAGGAGATCAGTATGTACGGGCCGTCGGGGGCCTACTCTCCGCGACCGGATGCGGACTGGCACTTGTTCGCCGGTGACGAGTCCGCTATCCCGGCAATTGCCGCCGCAGTCGAGTCACTTCCCGAGGATGCGATAGCGAAGGTGTTCATCGAGATCTCGGACCGCAAGGACGAGATATACCTCGAGACCCTCGCCGTCGTGGACGTTCACTGGATTCATCGTGGGGCGCCGTCCAACACGATCGGCGAGGACAAAGCAGGAGACAATGCGCCGTTGATCGCGGCCGTTCGCGAGACAGAATGGCTGCCGGGCCAAGCTCAGGTTTTCATTCACGGCGAGGCTCAGGCCGTGATGCACAACCTCCGTGGCTACATCCGAAAGGAACGAGGCGTTCCGGCGGAATGGGCGTCGATCTCGGGGTACTGGCGTCGTGGCCGGACGGAGGAGAACTTCCGAGTGTGGAAGCGTGAGCTCGCCGAAGCCGAATCGGTCTCCGGGGCCTGATCGATCCCATTCCGAGTGCCGGTGTCGGGCGCGTCAGGCTTGCCGTTGCGTGTGCCGCGGGCAAGGCTGTGTGCATGGTCGACGCGCTTGAACCCACCGTGACGGTGCATCTCGAGGACTACTCCGAGCACCTCACCCTGGGGCGCGGATTCTCGGCGCACACTGTCCGCGCGTACCTGCGGGACGCGGAGTCGTTGCTCCGGCATCTCGCGGATACGAATGGCTCGGCGAGCCTCGATGCGCTCGACCTGCGTGTCCTCCGATCATGGCTGGCCAAGCAGGCACGCGATGGGTCGGCGCGAACATCGATGGCGCGTCGAACGTCGTCGGCACGGACATTCACCGCGTGGCTGCAGCGGAGCGGGCGGATCGCCACCGATCCGTCGCTTCGGCTGTCGGCCCCGCGAGCTCGGCGGACGTTGCCCGGGGTACTGAAACAGAACCAGGCGGCGGAGGCGATGTCGTGGGCGGAGCTGGGGGCGCGAGAACTCGATCCGATTGCGGTGCGAGACCGACTCGTGGTGGAGATGCTGTACGCAACCGGGATACGGGTGAGTGAGCTGTGTGGCCTCGACGTCGACGATGTCGACACCGAGAGGCGCGTGGTGCGCGTCGTCGGAAAGGGTGACAAAGAGAGGTCCTCTCCGTACGGCGGTCCTGCCGCACAGGCTCTGGACGTCTGGACGACATTCGGCCGTCCGAAGTTGGTGTGTGATCGGTCGGGGTCGGCCTTGTTCCTGGGACGGCGGGGTGGGCGCCTCGACCCGAGGCAGGCTCGCACCGCTGTGCACGAGGTGCTTGCCTCTGTTCCAGGCGCCCCGGACCTCGGTCCGCACGGACTTCGTCACTCGGCGGCAACCCATCTTCTAGAAGGCGGCGCCGACCTCCGCGTGGTCCAGGAATTGCTCGGTCACTCCTCGCTGGCGACAACCCAGATCTACACCCATGTCTCCGTAGATCGTTTGCGCGCTGTGCACGACCGCGCACATCCGCGGGCATGACCCGTGCCACGTGCTGATTCGCCAGTGTTTGGTAGCGTCGTGGGAAACAAACCGCATGCGAAGAATTTTGGGCTTCACGGGGAGTGAAGTCGAAGTTCGTCGCCGAAATCCGGATACGGGGGGACCGTGGGCCGCGAGCATCCGCACGGAACGTCGGCCGCGTGGTCGATCCGTGCCCAGCCCGGCTCGACTCAGCCGTCGCGTCCGAGCACAACGCCCATCGAACCTGTCAGGAACACCGGAGCATCGATGAACGGTGACCGTCAGTCTCCGCCTTGGCAAACCCCGCGGGGAACCGATCGTCAGCCCCCGCCGCGGTACACGCCCCCGGCAGAGCCAGGTCCACCGCCACCGGCGGAAGAGTGGACACCGCCGTGGGCGAGCGGCCCCGCGCAGCAACACCTGAACGACCCTCGCTACCAGCCCACAAGCCAGGATCTAGCGCCCGACAGCTTGCTTCGACGACCGAAGCGCGCATCGACGTCCGGGTGGCGTCGTGGCGTGCACCGGCTCACCGGGGGAGTCATCAATCCTGGTGAGTCGACGGCGGAGGAGCGGTATCGCAATCAGGTCGAGCGGATTCGTCAACCGGTCCTCGGCGACTACCGGATAGCGTTTCTGTCACTCAAAGGCGGCGTCGGCAAGACCACGACGACTCTGGGGCTCGGTTCGACCTTCGCATCGCTCCGCGGTGACTGTGTCATCGCCGTCGATGCGAACCCCGATTTCGGCACGCTGGGCGAGCGGGTCCCGAATCAGACTTCGTCCACTGTCCGCGACTTGCTGGCAGACGCCGACAACATTCGCCGATATTCCGACATCAGGGCGCATACCTCGCAGGCGCCGAGCAGGCTGGAAGTGCTTGCCGGGGAGCGGGATCCGGCGGCGTCGGAAATGTTCGGCGAGCAGGACTATCGCGCAGTCATCGAAATGCTGCAGGTCTACTACAACCTGATCCTGACCGACTGCGGCACCGGCATCATGCACTCGGCGATGAACGGCGTGCTGCAGTTGGCCAATGCTCTGGTGCTTGTCTCGTCGCCCGCGGTGGACGGCGCGCGGAGCGCGGCCGCGACTCTGGACTGGCTGCAGCTGCACGGGTACGGACACCTGGTCGAGCGGACGGTGGTCGTCATCAGCTCCGTCCGTCCGGGTTCGTCGGCAGTCGACATGAATCTGCTCACGCAGCACTTCCTCGAGCGCTGCAGGGCCGTGCTCGTCGTGCCCTTCGACGAGCACTTGGCAGAAGGAGCAGTCGTGGATCTCGAACTGCTGCGACCGCAGACGAGGGCGGCGTTCGTCGAGCTGGCTGCCATGGTCGCCGACGATTTCCCCGCAGCCTCGGGGCGCCACTCCGGGGCGAGCTGGCGCTAGGTCAACTGGGAGTCAGCGGCTTGAGCCGAATGGGCGTCGTCCGCATCAACGCCAAAGGGTCGAGATAGGTTCGGTCGCGCCGGACGCCCCAGTGCAGGCACGGCGTGGCACATCCCGTGTGACCGGGAGTCAGGGTGCCGATGAGGTCGCCTGCTCGGACTCGTGAGCCCGGCGCGACCGACCCGACGACAGGTTCGTACGTCGTGCGTAGTCCGTTCGGATGGTCCACGGACACAACAGGTTTGGTTGCGACAATTCCGGCGAAGACCACGACGCCGTCGCCTGCGGCTCGAATGCCTTGACCCTCGCGGCCCGCCAGGTCGACCCCTCGGTGCCCGGGCAGCCACTCGTGCTCGGGTGGATCGAAGGGCCGTACGACGAGCGGCCTCGGTTCGAGCGGCCATACGAACGGCGTCTGGGCACGGGCTGGGGGCGCGAGCAGAATCGCGACAGCGAGCGCACCGCACAGGCATGTGACGAGAAATCTCATCGTCTCAGCATCCCCGTGGACGGTCCGATTTCTTCCGCTTGAATCCGATCTGTGGAGAAAGATCGGATTCATCCACACGCGGCCCGAGGTCTTGACGGATGGGCCTGGTTATGTGCTGGGGAAGCAACGTCGTACACTGTTGGAGCGACCTGTGCCTGCACAGGTCGACTTCGCGCGTCCGCGTAACTGTGTGCCCGTCTTCGGATGGTACCGCTCGGTGACCGGTTGCCGGCGGTCCCATGTGCAGCTCATGTGGGTCCGGCAATCAGCGGACGCCAGGGCAGGGGTCATACGACACCCTGTGTCAACCGGCAATCGAAAGCGAGTTATTCAGCTATGGCTGTAGTAACCATGAAGCAGCTGCTCGACAGCGGCACCCACTTCGGACACCAGACTCGTCGCTGGAACCCGAAGATGAAGCGGTTCATCTTCACCGACCGCAACGGCATCTACATCATCGACTTGCAGCAGACTCTGACCTTCATCGACAAGGCATACGAGTTCGTCAAGGAGACCGTCGCCCACGGTGGCACGGTTCTGTTCGTCGGCACCAAGAAGCAGGCGCAGGAGTCCATCGCCGCTGAGGCAACTCGCGTGGGAATGCCCTACGTGAACCAGCGCTGGCTCGGTGGCATGCTCACCAACTTCCAGACGGTCCACAAGCGTCTGCTCCGCCTCAAGGAGCTCGAGGCAATGGAGCAGACCGGCGGCTTCGAGGGACGCACCAAGAAGGAAATCCTCATGCTCACGCGTGAGATGACCAAGCTGGACCGCACCCTCGGTGGTATCCGCGACATGGCCAAGGTTCCGTCGGCCATCTGGATCGTCGACACCAACAAAGAGCACATCGCCGTCGGCGAAGCTCGCAAGCTGAAGATCCCGGTCATCGCGATCCTCGACACCAACTGCGACCCCGATGTCGTCGACTACCCGATCCCGGGTAACGACGATGCAATCCGTTCGGCTGCACTGCTGACAAAGGTTGTCGCATCAGCCGTCGCCGAGGGCGTCCAGGCTCGTGCGGGTCTCAACACCGCGTCCGACGCCAAGCCCGAGGTCGGCGCAGGCGAGCCGCTCGCCGAATGGGAGCTCGAACAGCTCGCACAGGCGTCACCCGCTGCCGAGGCCACCACGGAAGCAGCAGCAGAAGCTCCCGCCACGGAGGCTCCCGCAGCAGAGGCTCCCGCTGCAGAAGACGCACCCGCCGCGGAAGCACCAGCAACGCAGGCTTGATTCAGGGGGTCCCGACCGGAGTGAATCGATCCGGTCGGGACCTTTCTGCGGCACCGACCTTTTTGCATGCTTTGCCCACCCACAGCATTTTCAGGAGGCTCGCACACCATGGCGAATTACACTGCCGCTGACGTCAAGCGGCTCCGGGAGCTCACCGGCTCCGGAATGATGGACTGCAAGAACGCACTCGCCGAATCCGACGGTGACTTCGACAAGGCCGTCGAGCAGCTTCGCATCAAGGGCGCGAAGGACGTCGGCAAGCGAGCCGAGCGGTCCACCGCCGAAGGCCTCGTCGTCGCCAAGGGTGGCGTTCTGGTCGAAATCAATTCCGAGACCGACTTCGTGGCCAAGAACGAAGAGTTTCAGACCTTCGCCGATTCGGTCGCAGCAGTTGCAGCCGAGGGCAAGCCTGCCGACGTCGACGCTCTCAAGGCGCTCGACCTGAACGGCAAGACTGTCGACACCGCACTGCAGGAGCTCTCGGCGAAGATCGGCGAAAAGCTCGAGATTCGTCGTGTCGTGTCCTTCGACGGACCCGTCGCCACGTACCTGCACAAGCGCAGCGCAGACCTTCCGCCCGCAGTCGGCGTGCTCGTCGAGTACACCGGTGACGGCGAGGCGGCTGCCGAGGCTGCTCGTGGCGCAGCAATGCAGGTTGCAGCGCTGAAGGCCAAGTACGTCACTCGTGACGAGGTTCCCGAGGATGTCGTCGCTTCCGAGCGTCGAATCGCCGAGGAAACTGCTCGCGAGGAAGGCAAGCCCGAGCAGGCATTGCCGAAGATCATCGAAGGCCGCGTCAACGGCTTCTTCAAGGATGTCGTGCTGACCGAGCAGTCGTCGGTGCAGGATTCCAAGAAGACCGTCAAGGCAATTCTGGACGAAGCAGGCGTGAAGCTGACCCGTTTCGCTCGCTTCGAGGTCGGCGCGAGCTGATCGCCCGCTACTGACTGCTGTACAAGATGCCGCCCGTCCGACGCGAGTCGAACGGGCGGCATCTTGCGTGTCGCAGGCGGTGTCGTCTGCGACGGCGTCGATAAGGCAGGATAAGGGTACGGGTGCTCAGCGCGCCCATTAATCGTGCGCATTCGAGACGGCGAGAACCGAGGAGAGCAATGACCGATCCCGCCACCGACCGCCCCGGGTTCAAGCGAGTGATGCTCAAGCTGGGTGGTGAGATGTTCGGAGGAGGCCAGGTCGGCCTCGATCCCGATGTCGTCAACAACGTAGCCGAGCAGATCGCCGAGGTTGTTGCCACCGGTGTTCAGGTGGCTGTGGTCATCGGCGGCGGCAACTTCTTTCGCGGGGCAGAACTGCAGCAGCGAGGCATGGACCGTTCACGTTCCGATTACATGGGAATGCTCGGAACGGTCATGAACTGTCTCGCCCTGCAGGACTTCCTGGAGAAACAAGGCGTCGCAACACGCGTGCAGACAGCCATCACCATGGGGCAGGTTGCCGAGCCGTATCTCCCGCTGCGTGCGCGTCGACACCTGGAGAAGGGGCGCGTCGTCATCTTCGGCGCAGGCATGGGAATGCCGTACTTCTCCACCGACACCACCGCCGCTCAGCGTGCGCTCGAGATCGGGGCCGAGGTGCTGCTCATGGCCAAGGCAGTCGACGGCGTGTACTCGGCCGATCCCAGGGAAGACCCGAACGCGACCATGTACGACACCATCACCCATCGTCAGGTGATCGAGAAGGGTCTGAAGGTTGCCGATGCGACAGCATTCAGCCTCTGCATGGACAATCAGATGCCGATCATGGTGTTCAACCTGTTGACCCAGGGGAACATTGCTCGTGCAGTGGCAGGTGAAAGCATCGGAACCCTGGTCACATCGTGAGCATGACGAAGAAACGAACGAGGACACGCCGGTGACACCGGCACGGACGATGGAGGACAGATCGTGATCGACGAAGCGCTCTTCGACGCAGAAGAAAAAATGGAGAAGGCGGTCACCGTCGCACGCGACGACTTGTCGTCCATTCGAACGGGTCGAGCGAATCCCGGCATGTTCAACCGCATCGTCGTCGAGTACTACGGTGCTCTCACCCCGATCACCCAGCTCGCGAGCATCAACGTCCCAGAAGCTCGCCTCGTCGTCATCAAGCCGTACGAGGCATCGCAACTGGGCCCCATCGAGACTGCGATTCGCAATTCCGATCTGGGCGTCAACCCGACCAACGACGGCAACCTGATTCGTATCGGCGTGCCACAGTTGACGGAGGAGCGACGTCGTGAGTTCGTGAAGCAGGCCAAGGGTAAGGGTGAGGACGCGAAAGTCTCCATCCGCAACGTTCGGCGTAAGACGATGGAAGAGCTCAAGCGGATCCAGAAGGACGGCGAGGCAGGCGAAGACGAGGTGGTGCGGGCCGAGAACGAGCTCGACAAGACCACTGCGAAGTACACGGCTTCCGTCGACGAGCTCGTCAAGCGCAAGGAAGCCGACTTGATGGAGGTCTGATCCTCCTGCGTAACCGAGTATGAACATCAAGCAAGGAGACAGCGTCGTGGTGGGTTCGGAACGACCACTGGGGTCTGCCGCACCCGACCCATCGGCGCCCGACGGGTCGGCCACCGTGAAGTCACAGGGAAAAGCCGGGCGTAACTTGCCCGCGGCGATCGCTGTGGGCGCAGGCCTTGGCGTATCCCTCATCCTCATCATGGTGTTCGCGCCGATGGTGTGGATCGGTGTCGTCGCGGTCGCGCTCGCCGTGGCGACGTACGAGGTATCGAAACGGCTCCGTGAAGCAGGAGTGCTCGTCCCGCGCATTCCGTTGATCGTCGGCGGGCAAGCGATCATCTGGTCCGGGTGGCCGTGGGGAACCACCGGTGTATTGAGCGCCACCGCAGGCACTGTTCTGGTCTGCATGGTCTGGCTGCTGCTGCAGCAGGGTCTCGGCTCGGCACCGAAGAACTATCTACGCGAACTGGCAGTCACGATCATGGTCGCGTGTTGGCTGCCCCTGCTCGCGTCGTTCGCCGTGCTGATGGTTCTCGACGACAACGGAGCCGGCCGGGTCCTCGTCTTCCTGATCGCGGTCGTATGTTCCGACATCGGTGGGTATATCGCCGGTGTGCTGTTCGGGAAGCACCCGATGGCTCCGGCAATCAGTCCGAAGAAGTCCTGGGAGGGACTCGCCGGATCTTTGCTGTTCTGCATCATCGGGTGCTTGCTGACGGTCACCTTGATCCTCGAAGCGAACTCGCTGATCGGGATTCTTCTCGGCGTAGTCCTCGTCGTGACCGGAACTCTGGGGGATCTCATCGAATCCCAGGTCAAGCGCGATCTGCGGATCAAGGACATGGGGACACTGCTTCCCGGTCACGGCGGCATCATGGATCGCCTCGACTCGCTGCTCCCGTCGGCGTTCGTCGCCTGGTTGGTCTTCGCAATCCTGCTGTGAGCGACCCCCACACGATCCCGAGTCCGAACATCTGGCACTGGCCACGGGTGTACGAGGCGGAGAATCGCGCGCAGGATCCCGACGGACGAATTCCTCGCGTTCTACGAGCAGTCGCTCCGTACCAGGACAAGACCATCGTCGACGTGGGCTGTGGCACTGGGTTTCATCTCCCGGATTTCGCGGTGACAGCGGAGCGGGTGATCGGCGTCGAACCGCACGAGCCATTGCGACGAGGCGCACTGAGGAGGGTCGCCGAACTCGACAATGTCGAAGTCCTGGCAGGGCACGCCGAGTCGTTGCCTCTGCCCGACGAGTCGGTCGACGTCGTCCACGCGAGAACTGCCTACTTCTTCGGTGCCGGGTGTGGCCCTGGGATCACCGAGGCCATGCGAGTGCTCCGTCCGGGAGGCTGCTTGGTCGTGGTGGATCTGGACGTGTCCGCGTCACCGTACGGAGACTGGATGCGATTGGACTTACCGAAGTACAACTGCGAGGCAGTGGAGTCGTTCTTCGAAGCGCAGGGTTTCGATCTCGAGCGCGTCGATACCCGGTGGAGTTTCCCGAATCGTCCGACATTGCGCTCGGTACTGGGCATCGAGTTCACCGAACGCACAGCGGCCAGGGCTGCGCGGAGCATCCCTGGCCTCGAGATCGATGTGCGGTACCGAGTCCACTGGCGTCGTAAGCCACTGGGACTCGAACTGAATTGACCTAGTCTGCGTGAATCCCGAACACTTCGGCTGCCTCGCGGATCTTCAGCGCCTTCGCCAGTCGGGGGAGGTCACTGCCATCTTTGACGTGTGCGCCGTCTGCGCCCAAAGCGTCGACGACTTCGTCGGCCCAGGTCACATCACTCGGAGCGGGAGCGAGTTCACGGTTGACTGTCGGGGCCTGTTCGGTGTGCATGCACAACTTGCCCGTCATCCCCATCGACAGAGTCAACGCCGAGTCGCGAGCAAGGATGCTCTCGTTGGCGGTGAGGGTCGGCCCGTCGATCGGGCCGGGCAGGCGGGCTGCCCGGGACGAGACGACCAGACGTGAACGCGGGTATGCCATGGCGAGGGGCTCGTCGCTCATGCCGGTATCGCGACGAAAGTCGCCGCTGCCGAAGGCGAGTCGGAACGTCGAGTCGGCTCGAGCAATCTCCGGTGCCGCTTCGAGCCCGACGGCAGATTCGACGAGGGCGAGAATGCGGGTACCGGGCGCGAGGCGCGCTGCGGTGGCTTCCACCTGGCTCCCGCTTTCGGTCTTGGCCAGCATTACGCCGGCGAGGCCACGAAGCCCCGACAACGCCGCGAGATCGTCGGCCCAGAAACTGGTGGTCGCGTCGTTGATCCGAACCCATGCCGAGTTGCCGGCTTCGAGCCAGGCCACGACCGCGTCGCGAGCGGCGGGCTTTGCTTTGGGCGCGACGGCGTCCTCGATGTCGAGAATCACAGCGTCGACCTCTGATTCGACGGCCGCAGCAAAGGTGTCCGGCTTGGATGCCGGTACCAACAGCCACGAGCGTGCGCGCTCGGGCGCCACGCCGGATGTCACTGGGGTTTCCATGAAAGTGGTCACGTCAGGCTCCTAGCGGTGAGATCGGGCACGCCCCGAAGCATTATCGATTCAGTTCGACGACGCCAGCTTGTGTGCATAGTGTTCACCCCGGTCGGTGTCTACTTTCGCTTCGCCGCGCGTCGGATCTGCAGGATCCGCACCCCGCCCGCAAGTGCCATGACCAGTGCGCCCGCGATAGCAGCGAGAAGCATCCCGACCCCGAGTGGCAGCTCGAAGGTCCACACGAAGATGCTGACCGGGACCGAGTCCAGGTTCTGCAGAATGAAGATCAACAGAATGATCAGCACGATCGCGCCGACGACCAATCCCGTCCAGGTGGCAGCGGCTCTGGTGTGGGCGATGCCGTCCGGCGACGTCCCAGCGGGAGGCCTGGTGTCACGCACCGCTTCGGGATCCGGCGCACTGTGATCGCTGGAATCGGGCGTCGTGATCGCGGGCGGTGCCGAATCCTCGTAGGTCGCGGGAACCCCGGTGGGATCGGCGAACGAGTCGTCGCGCTTGTCGCCTGCTGGTGTTGACATTGTCTGATCCTTTCGCACGCGGGACTCGAATGCACGCGTATCCGTTGTCGATTCGGTTACCCTTCCGATTCGAACTGGAAACAGCCGGTGGACTTCGGGGACGGTTGCTCCTGAATAGGAGAGATCGCTCGATAGTGGGACACTGGACGCACTATGAGTGACTCCGCTACTGCACCCGACGCCACCGCCGATGACACCACGGCGGAGAACCCTGCGCCGAAGAGTCGACCGTCGCTGCCGCTGGTGTTCGCGGATCGTAAGCGCGGCATGCCGCCGCGCCACCTCGCGGACCTCGACCGCGACGGTTTGAAGGCCGCCGTCAAGGCGCTCGGACTGCCTGCATACCGCGCGGATCAGCTGGCACGCCACTACTACGGTCGGCTCGAAGCCGACACCACGAACATGACGGATCTGCCTGCTTCGGTGCGCGAGAAGGTGGGCGCGGATCTCTTCCCGACGCTATTGACGCCGATCAAGCATCTGGCCTGCGATGACGGAGACACCCGAAAGACGCTCTGGAAGGCCAACGACGGCACGTTGCTCGAGAGCGTCTTGATGCGGTACCCCGACCGCGCGACGTTGTGCATCTCGAGCCAGGCGGGGTGCGGGATGGCTTGCCCGTTCTGTGCCACTGGCCAGGGCGGCCTCGACCGCAATCTCACGACCGCCGAGATCGTCGATCAGGTCCGGTCTGCGGCTGCCGACATGCGTGACGGTGCGGTGGCTGGAGGCGAGGGCCGGTTGTCCAACGTCGTGTTCATGGGTATGGGGGAGCCGCTGGCGAACTACAAACGGGTCGTCGCCGCGGTCCGAAAGATCGTCTCTCCTGCGCCCGACGGGCTCGGTTTGTCGCAACGATCGGTCACGGTCTCGACGGTCGGGTTGGCTCCGGCGATCCGCAAACTTGCCGACGAAGGTCTGTCGGTCACGTTGGCCGTGTCTCTTCACACACCGGACGACGAGCTCCGCGACACCCTGGTTCCAGTGAACAACCGGTGGTCCATTGCGGAAGTTCTGTCTGCCGCACGGTACTACGCGGATCAGACCGGTCGACGGGTCTCGATCGAGTACGCCATGATCAAGAACGTCAACGATCAACCGTGGCGCGCGGACCTGCTCGGAAAGAAATTGCTCAAGGCGCTCGGGTCGCGCGTGCACGTGAACTTGATTCCGCTGAACCCGACTCCGGGGAGCGAATGGGACGCGAGCCCGAAGGACGTCGAGCGGGAGTTCGTCAGAAGAGTGATCGCGCAGGGAGTTACGTGCACCGTCCGCGACACTCGTGGGCAGGAGATCGCCGCAGCCTGCGGCCAGCTGGCAGCCGAGAACTGACCTGCTGCCAGCAGGTGGCTAGCGGGGTTTGCGGCGCACGATCACGTCGCGCACCACGAGGCCGACGAGCGCGACTGCGAAGCCGACGAGCCACAGATCTTCCACCAGGCCGGTGTGATTGCCGTGAATCATGAAGAGCAGGAACGCGGCGATGACGATCGCTGCCACGCGCATTGCCTTGTTCGATTCACCGCTCCATCCCCACTCGGCGGACGGCACCTCGGCGATGTCCTCGTGGGTGTACTCGACCGGGTCGTACGAAGCGGGGTTCAGCTCGGCTTGTGCCACCGGTCGATCCTCTCGGGTAGTTCTCGCGCCGTCGGCTCGGCGCGCACGTAGGTGAGGACAATATTTGCATACGACCGCCCGTCGTAGCCACCAGGGTCCACCGGTCGCCGGCGAATCGGGCGCAGAATGCCGATTGCTGGGAGACTGTCGTTTCGTGACCCCGGAACGACTGTCTCATCCTCCCGTCCCGTACCCGCGCGACATGGTCGGGTACGGTGCGACACCGCCGGATCCGAAGTGGCCGGGCGGCGCCCATGTCGCCCTCCAGTTCGTTCTCAACTACGAGGAGGGCTCGGAGAACAACGTTCTCGACGGTGACACGAAGTCCGAGACGTTCTTGTCCGAGATGGTCGGAGCGCAGGCCTTCCCGAACCGACACATGAGCATGGAGTCGCTGTACGAGTACGGCTCTCGTGCCGGTGTGTGGCGCGTCCTTCGCGCCTTCGAGCGTCGTGGCCTTCCGCTGACCGTGTTCGCCGTCGCGCGCGCGATGCAGCGAAATCCGGAGGCCGTCGCGGCGTTCGTCGAGCAGGGCCACGAAATCGCGAGCCACGGTCTGCGGTGGCTAAGCTACCAGCTCATCGACGAGCACGTCGAACGTGAACACATGGCCGAAGCGATGCAGATCCTGACCGATTTGACCGGCAGCGCACCCCGTGGCTGGTACACCGGTCGCGACTCGCCCAACACTCGCTCGCTGGTAGTCGAGCATGGTGGGTTTCTCTACGATTCCGATTCCTACGCCGACGACTTGCCGTATTGGACGCGTGTGGAGCGCGGATCGGAGACGGTCGATCATCTCGTCGTTCCCTACACGCTCGACACCAACGACATGCGGTTCTCCTCACCCGGCGGGTTCTCGACCGGTGACGAGTTCTTCGCGCACCTCCGGGATGCGTTCGACGTGCTGTACGCGGAGGGTGCGGCCGGCGCGCCGAAGATGCTGTCGATAGGGCTGCACTGCCGCCTGGTCGGTCGTCCGGCGCGCATCGCTGCGCTGGAGAGATTCCTGGATCATGTGCAGTCTCACGAGAAGGTCTGGATCGCCAGACGCGTCGACATCGCACGTCATTGGATCGACAACCATCCGCCGCAACGCGGTTAGGTACGGGCGAGGTGCTTCAGCGCAGCGATGTACCGGTCGGTGAAAACGCGCTGAACACCGCGTCCCACTGGTCCACCGATTTTGGTGAACCATCTGCCGGGGCGTGAGAACGCACGGATGTGGGCGTATACGACGGCATCGTCCTCGTCGAACGCACTGTCTCCGTCGAATTCGACGAGGAAGCACTCTTCGCCCTGCTCGGGGTGTCCGGCGAGCGTTCCGTATGCGAACCCGGCTCGGTGATCCTCGTCGATCACATAGACAACCTGGCACGGGATTCGTACCGGACCGAGTTTCAGGACCACAGTCGAATCGGCTTCGGCCGTCCGGGTGTCGGATTCGACGCGAAGTCCGGCTCGTCGGTGCATGTCCCAGTTCATCAAACCGGTCACTGCTGCCGCGTATGCCCCCCGGCCGGTTCCGATCGGGATGCGTCGATCGATGTGATGAAAGCCGTCGGGCAGCCGGCCTCGGGTAGCGCCCACATCGTCGTACGAGAGGTTCATGACATCCGAGCCTGCCACGTAGGGCGTACGCATAGGAGACTCTCAGGCTCGATCAGGAACAATGGATGCCGTGCCAGAGCCTCGAACACCTGCCGAGCCGTCGTCCCACTCTCCCAAGCGCGTTCTCCTGCTCGGCAGTACCGGATCGATCGGTACTCAAGCGCTCGACGTCATCGGTGCCAATCCCGACTTGTTCGAGGTGGTGGGACTGGCTGCGGGTGGCGGAAATATCGAACTGCTCCGCCGGCAGATCAGAGAAACCGGAGTCGACGCGGTGGCGGTGGCAGATTCCGCCGCGGGGGCCGAGCTGAACCATCCGAACACACTGACCGGCGATCGGGCCGTCACCGAGTTGGTGGAGTCGACTTCTGCCGACATCGTGTTGAACGCCCTTGTCGGATCCCGCGGCCTCGAGCCGACTCTCGCTGCGTTGAAGACCGGCGCGACGTTGGCCCTCGCCAACAAGGAGTCGCTGGTGGCAGGTGGTGAGCTCGTGATGGCTGCAGCGGCACCTGGGCAGATCGTCCCGGTCGACTCGGAGCATTCGGCGTTGGCTCAGTGCCTGCGGGGAGGGCGCGCCGAAGAGGTCGAGCGGCTGATCCTCACCGCGTCGGGCGGGCCGTTCCGCGGGTGGTCGGAGGTCGAGTTGAAATCGGTGACACCGGCGCAGGCAGCTGCCCATCCGACGTGGTCGATGGGCCCGATGAATACTCTCAACTCCGCGACCTTGGTGAACAAGGGCCTCGAACTCATCGAAACGCACCTGCTTTTCGGAGTGCCGTACGACCGAATCGACGTGACGGTGCACCGTCAGTCGATCGTGCATTCCATGGTCACGTTCTTCGACGGCTCCACCATCGCGCAGGCCAGCCCGCCGGACATGCGTTTACCTATCGCGCTGGCTCTCGGCTGGCCGAACAGAGTTCGCGATGCAGCACGAGCGATCGACTTCACCACGTCGTTCACCTGGGATTTCGAGCCTCTCGACGACCGAGTGTTCCCGGCGGTTCAACTCGCACGTGAGGCGGGTATTCTCGGCGGCTGCATGACCGCGGTGTACAACGCGTCGAACGAAGTGGCGGCGGAAGCGTTCCTCGCCGGACGGATCGACTTTCCGCAGATCGTGGACACTGTCAGGAAGGTCGTCGACGATGGCAGTGGTGAGTGGGTCGCTACCCCCACCAGCGTCGACGAAGTATTGGCAGCCGACTCCTGGGCTCGCCGCCAGGCCCGCACGCTCTTGAACCAGAAGGACTGAACCAACGATGGTGTTCGCATTCGGCGTCCTCCTCTTCGCACTGGGCATCACTGTGTCGATCGCTCTGCACGAGGCGGGGCACATGTGGACCGCCCGCGCCACCGGGATGAAGGTCCGACGGTTCTTCATCGGGTTCGGACCCAAGGTCTTTTCGTTCCGCAGGGGCGAGACCGAGTACGGATTGAAAGCGATTCCGGCGGGCGGTTTCTGTGACATCGCAGGTATGACGGCGATCGACGAACTCGCGCCCGACGAAATCGAGCGCGCGATGTATCGGCAGAAGACGTGGAAACGCCTCGTGGTCATGATGGGCGGCATCGGGATGAATTTCGTCCTGGGCTTTCTGCTGATCTTCATCCTTGCGATCGGGTGGGGATTGCCGAACCTCAATCCGCCGACCACAGCGCTCGTCGGCGAGATGCCCTGCGTCACGGCAACCCAGAACGACGATCTGACGTACCCCGAATGTTCCGGTCCGAGTCCCGCGTATGTGGCCGGGATACGCGAAGGTGACGTCATCGTTTCGGTGGACGGAACCGCGACCGCGGACTTCACCGACGTCGTGAAGGCCACCCAACCGCTCTCCGGCACAGTTGATTTCGTCGTCGAGCGTGATGGATCCGAGCTGACGTTCCCGGTTCAGGTTCAGCAGGTGCAGCGTTGGGTGTCCGACGGCACCGAGACCGGTCGTGAGTCGGCCACGGTGGGCGCAGTCGGTGTTCAGCTCGCTCAGTTCTATCCGACCCAGTACAACCCGCTTGCCGCGGTTCCGGCGTCGTTCGCGTTCACCGGGGACATGTTCGTCGAGACCGCGCACCGGCTGGTGCAGATGCCGAGCAAGGTTGCCGATCTCTGGACCTCCGTCACCGGCGGTGAGCGCGATCCGGAAACTCCGATCAGTGTCGTCGGCGCCAGTGTCATCGGCGGGCAGTTGGTCGAGCGGTCCATGTGGCCGGTCTTCGTCTTGCTGTTGGCGAGTCTGAACTTCTTCCTCGGCATCTTCAATCTGCTGCCTTTGCTGCCTCTCGACGGCGGCCACATGGCGGTCACTCTGTACGAGCGAATCCGCAACTTCTTCCGCCACAAGCGGGGGCTGCCCAACGGTGGACCGGTGGATTACATGAAGCTCATGCCGGTTACCTACGTGGTGATCGTGATCGGCGGCGCATACATGTTGCTCACGCTCACAGCGGACATCGTGAACCCGATCCAGTTGTTCTAAGTAGACTCACCTGTAGAGCTCAGGGAAGAAGGCAACGAAGTGACTGTGTCAGTCGGATTGGGAATGCCGGCGCCGCCGGTTCCCGTACTCGCACCTCGCCGTAAGACGCGTCAACTGCAGGTCGGATCTGTTGGAGTAGGCAGCGACCACCCCATTTCCGTGCAGTCGATGTGCACGACCAAGACCCATGACATCAATGCGACTTTGCAGCAGATCGCCGAGTTGACGGCGTCCGGTTGCGACATCGTTCGTGTGGCATGTCCCACACAGGATGATGCGGACGCACTGTCCATCATCGCCAAGAAGAGCCAGATCCCGGTCATCGCAGACATCCACTTCCAGCCCAAGTACATCTTCGCCGCGATCGATGCGGGCTGCGCTGCCGTCCGGGTGAATCCGGGCAACATCAAGGAATTCGACGGCCGAGTCAAAGAGGTCGCGAAGGCAGCCGGCGATGCGAACATCCCGATCCGTATCGGCGTCAACGCGGGTTCGCTCGACAAGCGGATGATGGACAAGTACGGCAAAGCGACCCCGGAAGCGCTCGTCGAATCGGCCCTCTGGGAGGCCGGTCTGTTCGAAGAACACGGTTTCGGCGACATCAAGATCTCCGTCAAGCACAACGACCCCGTCGTCATGGTCGCCGCGTACGAGCAGTTGGCCGCGCAGTGCGACTATCCGCTGCACCTCGGTGTCACCGAGGCGGGTCCGGCGTTTCAAGGCACCATCAAGTCCGCGGTGGCGTTCGGCGCCCTGCTCGCCCAGGGGATCGGCGACACTATTCGGGTGTCGTTGTCTGCGCCGCCGGCCGAGGAGATCAAAGTCGGTACGCAGATCTTGCAGTCGCTCAATCTACGACCGCGCAAGCTCGAGATCGTGTCGTGCCCGTCCTGTGGTCGAGCGCAGGTCGACGTGTACAAGCTGGCCGACGAAGTCACTGCGGGCCTCGAGGGCATGGAGATTCCGTTGCGCGTGGCGGTGATGGGCTGCGTCGTGAATGGACCAGGTGAAGCCCGCGATGCCGATATCGGTGTGGCATCGGGCAACGGCAAGGGTCAGATCTTCGTCAAGGGAAAAGTCATCAAGACCGTTCCCGAGGCGCAGATCGTGGAGACCTTGATCGAGGAAGCGATGCGCATTGCCGAGGAGTTCGACAATGATGAAGCAGCGGACGCCGGAACGCCGGTGATCACGGTCGGCTAGGCGCGAGGTGGGACCGAATGTCCCACCGATTCGGCTTCATCTGGCAATCTGTCTCGATGAGGGTGGATGCGGACAACGGTGGATGTGTTGGTAGGAGGTGACACGAGGTGCTCAAACTCCTCGGCGCCAAGCCACTGAGTAGCAAGGACACGGCCAATGTCCTCCGCGTGCTCGATGCCGACCCCATCGCTACGTGCATGATCGCCGCGCGTGTGCAGGAATTCGGTCTCGACCCGCGCGTGTTCCACGGTGAGATGTGGAGCCGTGGCGGTCCGGACGAGTCCCTGTGCTTCTACGGTGCCAACCTCGTGCCGCTACTCGGATCCGTCGATGATCTACGTTCCTTCGCCGATCGTGCGTGTCGTGGTCCGCGGATGTGTTCCTCGCTCGTCGGTCGCGCCGAGTTGACGCTGCCGTTGTGGGAGATGCTCGAAGCGGACTGGGGCGCTGCTCGGGAGCTTCGATGCGAGCAGCCTCTCCTTGCCACCTCGCAGGTGTCCGATCACCCGGCCGATCCCGGTGTTCGGCTCGTGCGCGCCGACGAACTCGACGTCTATCTGACCGCGGCCGTAGCGATGTTCATCGAGGAGGTCGGAGTCGACCCGCGGGCGAACGACGGCGGCCGTGGATATCGACGTCGAATCGCCGGACTCATCGCCGCAGGCCGCGCCTGGGCGCGGTTCGCGGACGGCCAGGTGATCTACAAGGCCGAAATCGGCTCACAATCAGCCACAGTCGGCCAGATTCAGGGGGTGTGGGTGCATCCTCTGTATCGAGGCCACGGACTCGGATCTGCAGGCACTGCTGCGGTGGCGAATGCGGTGGTTCGTTCCGGCCGCATCGCCAGTCTGTACGTCAACAGCTTCAACTACCCAGCCCGCAGGGCGTATGCGCGCATCGGCCTGAAACAGGTGGCGACATTCACGACGGTTCTTCTGGACTGAGTGCGATTCGCTCAGCGTTGTCGCGTCGTGGTCGAACTACGATGAGCGCGATGAGATTCTCGGATGTGCGGCTTTCTCGACGTGTGGCTTCCGCTGCAGTGGTCTGTGTGGTGCTCGTAGGTTCGGCGACCGCATGCACTCCGAGCCCGGATGGTCCCGAACCGGCGGCCCAGGCGTTCCTTGCGGCGTTCTCGGCTCGCGACATCGGCGCCGCGTCCGCAGACACCGATCGGCCCGATTCGGCGGCCACGGCACTGAACGACGTGTGGGAGGACCTGCAAGCGGAATCCCTCGATGCCAGAACGACTTCGGTGCGCGTCGACGGTGACACCGCGACGGTCGGATACAGCTATCAGTGGCACCTGCCGAAAGATCGCGTGTGGACGTACGACGGCGAGTTGCAGATGGGCCGGACCGACGGCCAATGGGGAGTTCGCTGGACATCGACGGATATTCATCCTGGTCTCGGTGATACACAGACGATGGCCCTTCGGTCGACGGCGCCGCCGCGAGCGAGGGTCAACGAACGCTCGGGAACCGACGTCCTCGTCCCCGGTGTGGTGCATCGCGTCAAGATCGACGCCGACGAGTCGGAAGACATCGTGGCATCTGCTACGGGTCTGGCGCGGATACTCGGCCGGTTCGACCAGACGATTTCCGCGCAGAGCATCGTCGAGTCTGCGACGTCGATCGACGGGGACTACCCGGTTGCGCTCCTGCGTGACGACGATTACCAGACCGTGGCGGCGTCGCTGTCGGGACTGTCCGGGGTGACGGTGTCGGACGAGTCGGATCTCATTGCGACCGATCGGACCTTCGCACCCGACCTCGTGTCGCAGGTCAAGAAGTCGGTGATCGACGAGGTGGACGGCACAGCGGGGTGGAGTGTCGTCACGGTCAACCGCAACGGTGTCGACATCGATGTCTTGACCGATACGCCTCCCGAGCCGGCACCGTCGTTCTCCATCACCCTCGATCGCAACATTCAGGTGGCCGCACAGAACGCGGTGAACGTACGCGCCGAGCAGGCAATGATGGTGGTGATCCAACCGTCGAGCGGTGCGGTTCTGGCGGTCGCGCAGAACGAGGAAGCCGATCGTGACGGACCTGTTGCCTCGGCTGGGTTGTATCCGCCGGGATCGACGTTCAAGATCATCACCGCGGGTGCAGCGATCTCGACCGGCCTCGCCGGGCCCGAGACCACCGTGCCGTGTCCGGGCCGAATCGTGATCGGCGAGCGGAGCATTCCCAACTACAACGAATTCGCCCTCGGCAACGTCTCCATGAGTACGGCATTCACCCGCTCGTGCAATACGTCCTTCGCGAAGCTGGCCAGCGAGATGCCCGCGGACGCATTGACGATCGCGGCGTCGCAGTTCGGTGTCGGTCCGGAGTACGGCGTCGTCGGTCTACCCACCGATTCGGGGTCGGTTCCACCGGCCGAGGAACTGGTTCAGCGGACCGAAGACGGTTTCGGTCAGGGCAAGGTCGTCGTGTCGACGTTTGGAATGGCGCTCGCCGCAGCAACGGTCGCCAACGGTTCGACCCCTGTGCCCACACTGATCGTCGGGCGGGAAACGACCATCGAAGGTGAGCACCCGGTCATCGACCCCGCGATGGTCGACGGACTTCGAGGAATGATGCGCTCGGTGGTCACCAGCGGTACGGCAGAGCGCATCGCGGACCAGGGCGAGGTGTACGGCAAGACGGGTGAAGCCGAAGTCGAAGGCGGATCCCACGCATGGTTCGTGGGGTATCGGGGCGATCTTGCGTTCGCGACCCTCGTGGTTCGTGGCGGAAGCTCCGACAACGCCGTCGCGGTGACGCGCGAGATGTTCGAGCAATTGCCCGAGGGGTACTAGGGCAACAGGCCGAGCTTGCGCACGGCGACGACGGCTTCGTGACGCGTCCGGGTCCCTGTCTTGTTCATGACGCTGCGTAGGTAGGACTTCACGGTTTCCGGTTTCAACGACAATCGTGCCGCAGCGTCGGCATTGGTACACCCCAGCGCGACCTGAGCCAGAACGTCCAGTTCGCGTGCCGACACGGCGATGGTGTCGTCGCCGATTGCCGGGCTGAGTGCGAGCGCTATCCGTTCCGACAGGCGCGTCAACTTCGACTGCAACACGGGATCGTCGGCCGAGCCGGTCAGCGCCCGAATCTCGGCGTGGACCTCCCGTAGTGCTTCCGTGGCGGCTGCCGAATCGACGCTGTCGGGCCGTGCGCCGAGGAGCCGCACTCGACGGTCCACTTCGTCTCTGATCGCGATCTCCTGCGAAAGGCGCCGCGACGCGCGGACCATCGCGTCTGCCACGCGGTCGCCGATCGGTCCACGTTCTCGTATCGCCGCATACATGACTGCTCGCGATGCACCTTCGACGACGACGGGTACAGCCAGCACGGACCGTAGGCCTTCACCGAGGACCGGTCGGTCGTAGTCGTGGGTGATGTACTGCGAGTTGCCATAGTCGCTGACTGCTGCTGGTCGACGCTGATCCATGACTCGGCCGCCGAGACCGGATCGACTCGGGATCATCAACCCCTGCAGACCGCGGGTCCTGGTGCCGTGCAACTCGCTCAAGTGCAGAGTGTGAGCCGTCACCTCACCGCCGAACACCACTGGTATACCTGAGGACTTCATCACCTCACGAAGTTCTGCGCGCAGCGCATCGCCATCGCGTGGTCGTAGTAGATCGGTGGGCGGCACGAGTCGACCCCTTCGTCGGTTCTGTGAGCTGAATCATAGCCGCGTGCACGCAGGCGGTGACGTCGCATGCACAGCGACTAACCTGATGACCATGTCTGTGACCGCCGAGAGCAAGCCCCGTCAGCCACTCGTGCCGGGCGTAGTGTCGCCCGTTCGGTCCGTGCCGAAGTCGATCGAGCGACCGGAGTATGCATGGAAGCCGACGGCGAACGAAGGCCACGAACCGTGGGTGCAGACGCCGGAAGTGATCGAGAAGATGCGTGTTGCCTCGAAGATCGCAGCGCGGGCGTTGCAGGAAGCGGGCCGCGCGGTGGCGCCTGGTGTGACGACCGACGAATTGGACCGCATCGCACACGAGTACATGGTCGACCACGGGGCATACCCGTCGACGCTCGGCTACAAAGGATTCCAGAAGTCGTGCTGCACATCGCTCAACGAGGTCATCTGCCACGGCATTCCCGACTCGACCGTCATCGAAGACGGTGACATCGTCAACATCGACGTCACCGCGTACATCGACGGCGTCCACGGTGACACCAACGCTACGTTCCTCGCGGGCAACGTATCCGAGGAAGCACGCCTACTCGTCGAACGAACGCACGAAGCCACGATGCGGGCGATCAAGGCCGTCAAACCCGGTCGCGCGTTGAGCGTGATCGGTCGAGTCATCGAGTCGTACGCGCACCGTTTCGGTTACGGAGTCGTCGAGGATTTCACCGGCCACGGTATCGGAACCACGTTCCACAACGGACTTGTCGTTCTGCACTACGACCAGCCGTCCGTCGAGACCGTCATCGAACCGGGAATGACGTTCACGATCGAACCCATGATCAACCTGGGAAAGATCGACGGCGAGATGTGGGACGACGGGTGGACCGTGGTTACCCGAGACCGCAAGTGGACTGCGCAGTTCGAGCACACCCTCGTCGTCACGGAAACGGGTAGCGAGATTCTGACACTGCCGTGAGCGGAGCCTGCGGAGTGAAGTGTAGAAGGCTGCCGTGAGCGAAGTCCGCGGAGCGTTGCTGGTTGCCGGGACGACGTCGGATGCAGGTAAGAGTGTTCTGGTGGCGGGTCTGTGCCGGTTGCTTGCCCGCCGGGGTGTGTCGGTTGCGCCGTTCAAGGCGCAGAACATGTCCAACAACTCGGTGGTCACCCTCGACGGAGGTGAGATCGGCCGTGCGCAGGCGATGCAGGCAAGAGCATGCGGTCTCGAACCCAGTGTGAGGTTCAATCCGGTCTTGTTGAAGCCGGGAAGCGACCGTACGTCGCAACTGGTGGTGCGCGGCCGTGCGGTCGCGCAGGTGTCTGCGACGAACTACATCGAGCATCGGCATACGCTGCGTGCCGTCGTCGCGGAGGAGTTGCACTCACTACGCGAGGACTACTCGGTCGTGATCTGCGAAGGGGCAGGGTCACCTGCAGAGATCAATTTGCGGTCGACCGATCTTGCCAACATGGGCCTGGCTACTGCCGCGTCGATACCGGTGTTGATAGTCGGAGACATCGATCGTGGGGGAGTGCTGGCGCATCTCTACGGAACGGTTGCCGTGCTGTCCCCGGAGGATCAGGCGTTGATCAAAGGGTTCGTGATCAACAAGTTTCGCGGCGATCCCTCCCTGTTGGCACCCGGACTCGAACAGCTCGAAAGCCTCACCGGCAGGCCGACGTTCGGCGTCGTTCCGTACTCCGAGGATTTGTGGATGGATGCCGAGGACTCGTTGGGGACTGTCGCGGATGCGCCGGTCGGTCGACCTGCCCGCCCGGTCGGGTCGCAGTGGTTGCGGGTGATTGCGATCCGCTTACCGCGGATCTCGAACACCACCGACGTCGAAGCTCTGGCATGTGAGCCAGGCGTGTCGGTGCACTGGGTCACCGGGCCGTCACGACTGACCGACGCCGACCTCGTGGTCGTGCCGGGGAGCAAGGCGACTCTGTCGGACCTGGACTGGCTTCGTCGCACCGGGCTTGCGGACGCGATCGTCGAGCGGGCACGGCAGGGGCGCCCCACGTTCGGGATCTGCGGCGGCTATCAAATGCTCGGGCGCTCGATCTCCGACGGAATCGAGTCGGACTCGGCCGAGGCCGAGGGCCTGGGACTTCTCGACCTTGTCATCGAATTCGCGCCGGACAAGGTCCTCGACAGCGTGGTCGGCTCGTCCCCGAGGTTTGCCGATGCGGACGTAGCCGGGTACGAGATTCACCACGGTCGCGTGGTCCACAACGGCGACGATCCGCTGCTGCGTTACTCCGACGGTCGTAACGAAGGCAGTGTTTCCGGTTCTGTTCTCGGCACGCATTGGCACGGTCTTCTCGAATCGGACGGGTTCCGACGGCACGTGTTGCGTTGGGCCGCGGACCGTTCCGGGCGTCTCGGATTCGCAGTCGCGCCCGGGGTGTCCGTGGCGGCGATGCGCGAGCAGCAACTCGATCTGCTGGCCGATCTTGTCGAGAACAACGTCGATGTCGACGCCGTGCTCGACGTGATCGAGCACGGCGTCGACTCGCATCGGGGTGTGCAGTAGCGTCGTATCCCATGGATTACAAGTTGCGAATCGGCGGACCGGATTCGCGGCATGCGGTGTTACTGCTGCCCGGCGTCGGCGACCCTCCGGACGTGTTCGACGCCGTGGTCGAGCGGTTGCACAACTCGGACCTGAAAACTGTTGCGGTGGAAGATGGTAGCGGCCTCGACCACGATGCGGTGCTCGAGATACTGAACGAAGTGGCGCTGCCGTGGGTGCATTTGGTCGGCAACCGGGAAGGTGCCGAGTTGGCATGGGGGTTGGCAGCACGAACCTTCGGCAAATTCGCGAGCCTCGTGGTGTGTGATCGGATGCATCCGGCCGTAGCCGACGACACAGGTACTGTGCTGGCTGCCGATTGCCCGCCCGTCGAATTGCCGACGACGTTGGTGATCGGTAGTTCACTGCGTCGCGCCGGGGCCGACAGCAGCGGGAGGCTTGTCTACGGGGACTTCCGCGTCGTTCAACTCGATGGGGTCGACAACATTCCGTCGGATGCCCCCGCCGCGCTTGCAACCGAGATAGTGCTGCGCACCAGTCCCTGGTAGCCCCCGTAGACAGTGTCAGATATCGAGCCCGAGTAGCGCGTTTTCGACGACCTCGGGCAGCCCGGGATGGATCCAGTACTGGCCATGCGCCATCTCGGTGACCGTCGTACCGAAACTCATCGCCTGGATCAGCGGCTGGATGACGGTGGGCGCCTGGGCGCCGATCACATGCGCGCCCAGAATTCTGCCGGTCCCCTTCTCGGCGACGATCTTGCAGAAGCCTTCCTGGTCTTCCATAGCCCAGCCGTAGGCGACGTCACCGTAATTCTGAACCTTCACGGAGGTATCGAATCCGGCTTCGCGCGCCTCGGCCTCGGTCAGCCCGACTGCGGCGATCTGAGGATGAGTGAACACCGCGGCGGGCACGAATCGATGGTCGAACGCGCGGAAGCTCGACGTGTCCTCCCACGCATGCTGCAGGAGGTTGTGCGAGACGACCCGAGCTTCGTGGTTCGCGACGTGTTTGAGCTGGTACTCCGAGGACACGTCGCCGATCGCGAAGACGCCGTCGGCAGTGGTGCGACCGAACTCGTCGACGACGATTCTGCCTTCGTCGTCCAGTTCGATTCCGGCCGCGTCGGCGCCGATACGGTCACCGTTCGGCTCGCGGCCGATCGCGACGAGCAAGGCGTCACCGAGCACCGCGGTCCCGTCGGGAAGTTCGAGTCCGACGAGACCATCCTTGGACACCGCCTCGGATTCTCCCGAGTTCAGATGAATTTCCCAGTTCTTCTGCGCTATCTCGGTGAATCGCGCCGATACATCGGTATCGAGCCCGCGCAGCAACGTGTCCTTCCGCGCCACGATCGATACTCTCGATCCGAGAGCACCGAATACGTGCGCGAATTCCGTTGCTATGTAGCCGGATCCGAGGATGACGAGATGCTCGGGTAGCTCGGAAAGGCGCATCACGTCGTCGTTGGTGTGGAACGGCACGCCCGATCGACGCACTTGCTCGGGAACCACGGGTCGCGAACCGGCGGCAACCACCACTTGGTCTGCTGTGATGACACGACCGGTGCCGGTGTCGATCGTCCGAGGTCCGGTGAACGTCGCGTGACCGGAGAACAGTGTCACGTTGGGACTGCCGCTCTCGCGGTAGCGCTTGCCGCCGGCAGCGATGGGATCGATGCGACCGAACACGCGATCGACGATGTCGGGCCATCGCACAGCGTCCAGCGTGGAGTCGACACCATAACGAGAAGAGTCGCGGATCGTCCGAGCCACTTCCGCGGCGTAGACGAACATCTTCGTCGGGATACAGCCGACATTGAGGCACGTGCCGCCGAACGGGGAACGCTCCTCGAGGAGCGCGATCTTCAGGTCGGCGAATCGGTCGTCGGCGATCGAGTTGCCCGAACCGGAGCCGATGATCGCGATATCGAAATGATCAGTGTCGAAATGGTCGGTGTCGTCATGGCTCATGAGATGGTTCCGATCTCGGAGTGGTCCTTGCCCGACTCATGTTCGATGTGCGCACTTCGGTACAGCCAGTCGAGCCATTCGTCCACTTCGTCGAAGGCACGTGTCCGTACCTCTTCACGGGAGAGAAACACGTCGTGGCGAGCGCCTTCGATGGGGACGATCGTGGTGCGGTCACCCAGACACCCGGCCCATCGCGCGATCTGCCGTACGTCGAGCACTGCGTCGGCGACATCGATCTCGGAGCTGTATTTGCGCGAGAAGTGTGTGACCTTCGAGCGCAGAATCAGCGATGGGATTCCGATGTCGAGACCGCGATGCAGCTTCGCGTGGCCGTGCCTGATTGCGCGGATCCACCCGAATGTGATCGGGAAACCCGACAGTGGCTTCCAGTCGAGGTTGTACTCCCACTCACCATGGTGGTCCTTGGAGAGGGACAGCCCGTACGTGTCCAGTCCTTGGCCAGGAACGGCCGTCTTGGACTTGACCCTGCCGATCACATCGATCGCGGCCGTGCCCACGCTGCGCACGGCCGCGGGGCCCTGCAGATCGAACCAGGGGCTGTTCAGAATCACACCGTCGATGCCGAGGCCGGCTGTCCCGCCTTCTCGACGATTGAGCCGGTCCAGCCACAGGGGCAGAATCAGTCCGCCGGTGGAGTGGGCCAGCAGTACGACGGAACCGTCCGTCGCCTCGCGAACCAATGCCAGCGCCCGGTTCAGTTCTTCGTCGTAGAACGCCAGATCGGTTACGAAGTGCGGAGTCTGACCCTCGCGCAGAGACCGGCCACACTTGCGCAGATCGAGTGCGTAGAAGGCAAAGCCGTCGGCCGCGAAGTGCTCGGCCAGGTGCTGTTGAAAGAAATAGTCGGTGAACCCGTGCACGTAGATCACCGCCCGGCCCGTCGATGCGGACTCGACGGGTTGGTACCGGACGAGGGTGGCCTCGACCTGCCCTTCTCCGTCCGGGTCTTCGCCCAGGTCGATAGTGGTCTGTTCGTAGCCGTCGCCGAGGACATCGGGCACCCAGGTAGTCACAGATCACAACTGTAGTGGGCACTGCCGGCGGCGCATCAGGAGCACAATCGAGGAAGCGCTTTTCGTGTGTGTCGGAATGGGTACATACGGGCGGGTAACGTAACCGCCACCTGAAGCAGATTTGCCAGAGAACTCACGGACAAGGAAGTCGATTCTCCAGTGTCGAATGAACAGCGGTCGAACGAAGAGCAGGTCAAGCAAGTGAAGACCGACGTGGTTCTCGTCGGCGCCGGGATCATGAGCGCCACCCTCGGCGCATTGCTGAAGCAGCTGGAGCCCGAATGGTCGATCGACGTGTACGAGCGACTCGATGCCGCAGCTGCCGAGAGCAGTGACGCATGGAACAACGCAGGTACCGGACACTCCGCGCTGTGTGAGTTGAACTACACCCCGCAGAACAAAGACGGGTCCGTCGACATTGCCAAGGCGCTCAACGTCAACGAGCAGTTTCAGGTCTCACGTCAGTTCTGGGCGCACAGCGTCGAGTCGGGAGTGCTCAGCGACCCCAAGAACTTCATCAACCCGATTCCACACGTCAGCTTCGTGCACGGCGAGTCCAATGCGAAGTACCTGCGCGCCCGCTACGACGCACTTGCCTCCAACCCGTTGTTCGAAGGCATGGAGTACATCGACAGTCCGGACGAGTTCACCAGGCGGCTCCCATTGATGGGCGCGGGGCGAGACTTCTCGGACCCGATCGCGCTCAACTGGAGTGATGCGGGAACCGACGTCGACTTCGGTGCCCTCACCCGTCAGCTGCTGAACTACATCTCCGGCTCCGGTAGCACCGTCCACTTCGGCAGCGACGTCAGGAACATCACCAAGCAGTCCGACGGCACGTGGAACCTCAAGATCGCCAACCTGCGGACCGGCACGAAGAAGACCGTCAACGCCAAGTTCGTCTTCGTCGGCGCAGGCGGCGGTGCGCTTCACCTGCTGCAGAAGTCCGGAATCAAGGAGATCAAGGGCTTCGGCGGCTTCCCGGTCAGCGGCGAATGGCTGCGGTGCACCAATCCTGATCTCATCTCGCAGCATTCGGCCAAGGTGTACGGCAAAGCGTCCGTCGGCGCCCCTCCGATGTCCGTTCCCCATCTCGACACCCGCGTCATCGGAGGCAAGGCCGGCTTGCTCTTCGGGCCGTACGCCGGATGGTCACCCAAGTTCCTCAAGCAGGGCAAGCTCACCGATCTACCCAGCTCGGTCAAGCCCGGAAACTTGATGTCGATGCTCGGCGTCGGTGTCACCGAGTTGGGATTGGTCAAGTACCTCGTCAGTGAGCTCGCGCAGTCCGAATCCGACCGTGTCGAGACACTTCGCGAGTTTGCGCCGAACGTGGTGGGCAAAGACTGGGAGCTCGTCACCGCCGGCCAGCGCGTGCAGGTGATCCGGAAGAAGGGCCGTGGTGGCGTCTTGGAGTTCGGGACGGCAGTCGTCAACGCGGCAGACGGCACCATCGCGGGTCTGCTCGGCGCGTCGCCCGGAGCCTCGACGGCCGTGCCGGCAATGCTCGACGTTCTGCAGCGTTGCTTCGGTGACAAGTACGCAGGATGGCAGCCGAAACTCGAGCAGATGGTTCCGTCGCTCGGCCGAAAGCTGGCCGAGGATCGGTCGCTGTTCCGCGAAATCTTCGACTGGACCTCGCAGAGGCTGGAGCTCGAACAGACCTCCCGATTCGCACAGCCCAGCGGCGTGTGATAGCAACAGCTGATGACTACGCAAGCTGCCGCCCTCAAGCGATCCTGGGCCTTGGACCTGTCCAACAACACCTTGTACGACCTGTTGAAGCTGCGTGTCGAGGTCTTCGTCGTCGAGCAGGCGTGCGCCTACCCTGAGCTCGATGGCCGCGATCTATTGACCGAAACACGGCATTTCTGGCTCGAACGCGACGGTGAGGTCGTATGCACCTTGCGTCTGTTGGAAGAGCACGACGACGGCGAGAAGGCGTTCCGAATCGGACGGCTGTGCACGCAGCGCTCCGCCCGCGGACAGGGCCACACGACGCGAATCCTGCGCGCCGCGCTCGCGGAGGTCGGTTCCTCGCCGTGTCGAATCAACGCGCAGAGCTACCTCGTCGACATGTACGCCAAGCACGGGTTCCTGCCCGACGGCGAGGAGGTACTCGAGGACGGCATCCCACACACGCCGATGCGCCGCGGCGGCGGTACGCCGTGGAGTGAGACGTAGATTCGAATCGGTAGAAGAACGACACCGGAGCTGGTGCGGGGAAGTCCTGTGCGAATCAGGCGCGGTCCCGCCACTGTGTAGGTGCCGGGCACACTGCTCGGCACCGAAGTCAGATCACCGCACAGCTTCGTAGTACGGCCCGTCTGTCCGGCGGGTCATTCATATCCGGCGGCGCGGAGTCCGTCGGGACGAAGGAGAACACAAGTGCAGCAGCCCGGCTATCCGTTCAGTGCGATCGTCGGTCAGGATCAGCTGCGCCTGTCCCTGGTCCTGTGCGCAGTTCACCCCGGTATCGGGGGAGTGCTCGTGCGCGGCGAAAAGGGCACTGCCAAGTCGACGGTGGTTCGAGCGCTCGCAGCGCTGCTGCCCGAGGTGGAAGACGACGGCGTCGTGCGGCCGGCCCGGCTGGTCGAACTCCCCGTCGGGGCGACCGAGGATCGCGTCGTCGGCTCGCTCGACCTGGAGAAAGTGCTGCGCGACGGTGAGCGCGCGTTCCAGCCCGGTTTGCTCGCCGCCGCGCACCGCGGAGTCCTGTACGTCGACGAAGTCAATCTGCTCCACGATCATCTCGTCGACGTGCTTCTCGACGCTGCCGCGATGGGCCGAGTGCACATCGAGCGCGACGGTGTATCCCACTCGCACCCGGCGCAGTTCGTTCTCGTCGGGACGATGAATCCAGAGGAGGGCGAATTGCGCCCCCAGCTCCTGGACCGGTTCGGACTCGCGGTCGACGTCAAAGCCTCGCGTGACGTCGACACTCGAATGGAGGTAGTTCGGCGGCGCCTGAACTACGAACGCAACCCGCAGGTGTTCGCGGCCGCATACTCGGCCGAGGACGCCGAGGTCGCCGATCGAATCCGTCGCGCGCGAGCCGTCGTCGACGATGTCGTGCTCGACGACACCGAACTGCGACGAATCGCGGCGCTCTGCGCGTCGTTCGACGTCGACGGTATGCGAGCTGATCTCGTGGTGGCTCGGACCGCTACCGCACATGCGGCGTGGCGCGGCTCGGCTGTGGTCGAGGAAGCCGATGTGCGCGTCGCTGCGGAACTTGCTCTGCCGCACCGACGTCGGCGTGATCCCTTCGACGAACCGGGGATCGACGACGGAGCACTGGACGAGAAGATGCGCGATGCCGCCGAGCAGGCCGACGCGCACCGCCCGGAACCCGACGCGCCCGACCCCGACACCGACCCCGACCCCGACCCCGACGACGATGGAGGCGGAGCTCAGGCTCCGGAATCGGGTGAGGAACCGAACTCGGACTCACCGCCGCACGGCGGCGGTTCGCGTGAACGGGAGGCGGCGGCACCGGGTGCGCAGTTTCGTGCCCGCACGATGGAGCTGACGGGTATCGGCGAGGGGGCCCCCGGGCGTAGGTCTCGCTCACGTTCGGCGCAGGGGCGTGCGGTTCGGCCGACGACGGAGCCCGGCAACGGCATCCACGTGATCGGGACACTCTTCGCGGCCGCGGAAGAACAGGTGAGCCGCGGGCGTACCTCGGGTCGTTTCAAGCTCGAACCGGCCGATCTCAGGGGTGCGTTGCGCGAGGGCCGCGAAGGCAACCTGATCGTCTTCGTCGTCGACGCGTCCGGGTCGATGGCCGCGCGTGATCGATTGTCCGCGGTCACCGGCGCTGTTCTCTCCCTGCTCAAGGATGCCTACCAACGCCGCGACAAGGTCGCGGTCATCACCGTTCGTGGACGCGATGCCGAGCTGGTGCTTCCACCCACGTCGAGCGTCGATGTGGCGGTCACGCGGCTTCGTCGAATGAAGACAGGCGGCAAATCGCCTCTTGCGCAGGGCTTCCTGAAAGCACGCGAGGTGGTGCTTCGTGAAAAGGTCCGCGATCCACTGCGGCGGGCGCTCGTAGTCGCCATGACGGATGGTCGCGCCACCGGCGGGATCGATCCCGTCGGGCGCGCACGCATTGCGGCCAACCGCGTGGCCGGCGACGGAATCGCATCGGTGGTCGTCGACTGCGAAACAGGTCTTGTGCGACTGGGTCTCGCCGCCGACTTCGCCAAGCATCTGGGGGCGGGATACGTCCGATTGGCCGATCTGTCGGCGGAGCAGGTCGCCGCAGTCGTCCGCGCGGCCGCGTGAGGAGCGGGTCATGCCACAGGGAGTCCCACTCGCAGGGTCGGTTCCGGAAGACGGACTGACAACACGCCAGCGGCGCAACCAGCCGGTTCTGGCGGTGCACACCGGGCCAGGCAAAGGAAAATCGACGGCAGCATTCGGCATGGCGCTTCGGGCCTGGAACCAGGGATTCGATGTCGGAGTCTTCCAGTTCGTGAAGAGCGCGAAGTGGAAGGTCGGCGAGGAAGCCACGTTCAAGATGCTCGGCGAACTGCACGAGTCCACCGGTACCGGTGGCGCCGTGGAGTGGCACAAGATGGGCGAAGGCTGGTCCTGGACGCGTAAGAAGGGTTCCGAGGTCGATCACGCCGCAGCGGCGGCCGACGGGTGGACCGAAATTGCTCGCCGGTTGTCGGAGGAGACCCACCGCTTCTACGTCCTGGACGAGTTCACCTACCCACTCAAGTGGGGATGGGTCGACGTCGACGAGGTCGTGGAAGTCCTGACGAACCGCCCGGGCAACCAGCACGTCGTCGTCACCGGGCGCGACGCGCCTCAGGCGCTGATCGACGCCGCCGATCTCGTTACCGAGATGACCAAGGTCAAGCACCCGATGGATGCGGGCCGCAAGGGTCAACGCGGCATCGAATGGTGACCGCCTCCGTTCCGGCAGTCGTCATCGCCGCTCCGGCATCCGGCAGCGGCAAGACGACGGTAGCCACCGGTCTGATGGGCGCCCTGCGCGCGGCCGGACGTCGGGTCGCCCCGTTCAAGGTAGGTCCGGACTACATCGATCCCGGCTACCACGCGCTGGCGACGGGACTACCCGGTCGCAATCTCGATGCCGTCATGGTCGGCGCACGGCGAATCGGACCGCTGTTCGGTCATGGCACCGCCGGGTGCGACATCGCGATCGTCGAAGGTGTCATGGGCCTGTTCGACGGAAAGATCGACATGTCGGGTGCCGCTGCCGCGTCTGCGGAAGGGTCGACGGCCGCCGTCGCTGCCATGCTCGGTGCGCCGGTCGTGCTCGTCGTGGACGCGCGCGGACACAGTCAGAGTCTGGCGGCGGTGCTGCACGGATTCTCGACGTTCGACTCGTCGGTCCGGATCGGCGGCGTCATCCTCAATCGAGTCGGGAGTCCTCGCCACGAGGAAGTACTTCGACAGGCCTGCGAACGTGTGGGAGTTCCGGTGCTCGGTTCACTTCCCCGGACGGCCGAACTCGCCGTTCCGTCACGCCATCTCGGGCTGATCACCGCACTCGAGCACGGCGGGCGCGCACGCAGTGCAGTCGATGCCATGGCTGAACTTGTCCGAACCCATGTCGACCTGGGTGCGATCGAGGCTCTGGCGCGTTCCGCGGTCACCGACACCGCGTGGGACGCGGAAGACGAAGTCGGCGGGCGTCACGACGGTTCGCCTGTCGTCGCGATTGCGGGCGGGCCTGCGTTCACGTTCGGATACGCCGAGCACGTCGAGTTGCTACGAGCGTCGGGGGCCGAGGTCGCAGTGTTCGACCCGCTCACCGATGCGCTGCCCGAGCACACTGCGGGAGTGGTGATTCCAGGCGGATTTCCCGAAGAGCACGCGGAGGCCCTTGCGGCGAACACTGCCTTGCTGAGTGGCGTGCGGGACGCTGCCTCCCGCGGCATTCCGATCCACGCCGAATGTGCCGGTCTGCTCTACCTGGCTCGGAACCTGGACGGGCACGCGATGGCCGGCGTGATCGACGCCGACGCTCGTTTCGGATCCGTTCTGACTCTCGGGTATCGCGACGCGGTCGCACTGGAGACTTCTGTGCTCTTCGAAGCAGGCCAACGGGTGACTGGCCACGAATTCCACCGAACGATGCTGGTCGACAGCGATGGTGCGCACAGTGCTCCGGCATGGGGATGGCGACGAACGGGTCCGGGCGCTGGCGTCGTTCGCGAAGGTTTCGTGCAGGGCGGCGTCCATGCGTCGTACCTGCACACCCACCCCGCCGGAAATCCTCGTTCGATCGGGCGATTCGTGAGTGCGTGCGCGCGCTATTGCAGCCTCGATGCCTGAACGGGTGGTGCTCGGCCTCGGTATGACGAGTTCGGCCACGTCGGGTGACTGCCTCGCCGTGTTCGACGAATTGTCGTCTCGGGACTGGGCGGTGGTTGCGGTCTCGACCCTCGAAGGGAAACAACCACAGGCGCAGTCGGTCGCCGACGCGCTCGGCGTCCCGTTGCACGTATGGTCGGCCGAGCGATTGAGTCGGGTGAACGTACCTCATCCCTCGGACCGAGCGCGGGCCGAAACAGGCACCTCCAGCGTCGCCGAGGCCGCGGCCATTCTCGCGAGCGGCGGCGGTGAGCTGATACTGGGTAAGACGAGTTCGCGAGGTGTGACGCTCGCCGTTGCTTGCGTCGTAGACTAGAACACGTTCTAATATTGCATGCGCTTCGGACTGGTCCTGTTCACCTCGGATCGTGGAATCACACCCGCCGCTGCCGCTGCTGCGGGTGAACGGCTCGGCTTCGCGTCGTTCTACGTTCCCGAGCACACCCACATCCCGGTCCGGCGCGAGGCCGCGCATCCTCAGACCGGTGATGCATCCTTGCCTGACGATCGCTACGCGAGAACCCTCGACCCCTGGGTGTCGCTGTCGACTGCGGCCGCAGTCACCTCGACCATCCGCCTCGGCACGGCCGTCGCCATTCCCGTCGAGCATGATCCGATCACGTTGGCGAAGTCGATCGCCTCGCTCGATCACCTCAGTGGCGGCAGGGTCAACTTCGGCGTCGGGTTCGGTTGGAACACTGACGAACTGGCCGATCACGGTGTCCCGGCGGGGCGTCGACGTACCATGCTGCGCGAGTATCTGGAAGCCATGCGTTCGTTGTGGTCGAACGAGGAAGCTCGGTATCACGGCGAGTTCGTGAACTTCGGTGCCAGTTGGGCGTGGCCGAAACCTGTTCAGGGCGGTGCGATTCCCACACTCGTCGGCGCAGCGGGAACAGACAAGAACTTCGCATGGATCGTGCGTTCGGCGGACGGCTGGATCACCACGCCGGGGGAGCGGGACATCGAGTCGAGGGTGTCCACACTGCACTGTCTGTGGGAGGAGGCCGGCCGCGACGGGAAGCCGCAGATCGTTGTGCTCGATTTCAAGCCCGACGATGCCAAACTCGACCGTTGGCGTGAGCTGGGCGTCACCGAAGTGGTGTATGGGATGCCCGACAAATCGGAGGACGAGGTTCTTGCGTATCTGGAGCGGCTTGCAGGCAAGCTGCTCGCACGTCTGTGACCACCGACAGTAGCGCGCCGGCCCTCGGTAGGGGCATCGTGTGAACAATGACGTCGTCCATGCCCTTGGTTCTCGGTCCGCTCGTGCGTTACGTCGGCGCACACGACGCAACGTTCTGGTTCGAGTTCGACGGGCCGGGAACAGTGCAGGTCACCACAGACGCGGGCGTCCACGCTGAAGCGCCGACGTGGGGAGTTCACGGGCACCACTACGCGCTCGTTGCGTTGACCGATCTGCCCGAAAACACCGCAATCACCTACGATGTGGCATTCGACGCTCAGGTGGTGTGGCCGGAGGCGGGCAAGACTGCCGCAATTCACACCATCGACCGCGACGGCCCGGTCACCTTCGCTTTCGGCTCGTGCCGACGCGGAGACAACTACGGTGACGAGTCACTGCAACGAATCGGTGCGGACGCGTTGGCCGGGCTCGGAACGAGAATGGCCCACCAGGATCCGAGCGAGTGGCCACAGGCCTTGCTGCTGCTCGGTGATCAGGTGTACGCCGACGACCCGTCACCGGAGATCATCGAGCGTGTGCGGGCGCGCAGGGCGTCGGGCGCCGGGCCGGCCAGCGCCCGTGGCACCGATGCGGAAGACGAGATCTGCGACTTCGAGGAGTACTCGTGGCTCTACCACGAGTCCTGGGGGGTCGAACCGGTACGAACGTTGCTGGCCAGCGTGCCCTCGTGCATGATCCTCGATGACCACGACCTGCGCGACGACTGGAACTCGTCGGCGTCGTGGCGCAGGGACATCGAGACGAGGCCGTGGTGGAAGGACCGAGTCGTCGGTGCCTTCTCGTCGTACTGGGTCTATCAGCATCTCGGTAACCTGTCGCCGGACGAACTTGCCAGTGACGGGTTGTACGAGGCAGTTCGCACGGCAGCGTCGGATTCCGATCGCGAAAGTGTGCTTGCCGACTTCTCGCTGCGCGTCGACGCCGTTCCCGACACCGGACGGTGGAGCTTCTACCGGGACTTCGGCGATACCCGTCTGGTCATGATCGACTCGCGTTGCTCACGGGAACTCGATCCGGCCAATCGCGCGATGGTCGACGACGTCGAGTGGGCATGGGTGCGGGAGCGAGCGCTGGAGGCATCGCCGCGGCACTTGCTTTTCGGCTCCTCGCTCCCGTACCTGATGCTCCCTGCGCTGCACCACCTCGAGCAGTGGAACGAGGCGGTGGCACAGGGGAGTTGGGGCAAGCGCGCGGCGAAAGTAGGGGAGAAGCTCCGCATCGAGCTCGATCTGGAACACTGGGCCGCCTTTGGAAAGTCGTTCGCGGACATGGCAACCCTGACGCGGGAATTGTCCCGGAGTGACACCGCACCGGCAACCATCATGTGGCTTTCGGGTGACGTGCATTGCTCGTACGTCGCCCGAGCGGAGTTCGGCGTCGGCGGGCAAGTGCCGGCGACATATCAGCTCACGATGTCACCGTTCCGCAATCCCCTGAACCTGCCGATCCGCGCCGTGAACCGTCTGGCGATCAAGAAGCCCGTCGCGTGGATGCTCGCTCGGCTCGCGCGGGCGGCGAAAGTGGCACCGCCGGACGTGACGTGGGGTGCCGAGGCGGGCCCATGGTTCGACAACGGAGTCATGCTGTTGACCACGGATGGCGATACCGCGCGTCTGCGCGTCGAGCACGCGCACGTCGACGCAGGGGGTACGCAGACACTGAACACCACTCATGCGATGACGCTGGCATAGATTCGTAGTTGTGGCCCACCTCGAATTGACCGACATCGACTACTTCCTGCCCGACGGCAGGCAGCTCCTCAGCGGGGTCGGTTTCCGCGTCGGTGACGGTGCGAAGACCGCACTGATCGGACCGAACGGAACCGGCAAGACCACGTTGACGCGGATCATCGCCGGCGACGTCTCGCCCGAAGACGGTGGCGTGACGCACTCCGGTGCCCTTGGGGTGATGCGGCAATTCGTCGGACAACTTCGCGACGATTCGACGGTTCTCGATCTGCTGCTGTCGGTGTCTGGACCTGCCGTTCGCAGGGCCGCGAGGGCTCTCGACGATGCCGAGAACGCGATGATCGAGACGGACGACGAGAAGACGCAGCTCAAATATGCAGCGGCACTGTCCGACTGGGGAGATGTCGGCGGCTACGACCTCGAGCCGTTCTGGGACAAGGTCACGATGTCCGCGCTCGGCACGCCGTTCGACTCGGCGAAGTGGCGTGCAGCGGCGACGCTGAGCGGCGGCGAACAAAAGCGTCTGGTGCTCGAAGCGTTGTTCGCCGGTAGCGATCAGCTCCTCCTGTTGGACGAGCCCGACAATTACCTGGACGTCCCGGGAAAGCGGTGGTTGGAGAAAACGATTCGTGAGTCGGACAAGTCTGTTCTGTTCATCAGTCACGACCGCGAATTGATTGCCAACGCTGCCACCCGAATCGTGACTCTCGAGCCGGGCATCAACGGCGCGACGTCGTGGGTGCACGGCGCTGGATTCGATACCTATTACGACGCGCGCGACGATCGGAACGCTCGCCTCGACGAACTGCGAAGACGATGGGACGAAGAGCGCGTGAAGCTCCGTGCGCTCGTGCTTCGTCTGCGTGAGAAGGCTAAGTTCAACGACGGTGTCGCGGCGCGCTACCACGCTGCCCAGACGCGCCTCGCTCGGTTCGAGGACGCGGGCCCACCTGAAGCAGTGCCGCTGAAGCAGAACGTGACCGTACGACTGCACGGAGGCCGGACTGCCAAGCGCGCACTCGTGTGTACCGGGCTCGAGATGACCGGCCTGATGAAGCCTTTCGACGCCGAGATCTGGTTCGGAGACCGTGTCGCCGTGCTCGGTTCCAACGGCTCGGGCAAGTCGCATTTTCTCCGCCTCCTCGCCTCGGGCGGTACCGATCCGGAACGCGAGCACGAGCCGGTCCAAGAACTCGCGCTCGCCCCGGTTCCGCACACCGGTACCGCTGTCCTCGGTGCCCGTGTTCGTCCTGGACTGTTCGCACAGACTCATACCCGTCCCGATCTGACCGGAAAGACCTTGCTCGACATCCTTCATCTCGGCAATGAGCACCGCGACGGGATGGGACGGGAAGCTGCAAGCCGAGCCCTCGACCGCTACGGCCTCTCGCGTGCCGCGGAACAGCTGTACGACAACCTCTCGGGTGGGCAGCAGGCTCGCGTGCAGATCCTTCTCCTCGAGCTCTCGGGAGCAACCTTGCTGTTGCTCGACGAGCCGACCGACAACCTCGACCTGTTGTCGGCTGATGCACTGCAGGATGCGATCGCTGCGTTCGAGGGGACCGTGATCGCGGTGACGCACGATCGGTGGTTCGCGCGCAGTTTCGAACGGTTTCTCGTATTCGGGTCCGATGGACGCGTCTACGAATCCGATGAGCCCGTATGGGACGAAACACGTGTAATGCGCGAGCGCAGCCTGCGGTAGCGTTTGCGCCGTGCATTCCCCTGACTCCGATCCGACCGACTCCGATCCGACCGACTCCGATGCGACCGATTCGCCCTATCTCGTCGGCCTGAATCTGTCGGGTAAGCGTGTCGTCGTGCTCGGTGGTGGCACGGTCGCGCAGCGACGCCTGCCGTTGTTGATCGGTTCCGGCGCGCTGGTGCACGTCATCACGAGGGAAGCAACGCCTGCTGTAGAGGCGATGGCTACCGGCGAGCAGGTGACGCTCGAGCTGCGCGACTATCGCAGCGGCGACCTGGACGGAGCGTGGTACGCGATCGCCTGCACCGACGAGGCGGACACCAACGCGGCCATCGTCGCCGAGGCCGCGCGTTCCAGAATCTTCTGCGTTCGCGCCGATGTCGCTCGCGATGGCACTGCAGTCACCCCCGCTTCGGCGGACTACGACGGACTGACGCTGGGTGTTCTCGCAGGAGGCGAGCATCGGCGATCGGCGGCCGTCCGCAATGCAGTCTTGGAAGCGCTGCAGTCAGGTGTGATCACCGATACTGCCCATGTTCCGCACACCGGCGTCGCCCTTGTCGGTGGAGGCCCCGGTGACCCGGATCTGATCACCGTGCGCGGCAGGCGACTGCTTGCCTACGCCGACGTGGTCGTCACCGATCGTCTCGCGCCACCCGAACTGCTCGCTGAGCTGGGACCGCACGTCGAGGTGATCGATGCGTCCAAGATTCCCTACGGGCGCGCCATGGCTCAGGAGGCGATCAATCAAGCGCTCATCGACCGCGCGCGGGCAGGAAAGTTCGTCGTTCGACTCAAGGGCGGCGACCCGTACGTGTTCGGCCGTGGGTACGAGGAGCTCGAGGCCCTGACCGACGCCGGGATTGCAGTGACGGTGGTGCCTGGAATCACGAGTGCGATCTCGGTACCGTCCGCCGCGGGCGTCCCTGTGACCCATCGCGGTGTCACTCACGAGTTCGTCGTGGTGAGCGGGCACGTCGCGCCCGATCATCCCGACTCTCTCGTCGACTGGGATGCACTTGCGCGGTTGAAGGGCACGATCGTGCTGCTGATGGCTGTGGAGAGAATCGACAAGTTCGCGGAAGTTCTGATCCAGGGGGGCCGCCCGGCGACGACGCCGGTACTCGTCGTCCAGGAAGGAACGATGCGCACCCAGCGTGAAGTGCGCGCGGATCTGTCCACGGTTGCGCAGCGAGTGAAGGACGAGGCGATACGTCCGCCCGCGATCGTCGTGATCGGAACCGTTGCTGGTTTTTCCGTGGACTCTCGGTAACGTGAACTCCCGTGCCTGACCACTCGCAGCCCGCAGCGCCGTCCACTCAGATCGTCTATCCGGTGACGACCCGGGCATTCGGCCTGGCAATCATCGTGCTCAGCGGTTTGCAGTTGATGGTGGTGCTCGATGGAACGGTAGCCAACCTTGCGCTTGCGCCTTTGCAAGCCGACCTCGGTTTGAGCGACGCAGGGCGCAACTGGGTGCTGACCTCGTATGCGTTGGCGTTCGGTGGACTCATGCTGCTCGGTGGGCGATTGGGCGACGCCTTCGGTCGAAAGAAGATGTTTCTCGGCGGCGTCATCCTGTTCACCATCGCGTCGCTGCTCTGTGGTCTGGCAGTGAACGAGGCGACACTTGTGGCGGCGCGGGCCTTGCAGGGCGTCGGTGCCGCGGTGGCGTCCCCGACGGCTTTTGCGCTGGTGGCAACAACGTTCGCACCAGGTCCAGTGCGCAATCAGGCCATAGCGATCTACGCCGCGATGACCGGTGTCGGCTCGATCGCAGGTCTGATCATCGGCGGAGCTTTGACTCAGGTGTCGTGGCGCTGGATCTTCCTCATCAACGTGCCGATCGGGATCATCATCGTCATCCTGGCTGTGGTGTCGCTCCGAGAGACTGCAGGTGTTCGGCTCACCCTCGACTTCCCCGGCGCAATACTCGGCACACTCGGATGCACGGGTGTCGTGCTCGCGTTGAGCGAGGGAACCGAACTGGGGTGGCTCAGTCCCCTGGTGCTCGGATCTCTCGTTGCAGGTGTGGTGTTGCTCGGGCTGTTCCTCGTCGTCGAACGCCGGGCCGACAACCCGTTGCTGCCGTTCTCTCTGTTCGCGGACAGGAATCGCGTCGCCACGTTCGTTGCAATCTTCTTCGCCGGCGGCGTGATGTTCTGCCTCGCCGCGTTCGTCGCACTGTTCGTTCAGGACATTCTCGGTTACAGCCCGCTGTCCGCCGGCCTCGCGTTCGTGCCGTTCGCTTTCGGCCTCGGGGCGGCGGCGTTCATCACCTCGCAACTCGCCGTACGGGTGCAGCCGCGCTGGTTGGTGATGGCAGGCGCGGCGATCATGGTCGGATGGCTGCTGTTCTCGGTGGCGACCATGAATGCAGATTCGTCGTACTTCCCGGGCATATTCTTCCCGGTCATCGGTATCGGATTCGGTGTCGGCATGGCATCGATACCACTTCCGCTGTGCGCTATCGCAGGGGTCCCGGCTACCGAGATCGGGCCGCTGACGGCCATCGCACTCGTCGCCCAGACTCTCGGTGGACCGGTTGCACTGGCGATCGTCGGCGCGCTGACCACCTCACGCACACTGTCCCTCGGCGGGACGACCGGACCAGCCACCCTGATGAACGATGTCCAGTTGGACGCTCTGAGCTCGGGCTACATGTTCGCGCTCTTCTGCTGCGCGGTCTGCGCTGTCGTTGCAGGCCTCGCGGCCTTCTTCATCCGGTTCACTCCGCAGCAGGTAGCCCAGGCGCAGGCCGCCCAGGAAGACGCGCAGTCGTCCTAGGGCTCGACCGTGTCGCCCAGCGAGATCAGAAGTTTGCGTAGCAGTCGGTCCAGCTCGGTGCGTTCTGCAGGTTCGAGACCGGCGACTAGACGCGCCGCGTTCGCCACGTGGCCGTCGACTACTCGCTCCACCAGTTCGTGACCTGTCGCGGTCAGGGTGATCAAGACGCTGCGGCGGTTGTTCGAATCGGTTTCGCGGGTTACCAGTTTCTTGTCCACGAGCCGGTCCACGCGGTTGGTCATGGCAGCGGAGCCGACCATCGTCCGCGCAACGAGGTGTTTCGGAGTGAGCGTGTAGGGAGCGCCGGAACGGCGCAGTGTCGCGAGCACGTCGAATTCCCAGGGCTCCATGCCCTGGGCTACGAAGTACTCGCCGATATCGTGCCCTACCAGGCTCGACGCTCGTGAGAGTCGTCCGACCACGCCCATGGGGGATGCATCCATCTCGGGCCGTTCGCGCTGCCATTGCGCCAGGAACGAATCGACTGCGTCGGTCACCGGTCCTCCAGAAAAGATTCGACGTCGAACTGTTTGACGAACCGTAGCACCTGTCTTACTCTCTCGATGTCATATTATTCGATATCGAAATATTCGGAGCAAGCATGGACTTGTCATCATCTGTTCGCAATTCGTTGATCACTGTCGTCGCGCCGGCCGTCTGGGGGAGTACCTATCTCGTGACGACCGAGCTATTGCCGCCGGATCGACCGCTGTTGGCTTCCGTGGTACGTGCGCTGCCCGCGGGGCTGATCCTGGTCGCCCTCGGGCGCGCGCTACCTCGCGGACACTGGTGGTGGCGCGCCCTGGTGCTCGGGATCCTCAATATCGGCGCCTTCTTCTACTTCTTGTTCGTTGCTGCCTACCATCTGCCGGGTGGTGTCGCAGCGCTCGTCATGAGTGTCCAGCCGATGATCGTGCTTTTCATGGGAGCCGGACTGCTCGGTGCGCGAATACGGGCTGTGCATATCTACTCGTGCATCCTCGGCGCCGTCGGTGTCGGACTCCTCGTAGTACAGCCGGGCGCAGGCCTCGATCACGTCGGCGTGTTCGCCGGTCTGGCGGGCGCTGCAAGTATGGCTTCGGGCATCGTGCTCACCAAGCGATGGGGCAGGCCCGACGGTGTGGGCGTGCTGACATTCACCGGCTGGCAGCTCACTGTGGGCGGCGCAGTCCTGTTGCCGTTCATGGCGATAGGCGAAGGTCTTCCCAGAGTCGTTACAGCAGAAAACTTCTCGGGGTTTCTGTATCTCAGTGTGATCGGTGCGTTGCTTGCGTACGCAGTGTGGTTTCGTGGAATCGAGAAGCTTCCTGCCCTCGCCGTATCGTTTCTGTCTTTCGCCAGCCCGCTTGCCGCAGCGCTGCTGGGCTATCTGGTTCTGGGCCAGTCGCTCTCGACGGTTCAGCTGATCGGCGCTGCCATCGTCGTCGGGGCCGTGATCATCGTGGTGGCAGCAGGTTCGCATCCGTCGAAAGGAGGACGCGGCACAGTGGGGATCGCCACTAGCGTCGAGGTGTGACGGCCGATGCGCGCTACCGATCTCTCGATGTCCTTCGCGGAATTGCGATACTAGGCACGCTGGGAACCAACGTATGGATCTTCACCAGTGGCTCCGGGCTGGTCGGCTACCTCGATACGCTGGGAACTGCGCAGGGCGGCTGGGGCACTGCCGAGCGGGTGCTTCAACAACTGGCGCAGGGCAAGTTTCTGGGCCTGCTGACGATCATGTTCGGAGTCGGTTTGGCTATCCAGCAACGGTCGGCACTGCGAAACGATCTGCGGTGGCCAGGGCGCTATCCGCTCCGAGCTGGACTGTTGTTCGTGGACGGGCTGCTGCATTTCGTTCTGTTCACCGAGTTCGACGTGTTGATGGGATATGCGATCACCGGCCTCGTCGTGGCATACGTGCTCGTGACAAACGAACGAGCACAACGGAGATGGATGATATCTGCGGCGGTGGTCCATGTGCTGCTCGTTACCGCAGTCGCCGCCGCAATCCCGACGCCGGCGCCCGGTACGTCAGGCGCGTCTTTGTCTCCGAACCTGTACGCAGACGGTTCCTTCTGGGAACTGATGGTCTTTCGCCTCGACAACGCGCTGGCGTTCCGGGCCGAGACCATTCTGATCCTGCCGATGTCGATCGCCCTCTTTCTGCTGGGCGCGAGGTTGTTTCGAGCAGGTGTTCTCGGCGAGGAGGGGGCCGATCTCCGCAGGCGCCTTGTCCTCGTCGGTCTCGTCGCTGTACCGGCGGACTTCGTCGTGGGAATGTTCGGCTCCAGCGCGGGAATCATCGTGTCCCGCTACCTTCTCGCCCCATTGGTGTCGCTGGGAATTCTTGCCCTCGTCGCACAGCACTACATCGGGCGCTCGCGCGTGAGCGTGATGACCGGACGGCTGTCGGAGATCGGCCGGATGGCATTGTCCTGCTACGTTCTTCAGAACGTCGTGGCGTCGATTCTGTGCTACGGCTGGGGTTTCGGCCTCGCGATCAGGCTCGACACCGGTTTGCTGCGGGTTCTGGGAACTATCTCGGTCTACATCGTCGCCGTCGGCTGTGTCAGCGCCTTCGCGCATGTATGGCTGCGCCGGTATCAGCGCGGCCCGATCGAGTGGTTGTGGAACTACTCGTTCGAGAGGATTCCGCTACGTACTTCGTAGGTCGGCTTCGTCGGCGGCCGCGTGGCCGGACTCCCATCCCTCGGCGTCGAGCCTCGGTCCTCGCATCGTTCTGACCCGGGGAAACAGTCGGTCGAACTCTTCTTCCACTGCCACGGTCTGGGCTGCAAGCATCGGCAGCAACTGCTCCGACCGCGTCGACGCCTCCTCCAGTGCATTCGCGTCCACCTCGGCGAGCCGTTCACCGATCCTGATCGCGTACGCATACAGAAAGGCCTTGCCGAATGCGGCAGAGGCAGAGCCTTTACGGTGCTTGGCCTTCGGTGAGTGCGCGAGAGCGCGGGTTGCCTGGATGAGCAATGACGTGAATAGAACTTCGGTCTGCTCCACGTCGACGGGTGAACCTACGAGTGTGGCAACCGCGAACCCTGGATCCCAGATGGTCTTCACTCGATTGACCGTGCTGACCCCATGCAGCAGCTGTGCTTTCGGTGGGGCGTGGGGATTGTCCACATGCAGTCTTCGGCTGACGACATCGACGTTTCCCTCCGCCAGCAGTAGGGAATCGATGGAGTATCTCGTCATCAACTCCTGGGCCTTGGCGGTGAGTGTTTCGGCCTCTTCGTCGAAGTCGGTGGCGTCGGCTTTCGCGAGCAATCCGCGTATGCGGACCAGCACCTTGTCGTTCGGCGATCGAGCACCTGGAACGTGTCGGTCGGTTCGGGGCGCTCGCCGTGTCGGCCATTGCGAGGGAAGAGGACCGATCTGCGGCCACCGGGGTAACGACTGCCACTGGCCGAGCAGAGTGAGAACGGTGACCCATTGATTGCTGGCGGCGATGTAGTCCCACCGCCGATCCGGCCTCGGCAACGCAGCAAGAAAGCTGGGGGAGGTGTCCACGGTGGCCGCCGCTGCGGGATACAGAGCGCAGATCTCCGACAGCTGACCGACCCAGTACTCGGGCGCCCGGTCGTTCGCGGCCGTCAGGTCGGATTCGTGCAGGATCGCTGCGGCGGCAAGCGAGGACACGGACGTGGTGTTCTGTCGCCGAACGACGTGCAGGAGATCGAACGGTTGCCAGCCGTTCTCGTACATTGTGGTGATCATGTTCGTCAACGCGAGGGAACCCAACGCCTGGGCGTCGAACTCTTCGAGTCCGACAAGCTGGTCGGCGACCTCGTCGACGAGTCGGTGATCCTTGCTGCGGCCGCTCGCAGCGTCTGCGCCCTGACGTAGCAGACCCGGTACCGGATTCATTCGGTCAGCACGATCAATTCGGTGGGGGAGGCGGCTTCGACCCGCAGCCCTGCCTTCGACGCAATCCGCGCCAGGGCTCGCACATCCTTCGGCTCGGCCGTCGTCAAGGTCAGAGCGCGTGCGAGCAGCCCCTTGTGGTGTTTGTTGAAGTGACTGACCACGGACCTGCTTCCGTCCGGCTTTTCGGTCAGAACAGTTGCGGAGATGGCGCCAGGGACGGGACCGAGTTGTTGGTAGGTCCCCGACCTCAGATCGACGACGAGTCCATCCGCCTCACCGGTCAGTGCTTCCGTCAGCTCCGGCTTCCAATGGGATCGGAGGGTTCCGAAGCCGGGGATTTTCGACGTGCCGGACAGACGATACGACGGAATGGGGTCATAGGCGCGCACGGCGCCGAACAACGCCGAACCGATCCACAGGCGCTCCGCAGCGCGGGCGCGGCCGGCTTTGGTGAACGCACGGGCGTCGAGCGCGTCGTAGAGCACCCCGGTGTAGCGGCTCAGCGCAGGAGTGGTGGGCGAGGTCCACAGCGCCACGTTGCGTTCGATCTCGTCGGCCTGCGTCGGCCCGAGCCCCAGGGCCGCACTCGATGCGTCGACGTCACCGGCGAGTTCGACGAGCGCATCTGCCAGCTTCTGCCGAAGTGGAGTCAGCGCGGAAAGTGACAGACCGTGCAGATCGAGAGGAGAGCCGTCGCCGCCGTCGGACTTCGTTTCGGAGGGAGGAAGCAGGATCAGCACGGGGAGCAACGTTACCGTTCCGTTGGACACCGACTACGCTCGTACCCCGTGATCACCCGTCTCTCGCAGCTGTTCCTCCGTACCCTTCGCGACGATCCGGCCGACGCCGAAGTCGACAGCCACAAGCTGTTGGTGCGCGCAGGCTACGTCCGTCGCATAGCGCCGGGCGTGTACTCGTGGCTGCCGCTCGGTCTCCGAGTGCTTCGGCAGGTCGAGAAGGTGGTTCGTGAGGAGATGAATGCAATCGGAGCGCAGGAGATCTCGCTCCCCGCGTTGCTGCCCCGCGACCCGTACGAGGTCACCAATCGGTGGACCGAATACGGCGACGCACTGTTCCGCCTTCAGGATCGCAAGGGCACCGACATGCTCCTCGGACCCACGCACGAGGAGCTGTTCGCGCTCACGGTGAAGGGTGAGTACAACTCCTACAAGGACTTGCCGGTCACCCTGTACCAGATCCAGACCAAGTATCGCGACGAGGAACGTCCTCGCGCCGGCATCCTGCGCGGACGCGAATTCGTCATGAAGGATTCGTACTCATTCGACCTGGACGAGGACGGGCTCAAAGCGTCGTACCACGCCCACCGCGAGGCCTACCAGCGCATATTCGCTCGCCTCGGCGTCAAGTACGTCATCGTCGCGGCAACGTCGGGAGCCATGGGCGGCAGCGCGTCGGAGGAGTTCCTGGCCGAAAGCGACATCGGCGAGGACACTTACGTCCGGTGCATCGAGTCGGGCTACGCAGCCAACGTCGAAGCCGTCACCACCGCTGCTCCTGACTCGCTCCCGATCGAGGGGCAGCCGGCCGCTGTCGAGTACGACACCGGCGACACTCCGACCATCGCGACACTCGTCGACTGGGCCGAATCCGCGGATCTCGGCCGTACCGTCACCGCGGCGGACACATTGAAGAACATTCTGCTCAAGGTGCGGCAACCGCGGGGCGAGTGGGAACTGCTCGCGATCGGCATTCCCGGAGATCGCGAAGTGGACGAGAAGCGTCTGGAGGCATCGCTCGAGCCGGCCGAGTTCGAACTCCTCACCGATGCCGACTTCGAAGCGAATCCTTTCCTGGTGAAGGGCTACATAGGTCCACGAGCCCTGCAGGCCAACGGGGTTCGCTACCTCGTGGATCCTCGAATCGTCGACGGCACGTCCTGGATCACCGGGGCCGATGCCAAGGGCAAGCACGTGGTGAACCTCGTCGCAGGCCGTGACTTCACGCCGGACGGCACGATCGAAGCGGCGCGAGTGCGCGACGGCGACATGTCGCCCGACGGTCGAGGGCCGCTGGTCAGCGCCCGCGGAATCGAAATCGGCCACATTTTCCAACTCGGTTACAAGTACACCGACGCGTTCGCCGTCGACGTCCTCGGGGAAAACGGCAAGCCGGTTCGGCTCGTGCAGGGCTCCTACGGCGTCGGTGTCTCTCGTCTCGTCGCCGTGATCGCCGAGCAGATGCACGACGACAAAGGTCTGCGCTGGCCGGCCGCGGTTGCTCCGTTCGATGTCCACCTCGTCATCGCCAACAAGGACGATGCCGCCCGCGCGGGTGCCGAGGCGATCGCTGCCGAGCTGGACGTCCAAGGATTGGATGTGCTTCTCGACGACCGCAAGGCTTCGCCCGGGGTGAAGTTCAAGGACTCCGAGCTGATCGGAATGCCTCTCGTAGTCGTCGTCGGACGCGGGTGGGCAGACGGCAAAGTCGAAATTCGTGACCGGTTCACCGGGGAAAGCCGAGAACTGGACAAGGAGACGGCGACCGCCGAGATCGTGAAGGCCGCGCGCACGAGGAACTGATTTCACAGTCCCGGTCGGTTACTCGCTGGTAGCTTCGAGTAACCGACTAGGAGAGGTGACAGCGTGGCGCACGTTGCTTTGTTCGATCCCACAAAATTCGACACGACCCGATTCGACGACGAGACCGCCCGACAGCTGCGCGCGCTGATCGACTGGTTCGAAGGGCGGGGCAAAGCGCGATTGCTCGCCGATGATCTGGGTGCAGTCTGGACCAGTGACTTTCTCGAGTTCGTCGCGAAGGAAAAGCTGTTCGCGAACTTCTGCACGCCCGCCGCGTATTCCGACGGCGACCCGAACAAGCGCTGGGATGCTTTCCGCAATGCCGCGCTGAGCGAGATTCTCGGGTTCTACGGGTTGTCCTACTGGTATGCCTGGCAGGTCACCGTGCTCGGTCTCGGACCGATCTGGATGAGCTCGAACGACGCAGCAAAGTCCCGCGCCGCCCGCCTCCTGGACGACGGCGGTGTCACGGCGTTCGGATTGTCCGAGCGAGCACACGGTGCCGATGTCTACTCCACCGACATGCTGCTCGAGCCGACGGGCGAGAGTGGCGTCGAGTTCACCGCAGCGGGGGAGAAGTACTACATCGGCAACGGCAACATCGCAGGCATGGTGTCGGTCTTCGGTCGGCGTAGCGACATGGACGGTGCACCGGCCTACGTCTTCTTCGTCGCAGACAGCGGCCACGAGAAATACTCGTTGCGAGACAACGTCGTTCACGGTCAGATGTTCGTCAGTACGTTCGTGCTGGAGGACTACCCGGTTCGCGCCGAGGACATTCTGCACTCCGGCGCGGACGCGTTTTCGGCGGCACTGAACACCGTCAACGTCGGGAAGTTCAATCTGTGCACCGGATCCATCGGAATCGCCGAGCATGGGTTCCACGAGGCGATCACGCACGCGCACAACAGAATCTTGTACGGAAATCGCGTTACCGAATTCCCGCATGTCCGGGCAAGTTTCGTAGATGCCTACTCGCGCTTGATCGCGATGAAACTGTTCAGTGCACGGGCACTCGACTACTTCCGAACGGCAGGTCCCGATGACCGCCGCTATCTGCTCTTCAATCCGATGACGAAGGCGAAGGTCACCTCGGAGGGTGAGATCGTGGTGCGGACACTGCACGACGTGATTGCTGCAAAGGGATACGAGAAGGACACGTACTTCCGCGAGGCGGCGCAACTGATCGGGACGCTTCCGAAGCTCGAGGGCACCGTCCATGTCAACGTCGCGCTGATGCTGAAGTTCATGCCCGCGTACATGTTTGCGCCCGTCGAGTTTCCCTCGGTCGCAACGCGCGACGACGCCTCCGACGATACGTTCTTCTTCGCGCAAGGCCCGGCTCGTGGGTCGGGGAAAGTGCGCTTCCACGATTGGGCGCCGATGTACGAGAAGTATTCCGCTGTACCGAACGTCGCGCGCTTCTACGAACAGGCGCTGGCCTTCAAGAAATTCCTGGCCGATGCGGCGCCCGACGAAGGTCAGCAGAAGGATCTCGACTTCCTGCTGAACGTCGGGCACCTGTTTTCGTTGGTCGTCTACGGGCATCTGATCCTCGAGAGCGCGGATGCGGTGTCCACCGAGGTGTTGGATCAGATCTTCGACTTCCAGATCCGCGACTTCTCGGCGTATGCCGTTGCGTTGCACGGCAAGCCGTCGTCGACCGAGGATCAGCAATCGTGGGCGCTGGGTGCGATTCGCAAGCCGGTCGTCGACAGGGGGCGGTTCGACGCCGTATGGGCTGAGGTCCTCGGCTACGACGGTGCGTACGAGATGAACCCCTAGGGCGCGGTTTCGAGCTGGTCCAGATCCGGACCGAATGCGCAGCTCGCCAGTTCGCCGAGGGCGGAGTCGTCCTCGGCGTGCTCGGGTGCCTGCATGGCGAGAAGGCAGTTCAGTAGCATGCCGTTCGCGATGAAGTCGCGGGCTTCCTCGGGCGTGCATCCGGTGCTGTCCTTGATCTGGGTGTAGATTGCGGCCATGCCTGCGCGGCCCTGTGCCCCGATCTCGGGAGTGCTGCCTGCCGTGAACCCGTGCATCATCACCAACAACAGGTCTCGGTCGGCGACGAGTTCGGTGTAGGCCCCGCCGAGTGCTGCCCATACGTCGCCGTCCGGATACGGCTCGGTTCCGTTCAGTACGTCGTCGAAGGCCCTCATGATTCCGTCGATGGCTCGTTGAAATGCCAGTCTGAACAGCTCGCTCTTGGTGCCGAACATGCGCACGACGTAAGGCTGAGACACGCCTGCCTCTTTGGCCACGGCGTCCGTGCTGGTGCCGGCGTACCCGCCCTTGGCGAAAGCGCGGGTGGCCGCGTCGAGCACCAGCTCACGCCGATCGGATGCGTCCATGCGGGTGGTCTTCGTCGGAGCTGCCATGTTGACAGGTTATCAGTCGATAACTAGCGTCTGTCGTTGTAAGTAATCATTCGATGCTTACTACGGCAATTTGCATCACGCGAAAGGATCGACGATGGCCGTTACCACCGAAACGCAGCACTCACCGTCGCGCACTGTCCCCATCTGGGTCGGGATCGTCGCGGCTTCGCTTCCGATGTTCATGGCAACACTCGACAACCTCGTGATGACCAGTGCGTTGCCGGTGATTCAGGCTGATCTGTCGGCTTCGGTCGGCGAACTGCAGTGGTTCCTCAATGCATACACACTCAGTTTCGCGACATTGATGCTTGCGGCGGCCACGCTGGGCGATCGGTGGGGTAGGCGGAACGTCTTCCTCGGCGGCATCGCAATCTTCACCCTCGCCTCCATTGCCTCGGCTCTCGCGACCACCCCTGCGATGCTGATCGCCGCACGGGCGATTCAAGGCGCCGGAGCAGCGGCGATCATGCCTCTGTCGCTCACGCTGCTCGCCGGGGTGGTTCCGGCGGCGAAACGCGCACTGGCCATAGGCATCTGGGGAGGGGTGTCCGGACTCGGGGTCGCGCTGGGGCCGGTGGTCGGCGGTGCGGTCGTCGACGGCATCTCGTGGGAGGCCATCTTCTGGATCAACGTGCCGGTCGCCCTGATCGCGGTGCCACTCGCGCTCGTCGCGCTGAAGGAATCGTTCGGCCGCAAGCAACCTCTCGACTATCTCGGGATCGTCCTCGCAGGCGCCAGCGTCTTCCTGCTCGTCTGGGCCGTCGTTCACGGCAACGACGATGGTTGGACCTCCGGCTCGGTGCTTCTGTCGTTCCTGGTGTCGGCTCTCGCGCTGGTGGGCTTCGTCGTTCGGCAACGGCGCGGCGCATTCCCCGTCGTCCCACTCAGACTGTTCCGCTCACGCAGCTTCTCGATCGCGAACATCATCGGCGTCACCTTCACGCTCGGAATGTTCGGGGCTGTGTTCCTGCTGTCGCAGTATCTGCAGATCGTCATGGGGTACTCCCCGTTCCAGGCGGGACTGCGCACGTTGCCGTGGACGGCGGCGCCCATGATCGTGGCGCCGCTCGCAGGTCTTCTCGCGCCGAGGCTCGGTCTTCGCGCACTACTCGTGGGTGGACTCACGCTGCAAGCCGGCGCGCTGGTCTGGATGGCCGCGATACTGCAGCCCGGGGCGTCGTACGCGAGTATGGTCCCTGCTCTGGCGATGGCGGGCATCGGAATGGGCCTGACCTTCGCGCCATCGGCAACGGCGGTACTGACCGACATGGCCGAGGTCGATCACGCCACGGCGAGCAGTACCAACTCCACTATCCGCGAGATCGGTGTTGCGCTCGGAATCGCGGTGCTGACGGCAGTGTTCCTCGGTGCGGGCGGCTCGTTGACACCGACCGGTTACACCGATGCGCTTGCCCCTGCACTCCTCGTCGGTGCCGGAGCCGTCGCGGTGGGAATTCTCGCCGCGCTGTTCATGCCGACCGGAATCAGGGCTGCCCGGGAAACGGAGTCGAGGACGGAACCACTCCCAGGATCTCTCGCCAGTTCGCCAGTCGCAGTGCAGCTTCCGTGAGTGCAGTGATTCCGGTCTCCCTGGTGGGGCCGGAATTACTGCGTTCGATCACAGACCGCCACGCGATCGACGTGTCGACCTCCGCTTGCGCGGCCAACTGGGCCGCCGTGATCGGATCGGTGACCGGGAACGGCGTCGTATAGGCCGTGGCAGGTTGGGGTGCGGTGACGCTTGCCGCCTTCAGCGCGTCGATCGTCGCGTCCCGCCGGGCCCGGTGCGCTGCGGCGTTGGCCGCCACGACGTCGGCCCGCGCTGGATTCGAGAATGCCCCGACGATTCCGTACGCGAAGACGGCGGCGTACTCCGCGTTCAGTGCGTCGACCAGGGCTTGCTGTTCCTCCCCGAGTTCGTTCATGCCAGCACCACGATCGATTGAACGGTGCATGCTGCGCTGATCGAACCGAGAAGTCCGGCTCGATATCCCGACTCGTTCCGGGCCGAGTCCGCGGCGCTACGACCCGATTCGGACAGGCTGGTCATCAGCTCCTCCAGTGACGGTGGTGGGTTCTGCGCAGTCGTGGTCGTGGGCGGGGTGGCGGGGAGGGTGCTCTCGTCGGCGACCCCCGCGACGCGGTCGATCTCCGCGGCCAAGGAATCGGCGTGTGCGCCTCGCTCCGACTGAATCACGGAGAGTGCGCCCGCACGTTCGGGAAGAGTCGCGATCAACGCTGCGGCCATGTCCGCGTCCTTCCGGGCCCGCCGAAGGTGCGTCGTCAAAGTGTCGACTGTCGCGGCAGTGTCCTCGTCGGAGGAGCATCCGGCGGTCGCGACGAGGCCGACGGTCGCGAGCGCTGCGGCCGCCGCCAGCCGGATCGCCGAGCGGCGACTGAGGGATGGGGCGATTGCGGGCGTCGGCACGTTCACATGGTGCCAGGTACGCCCTCGATCGTGCGCACCCGCTCCTGGTCACAGACACCTCTCGATGGCGCTAGGCTGTACGTTCACCGTCTGACGATGATTCGCCCACAACTTCACGAGGAGTGCACACCACGATGCCTGTTCCGTCCAAGGAGAGGGTCATCGCGCTCCTGTCCGATCTGATCCACGCTCAGGGCTTCGACCTCGAGGACGTCAACGTCGTGTCGGCGGGCAAGCACAGCGCTGTTCGGATCATGGTCGATCGCGAGCAGGGGATCGACCTGGACGCCCTGCCGATTCTCAGTCGCGAGATTTCGGAGGTGTTCGACGGCGTGTCGGACTTCGGCGAAGCGCCGTACACCCTCGAAGTCACTACGCCCGGCATCGACCGACCATTGACGGAAGAGCGGCATTGGCGCCGCGCTCGTGGTCGATCGGTGCGGATCGAGTTGGCCGAGGAGAAGTTCGACGGGCGGGTCGGAGTCCTCGACGGCGGCGTCGTGACCATTGTCACGCGTACGAAGGGCGTCCTGGCCACTCGGGCCGTCGAACTGTCCAGCGTCGTCAAGGCTGTTGTGCAAGTAGAGTTCTCGCGGCCCAAGGCCGAGGAGATGGAGTTGGCGGGCGGTGTCGTGGACGGTCGGCCCGCGCCTGCGGACTCCGACGAGATCGTGAATGTGGAAGCACCGGAAGAAGGGTCCGACAAGTGAATATCGACATAGCTGCATTGCGCGCGATCGAGGCCGAAAAAGGGGTCTCGATCGACACCGTCATCTCGACGATTCAAACTGCACTGTTGACCGCGTACCGGCACACCGAGGGCCATCAACAGCATGCGTGGATCGATGTCGATCGCAAGAGCGGTTCGGTCAAGGTTATGGCCAAGGAGATCGACGAGGACGGCAACACCATCTCGGAGTGGGACGACACTCCGGAGGGATTCGGTCGTATCGCCGCGACGACAGCGCGCCAGGTCATTCTGCAGCGCCTGCGCGACGCCGAGCACGAGCGTTCCTTCGGCGAGTACTCCACGCACGAAGGTGAGATCGTCAATGGGGTCATCCAGCGCGATACGAGAGCAAACGCCAAGGGCACCGTCATCGTCCGTATCGGCAGTGAAGCCAACGGGGCGGACGGTCTGCTCCCGCCGGCCGAGCAGGTTCCGGGCGAAAGCTACGAGCACGGCGAGAGAATCAAGTGCTACGTCGTCGGAGTCGCGCGTGGTCAGCGTGGGCCGCAGATCACGCTGTCCCGGACTCACCCGAACCTCGTTCGGAAGCTGTTCGCGCTCGAAGTGCCCGAGATTGCCGACGGGTCGGTGGAGATCATGGCTGTGGCTCGTGAGTCCGGCCATCGCTCCAAGATCGCCGTGACTTCCACCGTCTCCGGTCTCAACGCCAAAGGCGCGTGCATCGGACCCATGGGACAACGCGTGCGCAACGTCATGAGCGAACTCGCGGGGGAGAAGATCGACATCATCGACTTCGACGAGGATCCGGCCACCTTCGTCGGGAATGCGCTGTCGCCGTCGAAGGTTGTGTCGGTGACCGTCGTCGATGCGGCTGCCCGCGCTGCTCGTGTCATCGTCCCCGACTATCAGCTGTCCCTGGCCATCGGCAAGGAGGGACAGAACGCGCGGTTGGCTGCTCGGCTGACCGGTTGGCGGATCGATATCCGAAGCGACGCGGCCGCGGCACCCGAGTCCACCAGCGGGTAAGTGCAGAATGCGGAGTTCGGAGCAATACAGCGGTAGAGTGGGAGTTGGTTCGGAATTGAACTCCATGCCCCGTAGTCATGTGAGCACCGGTTCGACGCCTTTACGTCTACCGGTGCGAACTTGTGTCGGGTGCAAGGAGAAAGCTCCGACCGCCGACCTGCTGCGTGTCGTGGTCAGTCGTTCGGACGGTGAATCGCAATCTTCCGATTGCATCATCGTCCCGGATGTCGAGCATCGACTTCCCGGTCGAGGCGCATGGTTGCACCTCGATCGGAATTGTCTCCACAACGCGGAGCGGCGCCGAGCCTTCGGCAGAGCACTACGAATACCTGGAGCGATCGACATTTCCGCAGTCGACGCCTTCGTAGAGCGCAGAGTTCTACCCGACGAGAAGAACAGGCAACAGCACTGATGAGCACACCGTGAAGCACCGACGATGAACGTCCATCGGAATTAACCCGAGGTCGTGCAGGCACCAATGCCTCGCTCGGCCTCTCAGTGAGGAGAGCAGTGGCAGGCAAGGCCCGCGTGCACGAGTTGGCAAAAGAACTCGGTGTCACCAGTAAGGAACTACTCGCACGGCTCAAAGAGCAAGGCGAGTTCGTCAAATCAGCTTCGTCCACCGTCGAGGCGCCTGTGGCGCGTCGTCTACGTGAATCGTTCCCGTCCGAGAAGTCGGACTCGCCGTCCGAGAACGGCAGCGCGACCGCGAGCGCACCCAAGCCGAGCATGGGCGCCAAGCCCGGCGGTCCGCGTCCGGGCCCCAAGCCTGCCGCGCGTCCGACGCCCGCAGCGCCCGCAGCCGCGAAACCTGAAACTCCGGCAGCACCCGTACCAGCACCGGCGACTCCGGCACCAGCAGCTCCGGCCCCCGCCGCACCTGCCGCGCAGGTAGAGTCGGCGGCCCCAGCGGCCGCGACCCCGGCTCCGGCTCCGGCGCAGCAGGCGCCGACGGCCGCAGAGACGGAATCGGCACCTGCCGGACCCAAGCCGGGCGCACCGGGACCGAAGCCAGGTCCCAAGGCGCCTCGGGTCGGCAACAACCCGTACTCCTCGGCGCCCGTGGAGCGTCCTGCTCCACGCCCAGCTCCCGGCAGTCCCCGCCCCGGCGGGGCACGTCCGACGCCGGGTCAGGGCGGAGCTCGTCCAGCCGCTGCGCAGGGTGGAAGCCGCCCGGCTCCCGGACAGGGCGGTCCCCGTCCGGCTCCGGGCCAGGCTGGACCTCGTCCGAGCCCCGGTTCGATGCCTCCCCGTCCGAATCCAGGTGCAATGCCGACACGTTCGGCACGACCGAGTCCGGCAGCAGGCCGCCCGGGACGCCCAGGTGGCGCGCCGGGTGGACGTCCGGGTGGCGGTGCAGGCGGCGGCGGATACCGCGGCGGTGGCGCACCGGGTGCTCCCGGTGGAGCACCCGCAGGTGGAGCTCCCGCAGGCGGTTTCCGCGGTCGTCCAGGTGGCGGTGGCCGTCCCGGTCAGCGCGGAGCGGCTGCAGGTGCATTCGGTCGTCCAGGTGGAGCTGTCCGTCGCGGTCGCAAGTCGAAGCGGGCGAAACGCGCCGAGTACGAAAGCATGCAGGCTCCCGCAGTCGGCGGCGTCAGGCTGCCTCGCGGCAACGGTGAGACCATCCGTCTCGCTCGCGGCGCATCGCTGTCGGACTTCGCTGACAAGATCGACGCGAACCCCGCAGCGCTCGTGCAGGCCCTGTTCAACCTCGGCGAGATGGTGACGGCAACTCAGTCGGTCAACGACGAGACGCTCGAACTGCTCGGCGGCGAAATGAACTACGTCGTCCAGGTCGTCAGCCCCGAGGACGAGGATCGCGAACTGCTCGACAGTTTCGACCTCACCTACGGCGAGGACGCGGGTGGCGAGGACGACCTCGAGCAGCGTCCGCCGGTCGTCACGGTCATGGGCCACGTCGACCACGGCAAGACGCGACTGCTGGACTCGATCCGTAACACCGCCGTTCGCGAAGGCGAAGCCGGTGGTATCACGCAGCACATCGGTGCTTACCAGGTGCTGACCGAACTCGAAGGCAACGAGCGTCTCGTAACGTTCATCGACACCCCCGGTCACGAGGCCTTCACGGCCATGCGTGCTCGTGGTGCCAAGGCCACGGACCTCGCGATCCTGGTCGTCGCTGCCGACGACGGCGTCATGCCTCAGACGGTGGAAGCGATCAACCACGCGCAGGCAGCAGATGTGCCCATCGTGGTTGCGGTCAACAAGATCGACAAGGAAGGCGCGAACCCGGACAAGATCCGTCAGCAGCTGACCGAGTACGGCCTGGTAGCCGAGGAATACGGCGGCGACACCATGTTCGTCGACATCTCTGCGAAGCAGGGCACCAATATCGATGCCCTTCTCGAAGCGGTGCTGTTGACTGCCGATGCGTCGCTCGACCTGCGTGCGAACCCGGACATGGATGCTCAGGGTGTTGCGATCGAGGCGCACCTCGACCGTGGACGCGGACCGGTTGCCACGGTCCTCATCGCTCGCGGAACGCTCCGCGTCGGCGACTCGATCGTGGCGGGAGACGCCTACGGACGCGTCCGCCGCATGGTCGACGAGCACGGCGAAGACGTCACCGAGGCGCTGCCGTCACGTCCTGTCCAGGTCATCGGCTTCACGTCGGTGCCAGGTGCAGGCGACAACCTCCTGGTCGTCGACGAGGACCGAATCGCCCGTCAGATCGCCGATCGACGAAATGCACGCAAGCGCAACGCGCTGGCAGCCAAGAGTCGTAAGCGCATCAGCCTGGACGATCTCGATGCAGCTCTGAAGGAGACCTCACAGCTCAACTTGATCCTCAAGGGTGACAACTCGGGAACCGTCGAGGCGCTGGAAGAGGCCTTGCTGGGTATCGAGATCGACGACGAGGTCGAGTTGCGCGTCATCGACCGCGGTGTCGGTGGCGTCACGGAGACCAACGTCAACCTGGCGTCGGCGTCGAACGCGATCATCATCGGCTTCAACGTTCGTGCGGAGGGCAAAGCCACCGAGCTAGCCAACCGCGAGGGTGTGGACATCCGGTACTACTCGGTTATCTACCAAGCGATCGACGAGATCGAGAAGGCCCTCAAGGGCATGCTCAAGCCCGTCTACGAAGAGGTTGCTCTCGGTCAGGCCGAGATACGCGCGCTGTTCCGTTCGTCCAAGGTCGGAAACATCGCAGGTTGCCTCGTCACCTCCGGTACGATCCGTCGCAATGCCAAGGCACGACTGTTGCGCGACAGCACAGTGGTCGCCGAGACCGTCACGATCTCCTCGCTTCGCCGCGAGAAGGACGATGCGGTCGAGGTGCGCGAGGGCTACGAATGTGGTCTCACGGTCACGTACTCGGACATCAAGGTCGGCGATGTCATCGAGGCGTACGAGCTGCGTGAGAAGCCGCGCGACTAGCACGTGCTCGGCTGTAGTGGATCAAGGGGAGTGACACTGCACTGATTCGAACGAGGCCTGGCGGCGGTACTGATCGGTACCGCCGCCGGCATCGTTCGAGTCTTTCCGATTCGAAGGATGGCCGCGTGTACCTGGGTGCTCTCGAGCTGGACGTGTTGTTGGGGGATATCCGTTCGCTCGCCGACAAGCGTTCGACCGTGTTGCCGGTTCTGTCGGAGCTGCAACGGTTCGGGGTGTCGGCGGCGGAGACGGGGGAACGAGATCGTTTTCGGCGTTCACTGTTCGGCATCGCCGCCGTCGGCTCCGATGTCGAAGGTCTGCACGACAAGCTGGACGAATGCGAGCGACACGTCGCCGAGCGTCACGATCTGGAATTGTTGGCAGTCAGAAGAAGAATTTTCGGTCCCGAGGACTGACTCGGTACCGCGTGTGAGGAGCGTGAAAGTTCATGGTGGATCAGGCAAGAGCTCGCAGGCTCTCGAAGCGAATTGCCGCCATCGTTGCGACGGCCATCGACCACGAGATCAAGGATCCGCGGCTGGCGTTCGTGACGATCACCGATTGCAAGGTCACAGCGGACTTGCACGATGCGACGATCTATTACACGGTGATGGGTGAGGATCTGGACACGCCTCCTGATCTTCAAGCCGCATCCGCAGGTCTCGAGAAGGCCAAGGGTGTTCTCAGGTCCAAGGTGGGTGCGGGGACGGGCGTCAGGTTCACCCCGACGTTGACGTTCATGACGGACACCGTTCCCGATACGGCCCGGCACATGGAAGAGCTGCTGGAACGAGCTCGGCAAGCCGACAGCGAAGTTGCACGGGTCGCCGCCTCGGCCAAGCCCGCGGGCGACCCCGACCCGTACAAAGCTCCACGCGAGTCCGTCGAGGATTCCGAGTCCACCGACGTGGACTGACCGAGTGGACGAGTTGTTCGCGTCTGCCATCTCGCTGCTCGAGACTGCGCAGAGTGCGACGGTGCTGTGCCACGTCCAGCCGGACGCCGACACGATCGGCAGCGGACTTGCGATCGGAACAGTGTTGGCTCGGCGTGGCGTCGAGGTGCAGGTTGCGTTCGCCAGCCCCCGTGAGCTTCCCGAGTCGATGAACGAACTGCCCGGCCGTGACATGTTGACCGCGCCCGAGGACGTTCGATCCCGGGTCGATCTGGTCGTCACGGTCGACGCGGGCAGTCGCGGCCGACTGGGCGCACTCGCCGACCGAATCGACACGGCCGACGCGTCTCTGGTCATCGACCACCACCGGTCCAACACGAGATTCGGCACGCTGAACGTGGTCGACGACGGTGCGGAGTCCACGACGGCTGTCATCACGCGTCTGCTCGACGCCTGGAACGTTGCCATCGACGCCGACCTGGCCCACTGTCTGTTCGCCGGCCTGGTCACCGACACCGGATCCTTCCGGTGGGTTCGTCCGGGATCCCACCTGCTTGCCGAACGGCTACTCGCCACCGGCATCGACGGTGCTGCGATCGCGCGCAAGCTGCTCGACAATCACCCGTTCGGTTGGCTTCCGATGCTTGGTTCCGTTCTCGGTTCGGCAGCTCTCGTACAGGATGCCGTCGGGGGGCTCGGCCTCGTCTATGCGGTGATTCTGCGTGAAAATTCCGAGGGTATGCGATCCGAGGAGATCGAGAGCGTCATCGACATCGTTCGGACAACCTCCGAGGCGGAGGTGGCTGCGGTGTTCAAACAGCAATCCGGTGACGAGTGGACCGTGTCGCTGAGGTCGAAGACCGCCGTGGACGTCTCGACGGTGGCTGCGACGCTCGGGGGCGGTGGTCACCGCAATGCGGCAGGCTTCACCGCTCACGGTACGAAGGCCGACGTGATCGACTCACTGGTCGATGCGCTCGGTTGAGACGAGCGCAGCCGGAGATGCATCGCCGCGTCGAATACTCGGTCTTGCGCTGCCGGCCCTCGGAGTGTTGGCGGCCGAGCCGATCTACCTGCTCTTCGACGCAGCTGTGGTCGGACGCCTCGGTGCGCTCCCACTTGCGGGTCTGGCGGTAGGCGGCCTCGTTCTTGCGCAGGTCAGCACTCTGACGTTTCTCTCCTACGGCACGACGGCGAGAGCAGCCCGCTTGCACGGGGCCGGTCGTGATCGGGACGCGATCGGAGAGGGCGTCCAGGCGACCTGGCTCGCGCTGGCACTCGGTCTGATCATCGTCGGTGTGATGCAAGTGCTGTGCGTACCGATTCTTACGCTCATAGGTGGCGGTGGCGAGATTACGACCGAGGCCACCGCGTGGTTGAGGGTCGCGATACTCGGTGTGCCGTTCATCCTCGTGTCGCTGGCGGGTAACGGTTGGATGCGAGGACTTCAAGACACCGTACGGCCCCTCCGTTTCGTGCTTGCAGGGCTTGGTCTGTCTGCGATTCTGTGTCCGGTGCTGGTCCACGGTCTGCTGGGTGTCCCGCGTCTCGGCCTGGTCGGTTCGGCCGTTGCGAACGTCCTCGGGCAAGCCGTGGCCGGCGCGTTCTTCATGGTCGCGATCGTGCGCGCAGGTGTGCCGCTGCGTCCGTCGTGGTCGATCATGCGAGCACAGTTGATACTCGGCCGAGATTTGATCATTCGAACGCTTGCGTTCCAAGCGTGTTTTCTGTCGGCCGCTGCGGTGGCATCGCGATTCGGTGCGGCGTCGGTTGCCGCGAATCAGGTCGTCCTGCACATGTGGAATCTCGTGGCGCTCACGCTCGACTCCTTGGCGATCGCAGCGCAGTCACTGGTCGGCGCGGCTCTCGGTCGATCCGACGCGAGCGGCGCAACTCGGCTCGGCTGGCGCCTGACCGTATGGTCCACGGTGTTCGCAATCGCGCTTGCAGCGTTGTTCGCGGCCGGGTACACCGTGATTCCCGGGCTGTTCACCACGGACCTCTCGGTCGTCGCGGCGATGCACTCCATCTGGTGGATCTTCGTGGCGATCGTTCCGATCGCGGGAGTGGTGTTCGCCCTCGATGGGGTGTTGCTCGGGGCGGGAGATGCTGCGTTCCTGCGCTCGGCGACGCTCGGGTGCGCACTCGTCGGCTTCCTGCCGTCGATCTGGATGGCGTTGGCCTTCGATTGGGGTGTTCGCGGCATTTGGTTCGGGCTGGGCATTTTCGTGGTTCTCCGCATGATCGCCGTCGTCCTGCGAATGATGTCCGGCCGCTGGGCGCTGGTCGGTGCGGACATTCAGCGCGTCGCGGAGTGAAGCGCTACCTCTTGGCTCTTGACGACGAAGAAGACGGCTAGACCGGGTTCGAGATCGAGTTCGGCGACGGCAGCGGGCGTGACGTCCGCTGCGATTCCGGGGCTCCCATCCGGATGCTGATCCGCCCTGAGGCGGACCGTTGCACCGTGGACGTCCATCGATGCGATGGTCACCGGGAAGACGTTTCGCGGGCTGGCGTGTGGGGGTTCGAGGTGCACCGCGACGGCAGCGGGAGCGAAGATCGCGACACTGCTGCCCCCGGTGTCGGTCCCGCTGAGCCCCGAAACGGTCAGCCCCCACGACGTGGTCAGCGAATCGGCGCCGTCCATGGTGCCCGACACGAGGTTGACGCCCGCGATCCGCGCAGCGAACGCGCTGCGAGGAGCCGTGAGTACCTCGGTGGTCGGCCCGCGCTCGACGACTCGTCCGCTCTCGACGACCACGACTGTGTCCGCAAGTGCCAACGCGTCGAGAAGATCATGAGTGACGACGACGGCTGTGCGTCGTTGGTCGCGCAGGACCCTCCGCAGCAGGCGCCGCACGGCAGGTGCGGTGTCGACGTCGAGGGCCGACATCGGCTCGTCGAGGAGGAGGACCCGAGGATCGGCTGCCAGGGCACGTGCGATGGCGACGCGTTGCGCTTGGCCCCCGGAGAGTTCACCGGGCTTGCGGTCGGCGAGTTCGATCGCGTCGACGGACTCCAACCATTGCCGGGCTCTCTCGTGTGCCGCGCGTTTGCGCAGTCCGCGACTGCGGGGCCCGAACGCGACGTTCGCTTCGACCGAGAGGTGCGGAAACAGAAGGGCGTTCTGCGTCAGGCTTGCGACCCCACGGGCATGGGCAGGGACGAAGGTACCGCTGGAGGTGTCGGTGACCACGTCGTCCCCGAGCAGCACGCGTCCAGTGTCCGGCCGGATCAATCCTGCGATCACGGACAGCAAGGTCGACTTTCCAGCACCGTTCGGACCGAGGACCGCCACGACCTCGCCGTCGGCGCAGTCGAACTCGAAGGACACGCCGCGACCGACAATTCCGGCTGTGAGCGATATCGAACTCACAGTGCGCCCGCCACGCGTCGACCGCGAGCAGCGACGACGACGACGGCCGCAACGACGATGAGCAACAGCGACAGTGCGACGGCAGCGTCGGCGTCGGTCTCGCGCTGAAGGTAGATCTCCAGTGGGAGGGTCCGAGTCACCCCTTCGAGCGAACCGGCAAAGGTCAAGGTCGCGCCGAACTCGCCGAGAGCGCGCGCGAAGGCGAGGACCGATCCGGACACGAGGCCGGGCAGGACGAGTGGAATGGTGACACGTCGGAGAACGGTGGTGGGACGAGCGCCGAGTGTGGACGCGACCGTCTCGTACTCGCGACCGGAACTGCGCAGTGCGCCTTCGAGACTGACGACGAGAAACGGCAGTGAAACGAACGTCTGGGCAAGCACCACCGCTGTGGTGGAGAACGCAATGGACAGCCCCCACCCCTCGAGGTATCCGCCGAGCAGACCGAGCCGACCGAACGTGTACAGCAACGCGATACCTCCCACCACGGGCGGCAGGACGAGGGGCAGCAGAACGAGCGTTCGCAGCATCGACAATCCAGGAAAATTCGTGCGGGACAACACCATCGCCATCGGAACGCCGAAGACTATGCACATCAGGGTGCTGATTGCAGCGGTTCGTAGGCTGAGCATCAAGGCGGTGCGAGCGGATTCGGACGTCACGAGCGGAACGAAGTTCGTCCAGTCGATCTTCAGCAGGATCGCGAGAAGTGGCGTGACCACGAACAACCCGCCTAGCGCTGCGGGAACGAACATCCACCGCGGGAGCCCCGGGTTCACGGTGCCGCGAACCCGGCTTCGGTCAATACTCGGCGGCCGGTCGCACCGGTGACCAGTGCTTCGAATGCCGTCGCCGCGGCCGCATTTCGACTGCTCTTCAGTACTGCAACGGGATAGGTGTTGACGGCTTCTCGGGCTTCGGGGAAGTCGACGGTCGTCACCTGGTTGCCGGCTCCTGCTGCATCGGTGACGTAGACCAGGCCTGCATCCGCCTGCCCCGACGTGACCTTGCCCAGTACGTCGGTCACCGAAGCCTCCTCGCTGACCGCGGGAACGATTGTGCCGGTTGTTCTCTCGACTGTGGTGGTTGCGTTGCCGCACGGAACCTGCGGTGCGCAGACCACTGTCAGGATGTCGGGGTCGGCCAGGTCGGCAAACGACGTCACGTCCTTGGGATTGCCGAGTGCGGTGACGATCGTAAGGGTGTTGGTTGCGAAGTCCACCGGCTCGCCATCGACGAGATTTGCCTCGACTGCCTTGGTCATGTTCGCGGTGTCCGCCGAGGCGAAGACGTCTGCCGGTGCGCCCTGCGCAAGCGCAGTGACGAGGTCCGAGGATCCGGCGAAGTTGAACTCCACGGTCACTGCGGGATTCTCGGCCTCGAAGGTCGCACCCAGTTCGGTGAACGTCGATTTCAGCGATGCGGCAGCGAAGACGGTGATGGTGTCGGTCGCGGAGCCGGTGTCCGCGGGATTTCCGCATCCCGCCAGCACGGTGACAGCTCCGCCGAGGGCGAGAAGGGTGATCGGTGTTCGCATCACGAGGCAGTTGCTTCGACGATGACGGTGGTTGCTTTGACGACGGCGACGGAGATCTTCCCCGGCTCCAGGCCGAGGTGTCGTACCGATTCGGTGCTCATGAGCGACACGACGGTGAAGGGACCACACTGCATCTCGACCTCGCTCATGACGGTGTCCGAGGTCACCTTCGTGATCAGTCCGACGAAACGGTTGCGTGCCGAGCTGCCGGTCCCGGTCGGATCCGGTGGTGGTGCTGCGTGCTGACGGGCAAACCTGGCGAGTTCGGCGCCGTCGATGACCTTGCGTCCGGCGTCGTCCTTCTGAGCGGTCAGTGCACCGCTGTCGATCCATCGACGGACGGTGTCGTCACTGACTCCGAGTAGTTCGGCGGCGTCCTTGACGCGTATCCGTGGATGCGGCACAAACGAAACTCTAGACCAGCAAGTGCGTATGTTCTAACGGTTTCGACGTGAAATAACTGCACGCGCTAGGAAGTGGGCGGCAGCCAGCGCCACGCTGCAGACGACCGCGGTAATCGCGAAACCGGCCACGAAGTTGTCGGAGGCGATTCCCGCCAGAAATGCGGCCATGACGGTGAGCAACACGCCTGCCGGAAGAATTCCCATGGCCCGATTGTCGCACTGCCCGGAATCGCAGGAGACAATGAAGCGTTGGTAGTGATTCGGGAAGCACGCACACTCACAATCGGAAGGACTGTGGCCTGTGACAGCCAAGCTCTGGGCAGTCAGTGACATTCACGTCGGTCACCGCGGCAATCGTCCGGTCACCGAGGATATTCACCCTGAATCCCCCGAAGACTGGCTGATCGTCGCAGGCGACGTCTCCGAGAAGACCGACGACATCAAATGGGCCCTCGAGTTGCTGCGCAGCAGGTTCGCGAAAGTGATCTGGGTGCCCGGCAACCACGAGCTGTGGACCACCGCCAAGGATCCTGTCCAGATTCATGGTGTCGCGCGCTACGAGTACCTGGTGAACCTCTGTCGAGAGATCGACGTCGTGACGCCGGAAGATCCCTATCTCGTCTGGGAAGGCGAAGGTGGCCCAGCCACCCTCGTACCGATGTTTCTGCTGTACGACTATTCGTTCCTGCCGCGAGGTGCTCTCGACAAGGAACACGGACTGAAGATCGCCCGGGACAAGAACGTGGTCGCAACGGATGAGTTCCTGCTCTCACCGCAGCCCTACGCGACCCGAGATGCGTGGTGCCGCGCGAGGATTTCGGCCACTGCGGAACGACTCGACGGGCTCGATCTTTCGATCCCGACGGTACTGATCAATCACTTTCCGATGGTTCGCCAACCGACCGACGTGCTGTTCTACCCGGAATTCGCGTTGTGGTGCGGCTCGACGCTCACGGCCGATTGGCACACTAGGTACAACGCAGTGTGTTCGGTGTACGGGCATCTCCATATTCCGCGGACCACGTACTACGACGGTGTGCGCTTCGAAGAGGTTTCGGTCGGCTATCCGCGCGAGTGGCAGCGTCGCGGTTTGCCGAGCAACGTACTTCGCCAGATACTTCCGGTGCCCGAGTACCCCGAGGGAACGCTGAACAAATGGGGCGGACACTTCACCGTCACGCCCGAGATGGAAGCCGAGGTCGAGAAGATGAGGGCGAACAAGTGATCGAGTCGATCCTGCCGAACGGCGTCGTCGCTGCCGAACTCTTCGAGGATCCTCCCGGCCTGGAGCCGCACCCGCTGGAAGCGCCTCTCATCGCCAAAGCAGTCGACAAGCGCAAGCGCGAGTTCACGTCGGCGCGGCACTGTGCGCGGGTGGCGATGGACAAGCTCGGGGTCGAGCCGGCTCCGATCATGAGGGGCAAGTCGGGCGCTCCACAGTGGCCGAAGGGTGTCGTCGGCTCGTTGACCCATTGCGACGGCTATCGCGGCGCAGTCCTCGGATACGCGCTGCAGGTTCGGTCCGTCGGCATCGACGCCGAGCCACATGGGCCGCTGCCCGACGGCGTCCTGGACGCCGTGAGTCTGCAATCCGAACGTGACTGGCTCGCCACTACCGATTCCGACATGCACTGGGACCGCCTGCTGTTCTGCGCCAAGGAAGCGACGTACAAAGCGTGGGAGCCGCTGACCGGACGCTGGCTCGGGTTCGAGGACGCCCACATCACCTTCGAGCGGACGTCCACCGGAAGCGATTTTTCGGGGACTTTCCACTCCGACCTTCTGGTGCCCGGGCACACCGAATCGGGTGCTCCCTTGTCCTCGTTCGACGGCCGTTGGCTGATCGCCGACGGGCTGATCGTCACGGCGATTGCAGTGATGTGAATCCGCGCCTGGCAGAATGATCTCTCGTGTCTGCACGCGGAAAGTTGTCCTCCGGCCTCGTCGGCGCCGGGTTGTTGATCGTGGACAAGGGTCCCGGGGTGACGAGCCACGACGTCGTGGCCTCGTGTCGAAAGCTGCTGGGCACCCGGAAGGTCGGGCATGCCGGGACTCTCGACCCGATGGCGACCGGGGTGCTCGTTCTCGGCATCGAACGCGCGACGAAGATGTTGGGTCTGTTGGCGCTGACCACGAAGGCGTACACCGCAACGATTCGGCTCGGCCGAACCACATCGACGGACGACGCAGAGGGCGAGACCGTCGCCGACGCCTCCGCATCGGCGGTCGAGGATGCGGACATTGCCCGTCAGGTCGCGCTGCTCACGGGCGATATCGAGCAGGTTCCCTCCAGCGTCAGCGCCATCAAAGTGGACGGACAGCGCGCACACAAGCTGGTGCGCGCCGGCGAGGAGTTCACGATCCCGGCGCGACGGGTGAGCGTCACCCGCTTCGATGTGCTTGCTCGGCGCAACGTCCCCGGGACGGGGTTCGTCGACCTCGATGTCGAGGTCGAGTGTTCGTCGGGGACCTATGTACGAGCGTTGGCTCGCGATCTCGGCGCTGCGCTCGAGGTCGGTGGTCATCTGACGGTCTTGCGCCGCACGCGCGTCGGACCGTTCACACTCGACCACGCGCGGACGCTCGAGCAACTTGCGGATGAACCCGGTGTCAGTCTCGACATCGACGAGGCGGCTCGCACCGCGTTCCCACACCGGCAGGTCGACGCGGACGAGGCCGAAGCCATCAGTCAGGGACGGTGGCTCGATCCGATCGGGCTGCCCGGGGTGTATGCGGCACTAGACCCGACCGGACACACCATCGCGCTCCTGCAGGAGAAGGGCAAGCGGGCCAGTTCGGTCATGGTTGTCAGGCCGGCGACGCTGCGGGGTTTGTAGCTAAGCGAGGTCTGTAGCTACGCGGGGATCATCCAGATGGCTTCGGCGGCGCGCTGGCCGAGGTCGATCGAACTTCGTTCGCTCAGCCCGAGCTCGATGGCCACCGTGCCGGCGTAATCGCGCCGTTCGACGACCCTGATCGGAAGGTCGAGCGAGATCCCGACGGAGTCGAAGTATCTGAGCATGGCGGGATCGGAGTCCGAGATCCGCGCGACTCGTCCGCATTGACCGTCGATGTAGTCGCTCAGGCGTGTCGCTTCGGGTGAGGCGATCGCGCCGTCGACGGAGGGGATCGGGTCGCCGTGTGGATCACGTTCCGGGAAGCCGAGTTTCGCGTCGATACGCGACATCATGAGGTCGGAGACGGCGTGCTCGAGTATCTCCGCTTCGTCATGCACCTCGTCCCATCCGTAGCCGAGTTCGCGCACCAGATACGTTTCGATGAGCCGGTGTCGGCGAACCATGGCGATGGCCGCGGCACGCCCGCGATCGGTCAGCGAAATCGCCCCGTAGCGCGCATGATCGACCATTCCTTGATCGGCGAGCTTGCGGATCGCCTCGGAAACCGTCGAGGCGGAGACACCGATGCGCTCGGACAGCATCTTGGTGCTGACCGAATCCTCGCTCCACTCGCTGGCAGTCCAGATGACCTTCAGATAGTCCTGCGCGACAGCCGACAGCTGTACTTCGTCGGCAGTGGACGGGTCCCCGGTGCGTTCAACCACGCAATGGAGCTTAGGCAATCCATCCAGAAATGACACGTCAGCGTGGCCGACGCTCACACGGTGGCCGCCTCGCGGCGTCGGAGTGCTCGCGTCACCATGCCTTGCGTCGGACTGAACAGGTACGCAAGTGTGAACACCGATCCCTGCGCCAGTACGACGGTTCCGCCGGAAGACACGTCGAGATAGAAGCTGACGTAGATCCCGACAACGGCGCAGCCGACGCCGATAGCCGGTGCCAGCAGGAGCATGCGCCCGAAACGCTGCGTGAGCAGATACGCCGTCGCACCGGGCGTGATGAGCATCGCGACGACCAGAATGACGCCCACTGCTTGCAGCGCGACCACCGTCGTCAGCGCCAGGAGCGTCAGCATCAGCCCGGAGAGGAATGCCGGGGAGATACCGACTGCTCGCGCCTGTGTGCGATCGAACGCGAACAACGTGAAATCTCGTCGCTTGACGATCATCACCACGAACGCGAATCCGCCCAACACGACGACCTGCCACATATCGCCCTGCGATACGCCGAGAAGGTTCCCGAACAGGATGTGATTGAGGTCGATCTGACTGGGAAATTTCGAGATGAGTACGACGCCGAGTGCGAACAGCGTGGTGAAGACAACCCCGATGGCCGCGTCCTCTTTGACCTGAGTTGTGTTGCGCACGACTCCGATGGCACCGACCGCGACGAGTGCGAACAGCAGGGCGCCGATGGCGAACGGAGCACCGAGCAGGTAGGACAGCGCTACGCCCGGCAAGACCGCGTGTGAGACGGCGTCGCCCATCAGGGACCAGCCGATCAACACGAGCCAGCAACTCAGCACCGCGCACACGATGGATGCGACGATCGTGACCAGCAGAGCACGCTGCATGAAGGTGTACTGCAACGGTTCGACGAAGAAATCCACGAGATACACGGTTCAGCTCGCTTCCGAGGTACGCAGGGGGTCGACGCCGAAGGCCATTGCGAGATTTTCCGGACGTAGTACGTCCAGTGGCGTGCCGTGCATCAGCACACGTTGCTGCAGAAGCACTGCTTCGTCGCACAAGTCGGGCAGAGCGTGCAGGTCGTGAGTGGACACCAGGACCGAAGCGCCTGCTGCGGTCAGTTCGCGGAGCAACCGCGTGATCGTGGACTCGGTCCGCTTGTCGACGCCTGCGAACGGCTCGTCGAGCAGAAGCAGCGACGCCTCCTGTGCGATCGCGCGGGCCACGAACGCGCGCTTGCGCTGTCCACCGGACAGTTGGCCGATCTGTCGACCGGCCAATTCGGTCAGGTCGACCCGTTCGATCGCTGCGGCGACGGCATCGCGGTCCCGGGCACGGGGGGTGCGCATCCAGTTCTGTTTGCCGTAGCGCCCCATCATCACTACCTCGCGCACGCTGATCGGGAAGGTCCAGTCGACCGACTCGCTCTGCGGGACGTAGCTCACGGTCCCGTCCTTACGCGCCTTGGACGGGAGCCCGCCGAAGATGCTGATCGATCCGGTGTCCGGCCGAACGACGCCCATGATTGCTTTGAACAGGGTGGATTTGCCGGAGCCGTTCATGCCGACCAGACCGCATACCCGGCCCGGTTCGAGTGTGAGCGAGGCGTCGATGAGGGCGGTGACGTCGCGATAGGCGACGCTTACTCCGGATACGTGCAGGGCGGGTGTCATCTCGTTCATTCCGGCTTTCGCAGTAGAGCGTCGGTGATGGTGCGGGCGTCGTAGGTCAACAGGTCGAGGTAGGTCGGGACGGGTCCACCTTCTTCGCTGAGCGAATCCACGAAGAGCTTTCCGCCGAACCGAGCCCCGGTGTCTTCGGCGACCTGGAGTTGGGCCTTGTCCGACACGGTGGACTCGCAGAACACAGCTGGTACGTCGTTGTCTTTCACGAAATCGATTGCTGCGACGACCTGCTTGGGAGTGCCCTCCTGCTCGGCATTGACCGGCCAGAGGTACATCTCCTGCAGGTCGAAGTCCCGGGCCAGGTAGCTGAATGCGCCTTCGCACGAGACGAGTGCGCGCTGGTTCGGCGGCAGCATGTCCAGATCGGTCTTCAATTCGGCACTCACGGCGCGGATTCGGGTCTTGTAGTTCTCCGCATTGGCGCGGTAGTCCGCCTCGTGGTTCGGATCGAGGCGAACGAACGCCTCGGCGATGTTGTCGACGTAGGTCTCCGCAACCACCGGTGACATCCAGGCGTGCGGATTGGTCTTTCCTGCGTAGGCATCCCCACGTATGAACACCGGTTCCACGTTCTCGCTGACGACGGCGTGCGGGGCGGGGACGCGTTCGACGAACTTCTCGAACCATGCCTCCAGGCCGAGCCCGTTGTCGAGGATGAGGTCCGCCTGCTCTGCGGTGCGAAGATCTCCGGGAGTCGGCTCGTATCCGTGAATCTCGGCTCCGGCCTTGGTGATCGATTGCACCGTCAAGTGCTCGCCCGCGACGTTGCGTGCCATATCCGCCAGGACCGTGAACGTGGTGAGCACGAGGGGCTTGGATTGGTCGATCTGTCCGACGTCGTCCTCGCCGACCGCACGGGCGCACCCGCTCGACGCGGCGGCGCACACCAGCATTACTGCGACGACGCGAAAAAATAAGTTCGGCACACCGAAATATTGGCAGAGTGTTCGAGGGTTTGTCCACAGGTGTTTGCCGAGACACACCGATCCGGAAGTGACCGCTCGAGATATGGGCCGTAGGCTTCGTCTGTGCTGAGATGGCGAGGTCTCGACGATGTACCTGCAGACTGGGGTCGCTGCGTTCTCACGATCGGCGTGTTCGATGGCGTTCACCGCGGTCATGCCCAGCTGATCACCCGCGCGGTGACATCGGCCCGGGAGCGTGGGGTACCGAGTGTGCTGATGACGTTCGATCCGCATCCCATGGAAGTAGTTCGTCCTGGAAGCCATCCGGCCCAACTGACTACGCTCACGCGCCGAGCCGAGTTGGCCGAGGATCTCGGCATCGATGTCTTCTGTGTGATGCCGTTCACGCCCGAGCTGATGAAGCTGACACCCGAACGCTACGTGCACGAGATTCTGGTGGAGCGGCTTCACGTGGCGGAGGTAGTCGTGGGGGAGAACTTCACCTACGGCAAGAAAGCTCTCGGCAACGTCGCCCTACTGCGCAAGATCGGTGAACGATCAGGGTTCGCCGTGGACGGTGTCAACCTTCTGGCCGAGCATGCCGTGACGTTCTCCTCGACCTACATTCGTTCGTGCGTCGACGCCGGTGACGTCGCAGCTGCCGCTGCAGCTCTCGGGCGCCCGCATCGGGTCGAGGGCGTCGTGGTGCACGGTGACGGCCGGGGTCGACAGCTGGGATATCCCACTGCCAACGTCGCTCCGCCGATGTACTCCGCCATTCCTGCCGACGGCGTGTACGCCGCGTGGTTCACCGTGCTCGGCCCAGGGCCGATCATGGGCACGGTCACTCCGGGCGAGAGGCATCGCGCCGCAGTATCGGTCGGAACCAATCCGACATTCTCCGGGCGGACTCGCACTGTGGAGGCGTTCGTTCTGGACAGTGACGGCGACCTGTACGGCCAGCATGTGGCGGTGGACTTCGTCGAGCGCCTACGCGGTATGGAGAAGTTCGACTCCATCGACGACCTGATCGAGGAGATGGGCAGAGATTCGGAACGGGCACGCACGGTCCTGGCCCAGCAATCCTCCTGATAGGCTGTCTCCTCGGTGCACGCTGCGGTCCGTGGTGGCTGCGCCGCTTTCCTTTCCCGCGGACGTCAGTGATCAGGAGTAGTACCAGTGGCATTGACCACCGAACAGAAGAAGACGGTCCTCGGCGAGTACGGCTTGCACCCGACCGACACCGGTTCACCCGAGGCTCAGGTCGCGATGCTCACCAAGCGCATCGTCGATCTCACCGAGCACCTCAAGAAGCACAAGCACGACCACCACTCCCGCCGCGGCCTCCTGCTGCTGGTCGGACGTCGTCGTCGCTTGCTGAAGTACATCGCCAAGGTCGACGTCACGCGGTACCGTTCGCTCATCGAGCGTCTGGGACTGCGTCGCTAGTTTCCAGGTTCGAAATATGCAGTAGCCAACGAGGCAGTGCTTAGACTGTTCCTCGTTGGCTTTCTGTGTTTGCACGCCAGCAGGACATCGCGAGCACATGGGTGCTCGCGCATCGCCGTGCCCACCCGACGCTGTCGCAGTGTCGGTCGTAACTGCTGGTTCGGGCGCGGCAAAGACGAGAGGACGAGAAGAAGAGTATGACGGAAACAACAACGATAGAAGCCGAAGAGGGCGTCTACGAAGCAACCGCCGTGATCGACAACGGCACCTACGGCAAGCGCAGCATCCGTTTCGAGACCGGCCGCCTCGCGCAGCAGGCCGCCGGCGCTGTCGCCGCTTACCTCGACGAAGACACCATGCTGCTGTCGGCCACGACGGCAGGCAAGCACCCCCGCGAAGGATTCGACTTCTTCCCACTGACGGTCGACGTCGAAGAGCGGATGTACGCCGCAGGACGCATTCCCGGATCGTTCTTCCGCCGTGAAGGCCGTCCGTCCACCGACGCCATTCTGACCTGCCGCTTGATCGACCGGCCGTTGCGCCCGACGTTCGTCGACGGACTCCGCAACGAGATCCAGGTCGTCATCACCGTCCTGAGCCTCAACCCCGCAGACCTGTACGACGTCGTCGCGATCAACGCGGCTTCGGCATCGACGCAGATCGCCGGCCTGCCGTTCTCCGGCCCGATCGGTGGCGTTCGCGTCGCACTGATCGACAAGCAGTGGGTCGCGTTCCCGACCAACGAGCAGCTCGAGAAGGCTGTGTTCAACATGGTCGTCGCCGGCCGCATCGTCTCCGGATCCGGTGCCGACGCAGACGTCGCAATCATGATGGTCGAAGCCGAGGCGACCGAGAACGTCATCGAGCTCATCGAGGGTGGCGCCACTGCTCCCAACGAGGCCATCGTCGCCGAGGGGCTCGAAGCGTCGAAGCCGTTCATCGCAGCGCTGTGCACCGCACAGCAGGAACTGGCCGCCAAGGCTGCAAAGCCCACCGGCGACTACCCGGTGTTCCCGGCGTACCAGACCGATGTGTTCGACGCCGTCGAGAATGCCGCGAAGATCCCGCTGAACGAGGCGCTGACGATCGCTGGCAAGGCCGAGCGTGAGGCCAAGCTCGACGAGGTCAAGGCTCAGGTCCTCGCCTCGGTCGGAGACAGCTTCGTCGGCCGCGAGAAAGAGATCGGCGCCGCATTCCGCGCACTCACCAAGAAGTCGGTTCGCCAGCGCATCCTCACCGATCACTTCCGCATCGACGGCCGCGGCATCACCGACATCCGTTCGCTGTCTGCCGAGGTCGCGATCATTCCGCGGACACATGGATCAGCTCTGTTCGAGCGCGGCGAGACCCAGATCCTGGGTGTCACCACACTGGACATGGTGAAGATGGCGCAGCAGGTCGACTCGCTCGGGCCCGAGACGAGCAAGCGATACATGCACCATTACAACTTCCCGCCGTACTCCACCGGTGAGACCGGTCGCGTCGGATCGCCCAAGCGTCGCGAGATCGGCCACGGCGCCCTCGCCGAGCGCGCTCTGTTGCCGGTTCTGCCGAGCCAGGCAGAGTTCCCGTACGCCATCCGTCAGGTTTCCGAAGCGCTCAGCTCCAACGGCTCGACGTCGATGGGTTCGGTCTGTGCTTCGACTCTGTCGCTGCTCAACGCCGGTGTGCCGCTGCGCGCGCCGGTGGCGGGCATCGCCATGGGCCTCGTGTCCGACGAGGTGGACGGTGAGACGCGCTACGTCGCTCTGACCGACATCCTCGGCGCCGAAGATGCGTTCGGTGACATGGACTTCAAGGTCGCGGGCACGAAGGACTTCGTCACGGCCCTGCAGCTCGACACCAAGCTCGACGGCATTCCTTCCAAGGTGCTCGCCGGTGCGCTGGCACAGGCAAAGGACGCGCGCGCCACGATCCTCGAGGTCATGGCCGAGGCCATCGACACCCCGGACGAGATGAGCCCCTATGCACCTCGCGTCACCGCGATCAAGGTGCCCGTCGACAAGATCGGCGAGGTCATCGGGCCCAAGGGCAAGATGATCAACTCCATCACCGAGCAGACCGGTGCCAACATCTCGATCGAAGATGACGGCACTGTCTACGTCGGTGCAGCGGACGGCCCGTCCGCACAGGCTGCGATCGACATGATCAACGCCATCGCCAACCCACAGTTGCCGAAGGTCGGCGAGCGTTTCCTGGGAACTGTTGTCAAGACAACGGCTTTCGGTGCATTCGTCTCGCTGCTCCCGGGCCGCGACGGGTTGGTGCACATCTCCAAGCTCGGTAACGGCAAGCGCATCAACAAGGTCGAGGACGTCGTGAGCGTCGGATCCAAGTTGCGCGTCGAGATCGCCGATATCGACAACCGTGGCAAGATCAGCCTCGTCCCCGTCGAGGACGACTCTGCCGCTGCGGCAGCAGATGCTCCGGCCGACGTTCCTGTCGAGGCAAACGCTGAGTAACACGACTCACGGCAGAACGGTACGTCCCTATGGGACGTACCGTTCTGCCGTTTCGGATCCCACCGGCCAGAACCTTGGCGTTCGGCGCACAACTCTGCCCGGTGGTCTTCGCGTCGTCACCGAGTTCGTACCTGGAGTTCGGTCGGCGTCGGTGGGCGTGTGGGTAGCAGTGGGCTCCCGTGACGAGGGACCGAGTGTTGCCGGCGCCGCGCACTTTCTCGAACATCTCCTGTTCAAGTCCACGCCGACACGAAGCGCGCTCGAAATCGCTCAGGTCATGGACGGTGTCGGTGGCGAGTTGAACGCCTTCACGTCCAAGGAAAGTACGTGCTTCTACGCACACGTCTTGGACGACGACATCGAATTGGCCATCGACCTGGTCAGTGATGTGGTTCTGCGGGGTCGTTGCCGGTCTGCCGACGTCGACGTCGAGCGTCAGGTAGTGCTCGAGGAAATATCGATGCGGGACGACGATCCCGAGGATCTGCTGGGCGATCTGTTCCTCGAAGCCATGTTCGGCGATCATCCCGTCGGCAGACCCGTCATCGGCACGGTCGAATCGATCGAATCGATGACGCGCGCCCAACTTCGCTCGTTCCACAGCCGGCGCTACACCCCGGATCGGATGGTCGTGGCGGTTGCAGGCAACGTGGACCATCGACGAACCGTCGCGCTGGTCAAACGGGCCTTCGCGCAGCATCTGCACAAGGGTGTGCACCCGGTCCCGCGTCGTGAAGGCGCTGTGCGGTTGCGTGATCAGCCCGAGCTTCGGTTCGTCCGTCGCGACAGCGAGCAGGCTCATCTGGCCCTCGGCGTCCGCGCGTTCGGGAGGCACGAAGGACATCGGTGGGCACTGTCGATCCTCAATGCGGCGGTCGGTGGGGGACTGTCCTCTCGGTTGTTCCAGGAGATCCGTGAGGAGCGCGGATTGGCCTACTCGGTGTACTCCTCGGTGGACACGTTCGCCGATTCCGGCGCGTTCTCCGTGTACGCGGGATGTCAGCCGGAGAACCTGGCCGAGGTGACCACCGTGATCCGGGAAGTCCTGGCTCAGGTCGCCTCCGACGGCATCACCGACGACGAGTGCGCGCGAGCCAAGGGATCCCTTCGTGGAGGGCTCGTCCTCGGGCTCGAGGACACAGGTTCGCGAATGAACCGTATCGGTCGGAGCGAACTGAACTACGCCAACCACCGGGATATTTCCGACACGCTGTCTCGAATCGATCAGGTGACGGTCGAGGAGGTACGGGATGTGGCAAGGGTGCTACTGACCCGTCAATTCGGCGCAGCTGTCGTCGGTCCGTACAAGAACGCCCGCCAGTTGCCTGCGTCGGTCAAGTTGATCGTAGGTTGAGGTCCCGGGCGACTACAGTTGAAGAGACGTACGCCATACATCTCTTCTGAAGTGGGGTTCCACATGTGGTACTGGATATTCAAGTACGTGCTCATCGGACCCATACTTCGCGTTCTGGGTAGACCCCGTGTCGAAGGCGCACACCACCTACCCGCGTCGGGGCCGATCGTTCTGGCAGGCAACCACCTGACCGTGGTCGATTCGTTCTTCCTGGTCCTCGTGGTCAAGCGCCGGATCAGGTTCGTGGCGAAGAGCGAGTACTTCGAAGGCGGAGGAATCAAGGGGCGGTTCATTCGCTGGTTCTACACCAGCGCCGGGCAGGTTCCGGTGGACCGATCCGGCGGTGGTGCCGGAGACGCAGCACTGGATGCGGCGCGGAAGATACTAGCCGACAACGGAATCTGGGCGATCTACCCGGAGGGAACACGGTCGCCTGACGGTCGCCTGTACAAGGGCAAGACCGGAATGGCGCGGGTCGCCCTCGAATCAGGGGCACCCGTTGTTCCGGTCGTGATGTTCGGTACCGAGAAGTTCAACCCGGTCGGCACTCGTATCTGGCGTCCATCGAAGATCGTCGTGAGATTCGGTCCCGCGCTCGACTTCTCACGCTACCGCGAGTTGTCCGCACATCACGCCGTCGTGCGCTCGGCAACGGACCAGGTCATGTCAGCCCTGATGGATCTGTCCGGGCAAGAGTATGTCGATACCTACGCGGCAAAGGCGAAGGCCGCCTGATCAGCGCTTGCGGCTCATCAACAACTTCCACGGCACGAGTGCCGACTCGAGTTGAACCGACAGGCTCATTTTCGACTCGCCATCGTTGCGTTCCTCGAAGCGAATCGGCACCTCGGCGATTTCGAGACCCCGGCGGACCGTTCGGTAGTTCATCTCGACCTGGAACGCATAGCCGTTGCTCTCGACCGAGGTGACGTCGATAGCGCGCAGCGTGGAGGCATGCCACGCCTTGAAGCCTGCAGTCGCATCCTTGACCCTCAGCCGAAGAATGGTGTTGACGTAGAAGTTGGCCCAGGCGGACAGCGCTTTCCGATGCCAGGGCCAGTCGCTTGCCACTGCGCCACCCGGCACGTAGCGCGAGCCGAGCACCACAGCGGCGTCGGTCTCGGTGAGCGTCCGGATCATCAGGGGAATGACGTCGGCTGGATGTGACAGGTCGGCGTCCATTTGCACGACGATGTCGGCGCCGTCGTCGAGGGCGCGGGTCATCCCCGCCACGTAGGCCCGGCCGAGGCCGTTCTTCTCGGTGCGGTGCAGCACGCTTACCGGCGGAGTCGAACCTGTCTCCGCCATCTCGTCGGCGATTTTTCCGGTGCCGTCAGGAGAGTTGTCGTCCACGACGAGAACATGGAGGTTGTCCAGTTTCAAGTCCGCGAGCATGTCCACGAGCTTGGGGAGGTTCTCGCGTTCGTTGTACGTGGGCACGACAACGGTCGTCTTCGGAGCGCCGCTGGGATAAGTCACGCTCGTATGATCCGTGATCGAGGTAGCTAGAACCAAATAACGGACATCTCGACCGTGACCAGTTCAGCGTTTTCCCAGGTCGAAGCAACCTAGATCGACACCGGAGTTGTGTAGGTCACACTGCTCGATGTCGACTCGTACGGCGACTGGCCTTCCGGTGGGCCCAGTAGATGGCGCACGAGGAGTGTGGCGAGTGCGGCCAGAACTGCTACGACTACGATCACGGCGACAACTGACAGAATTCTCTTCGGACCTCCGAAGAGTTCGTTCGAACTCATTTCTCCATCATGGGCCATCACGAGGTGAAACGTACCTCGTCGTCAGTGCTGTCGATCACTACGGAGTTCCCGCCGCGGCGCTTGGCCTCGTACATCGCTGCATCTGCGCTGTCGAGCAGCTCGTCGAGTAGAGCGCTGACCGGCGGAGTGCCCACCCTTCGATAGTGAATACCGATGCTCGTCGTCGTGCGCCCGGCGGCATTGCACCCGGGTATTTCTTGCCTGAGTTGCTCGGCAGCGCTCGAAGCGGCGTCGAGAGAATCGGTGGTCACGACGACGAATTCTTCGCCGCCGGTTCGTGCAGTGATTGCGGGTGCAGGGAAGACCAGATTCAACGTTTCTGCGGTTCGCCGAAGTACGTCGTCGCCGAAACTGTGTCCGTGGTTGTCGTTGACCGACTTGAAGTTGTCGAGGTCGGCGACGAGTACCGCGACGGCCGATACATCGTCGAACAGAGCGTCGACCGCGGATTCGAGCCCGCGACGGTTACGGAGTCCGGTCAACGGATCGAAATGCGCAACGGCGGCATCCCGCCTCAGGAACGTCAGGTATGCCTGCGTCAGGACCGGCGAGGAGACGAGGACCATCACGAGAACGATGAGGTACGCCGTGCTCTGGCGCGCTGGAACATCGGTGTACAGAAGCAATTGGGCGTACAGGACGCCGCAAGTTGCCAATGCCCACACTTGATGAGCCACGAATACGATCGTGTTGTGGAAACCCGCGAGGTAGTTGCCCACGACGCCGAGAAGTGCCGCGCACATCATCGCGACCTGAGGATCCTCGAGAGCGATCAGCACGCTCGTGACGCCGACTTCGGCGTACGCGATGAACATGAGCGAGCCCCGGTACGTGGGCCAAGGGCCACGAACCCACCTGAACCCGACAACGGCGGTGCTGACGGCGAAGACTCCGACGACTGTGGGCGGCAGCCAGCCCGGTGACAGGACGGGAGTGGAGAGCGCAAGTACGCAGATGAGGCCGTAGGCCCAACAGCACACTCCGATTGCGAGCCTTGTTCGGCGGAGTACTGGATGTGACTGGGCATAGGTGACGTTCCACGCGTAGTCCGTCGGCTGCGACCACCACTCGCGCAACGCAATCATCGATGGACCTTTGCAATCGGAAGTTTGCTGTTGGATCGGCTACGACACGGGCGTCGTCAACGGACGAACACGGCAGCGCTCTCCGCCATGCTCAGCAATGGCTGCGGAAATACACCGAATGCGACGGTAGTGAGGACACCGAGTCCGATGGCGAGCGACGTTGCCGGCCCTGGGGTGACCACCGTCGGACTGTCATCGGCGTCCGAGAAGAACATCAGCACGACCACGCGCACGTAGAAGACAGCGGCGATTGCACTGCTCAGCACGCCGACGATGACGAGCGCGGTAGCGCCGTTCTCCGCCGCCGCCTGGAATACGGCGAGCTTGCCGATGAATCCGCCCGTCAACGGTATTCCGGCGAAGGACAGCAGAATCACAGCGAATGCGGCGCCGATCACAGGTGATCGGCGTCCGATCCCGGCCCAGCGCGCAAGCTCGGTAACTTCGCCGTCGTCGTCGCGCACCACGGTCACGATCGCGAACGCGGACACCGTGGTGCACCCGTATACGAACAGGTAGAACAGGATTGCAGCAAGGCCCTGCGTGTCCAACGCGATGAGTCCGGTCAGTATGAACCCCGCGTGCGTAATCGAGGAGTAGGCGAGCATGCGTTTGATGTCGGTCTGGGTGACGGCGAGGATGGCACCGACCAGCATCGTGGCGATGGCCACTGCCCACAATGCCGGGCGCCAGTCGTCTCGTAACCCGGGCAGAGCCACGTAGAACAGACGCACCATTGCTCCGAAGGCGGCGATCTTCGTTGCGGCGGCCATGAACGCCGTGATCGGCGTCGGCGCGCCCTGATAGACGTCGGGAATCCAGGAGTGGAACGGTATGGCCCCCACTTTGAACAGCAGGCCGACACCGACGAGCGCCGTGCCCAGGACAGCCAGTGCGTCGTTGCCTGCACCGATCGCGATGGCGTCGCCGATGGCGCCGAATTCGAGCGTGCCCGCATACCCGTAGAGCATCGCGGTGCCGAAGAGGAAGAACGCCGAGGAGAATGCGCCGAGGAGGAAGTACTTCATCGCGGCTTCCTGCGACAACAGTCTGCGCCTCCGTGCCAGTCCGCACAGCAGGTACAGCGGGAGAGAGAACACTTCCAGTGCGACGAACATCGTCAGAAGGTCGTTCGATGCGGGGAAGAGGAGAAGCCCGCCGAGCGCGAACATCGTCAGGGGAAACACTTCCGTCAGTGCTGCCCCCGCCTGCGACGCTTGACGCTCTGCGAGGCTGCCGGGCACGGCCGATGCCTGCGGCGCGAAGGAATCGGCATGCGTTCGTTCCAACGAGCGCTCACCGACCATCAGCAGCGACGGCACCGCGACGAGCAGCAGAGTTCCCTGAAGAAACAACGTCGGCTTGTCGACAGCCACTGCGCCCATGACTGCGCGTGTTCCCGGAGATCCGGACTCGGCCACCGCAACTGCCACGACCGCCACCAGCGCACCGACGGTTCCACAGAGGGCGAGTGTCATCTGGGCTCGGTAGCGAATCGAGGACGGCGCGAACGCTTCGATCAGAACTCCGATCAACCCGACAGCGAACACGATCAGCATCGGTGACAACAGTCCGTACTCGATGCTCGGGGCGGTGAGGATGCCGTCGTTCATCGTTGGCCTCCGGTCTCGACTGCGGTGATCGTGGTCTCCACGGCGGGCGAAACGATGTCCAGCAAGGGCTTGGGGTAGACGCCGAGGATGATCAACAGGGCGATCAACGGCGCCATGACCGCAAGCTCACGGGGAACAAGGTCTTTCATGCCGTCGTTCTCGGCGCGCCGTGGGCCCGTCATCACCCGCTGATAGAGCCACAGAACATAGATCGCGGACAGTACGAGCGCGGACGACGCCACCACCGCAGCGACGTGGTACTTGGCGAATGTCCCGATCAGCACCAGGAATTCGCTGACGAATGGTGCCAGGCCAGGTAGTGAAAGTGTGGCCAGGCCGGCGACGAGGAACGTACCGGCGAGGACGGGCGCAACCTTTTGGACGCCGCCGTAGTGCGCGATGACGCGGGTGCCTCGACGAGACACCAGGAAGCCGGCAACCAGGAAGAGTGCAGCGGTCGAGATCCCGTGGTTCACCATGTAGAGAGCCGAGCCTGCCTGACCTTGACTCGTCATGGCGAAGATGCCGAGGATGATGAATCCGAAGTGCGAGATCGACGTATATGCGATGAGTCTCATGACGTCTGTCTGCGCGATCGCGAGAACGGCACCGTAGACGATGCCGATCACGGCGAGCGTGACGATCACCGGCGCGAACTGACGTGAGGAGTCGGGGAACAGTTGCAGACAGTATCGGAGCATGGCGAACGTTCCGACCTTGTCGACCACCGCCATCATCAGGACCGCGGTCGCTGGTGTCGACTCGACAGCGGCATCGGGAAGCCACGAATGGAACGGCCACAGTGGAGCTTTGACGGCGAATGCGAACATGAAGCCGAGGAACAGGGCATTGAGCACACCTGGACTGACGTCGAGTCCCTCGTTCGCTGCCATGACTGCGATGTCCCGGAACGAGAAGGTTCCGGCGACGACGTACAACCCGATCACGGCAGCGAGCATGACCAGTCCACCGACGAGGTTGTAGAGCAGGAACTTCACCGCAGCTGCTGCTCGCCCCGGGCCGCCGAACCCACCGATCAGGAAATACATCGGAATGAGCATCGCTTCGAAGAACACGTAGAACAGCAATACGTCGAGAGCGCAGAAAGACATCAATACCATCGATTCGACGATCAGTATCGATGCGACGTACACGTGCGCCGACTCGCCCAATCGTGGATCGTTCCATCCGGCCACCAGCAGCAGCGGAAGGAGCACCGCGGTCAGCAGGACCAGAACCAACGCAATGCCGTCGACGCCGAGTTCGTATCGAGCTCCGAAAGACTCGATCCACCAATGCGATTCGATGAACTGATAGTTCTCCCCGCCAGGATCGAACTGTACGACGAGAACGACAGCCACGGCCAGTGTCACCAACGATGCCGTGAGTGCGCATGTCTTCGCGAGCTGGGGGCGTGACCGCGGGGTCACGAGCGTCAGCACGGCGCCGATCACCGGCAACAACCACAGCGTCGTCAACCACGGAAAGTTGGTCACCACACCATCACCGCCACCATCATGGCGAGGACGATTGCCGTACCCGCGAGCATCGTGAGTGCGTACGAACGGACGTAGCCCGTCTGTAGCCTCCGGATTCGTATGGACAACCCAGCGAGACCTGTTGTCACACCGCGAGTGACACCTGAAACGGCGACTTCGTCGAATCGTTCAGTTGCACGGGTCAGCTGCATCCCCGGCCGCATCAGTAGAGCTTCGTTGACGGCGTCACCGTAGAGATCCGCTCGTGCCGCAGACGTGAGCGCCGACACCGATTCCGGCGCGACAGCAGGCACCGGAGTGCGCGCGTATCGGTTGTACGCGAACGCAACTCCGATGGCGACGACGGAGAGCGCCAGTACCGTCACCACCCACGCCGGAATTGCATGTGCCTCTTCGGCCTCACCGACAACGGGCTCCAACCACTGCGTCAACGAGCCGCCGACAGTGAACAATGCTCCCGCAGCGACCGAACCCACGGCGAGAACCATCATCGGACCGGTCATGATCGACGGCGATTCGTGTGGATGCACATCGGATTCCCACCGCGGCGCACCGAAGAAGGTCATCAGCATCACGCGCGTCATGTAGAACGCGGTGAGTCCGGCACCGGCCAATGTGATGACACCGAGCGCGGCGCCCTGCACGCCACCCGCACCGAATGCGACCTCGATGATCTTGTCCTTGGCGAAGAAGCCCGAGAACGGTGGTACGCCGATGATCGCCAGATACCCGAGCCCGAAAGTCACGAAGGTGATCGGCATCGCGGTTCGCAGGCCACCGTACTTGCGCATGTCTACTTCGTCGTTCATACCGTGCATTACCGAGCCTGCCCCGAGGAAGAGGCCGGCCTTGAAGAAGCCGTGCGCGAGCAGCAGCATTATCGCGAACGTGTATCCGGCGGGACCTAACCCGGCTGCGAGGACCATGTAACCGATCTGGCTCATCGTCGACGCAGCGAGGGCCTTCTTGATGTCGTCCTTGGCGCAGCCGATGATCGCGCCGAACAGCAGGGTGACGGCGCCGACGATCACGACGGCTGTCTGCGCCGCTGGAGCTGCCTCGAAGATCGGACCCGATCGCACGATCAGGTAGACACCGGCGGTGACCATGGTGGCGGCGTGGATGAGCGCCGAGACAGGCGTCGGTCCTTCCATGGCGTCGCCGAGCCAGCTCTGCAGGGGAACCTGCGCCGACTTACCGCATGCCGCGAGGAGGAGAACAAATCCGAGCGCGGTGAGCGTGCCGGTGGAGGCGCCGTCCACCCCGGCGAAGACGTCGGTGAAGGAGACACTCCCGAAGTTCGCGAACATGATCATCAGCGCGATCATCAGTCCGATGTCACCGACGCGGTTGACGACAAACGCCTTTTTCGCGGCAGTGGCGGCGGACGGCTTGTGCTGCCAAAACCCGATGAGCAGGTACGAGGCCAGGCCGACACCCTCCCAGCCGACGTACAAGCCGAGGAAGTTGTCTGCGGTGACCAGCAGGAGCATTGCTGCGAGGAACAGATTGAGGTACGCGAAGAACTTGCGCCGATCGGGATCTGTGGACATGTATCCGATCGCGTACACATGGATCAACGTGCCGACGCCGGTGATCAGCAATACGAAACACATCGACAGCTGGTCGAGTCGAAAACCGAAGTCCACCTGCAGCTCGGCGACCGGAACCCAGCTGTACAGGGTGTCCGACACTGCGCGGTCGTCGGCGTCACGAGAGAGCATGTCGAGGAACAGCATCACCGCGAACACGAAGGCTGCTCCCGACATCACCGTGCCGAGAACGTGGCCGAAGCGATCGGATCGCCGGCCTGCGAGGAGGAGTACTACGGCCCCGACGAGCGGCAGCCCGGGGAGAATCCAGATGGCGTTCATGTCAGTTCTTCAGCAGGTTGGCGTCGTCGACCGAAGCCGAGCGGCGCGTACGGAAGATGGTCATGATGATGGCTAGGCCCACAACGACTTCGGCGGCCGCGACAACCATCGTGAAGAACGCGAACACCTGTCCTTCGAGGTTTCCGTGCATGCGGGCGAACGTCACGAAAGCGAGGTTCGCCGCGTTGAGCATCAGCTCGATGCACATGAACACCACGATGGCGTTGCGGCGGAGAAGAACCCCGGCCGCGCCGATCGAGAACAGCAGTACCGACAGGTAGAGATAGTTCTCCGGATTCACATCTCACCGTCCCGGTGTCCTCGGTGCATCGGATTCACCGACAGTTCCGACGGCGACCCGTCGGGCAAGCGCGCAGGCCAGTCGACGGCGTTGTGGCGCGCGTACACGCCGGGGCTCGGCATCGGTGTGACGTGGGTGCCGTCCTTGAAGCGTTGTATCGACAACTCACGCTGGCCCTGTCGTTCCTCGAACCGTTCGCGATGGGCCAGAACCATTGCTCCGACTGTCGCGATGATGAGCAGTGCGCCGGTGAGCTCGAAGGCCCACAAGTACTTGATGAAGATGAGTTCGGCGAGGCCTTCGACGTTTCCGCCTGCGTTCGCCTCGTCGAGACCGACGAACTCCGGTCGGCCGGATTGGACCGATGCGTTGCCGATTGCTCCGATGACGACGAGACCGAATCCGACCCCGGCGGCGACAGCCGCAGACCGCTGGCCTTTCAGCGTCTCGGTCAGCGAATCCGCGGAATCGACACCGACGAGCATCAGAACGAACAGGAACAGCATCATGACTGCACCCGTATAGACGACGACCTGCACTACGCCGAGGAAAACGGCGCCCTGCGCAATGTAGAAGACCGCGAGGATGATCATCGTGACCGCGAGGAACAGCGCCGAGTAGACGGCCTTCGTCGCGCAGACCATCGCGACGGCACCGATCACTGCGAGCCCACCGAGCAGCCAAAACTGGACTGCCTCGGCCGTCGAGGTGGTCACTGAACCGTCCCTCGGTAGTAGTCCGCCGCCGTTGCATTCTCGGCCATGTCGTGTGGTGCGGGTTCCATGCCGGGTTCCAGCGGAGCGAGTAGCCGGTCCTTCTCGTAGATGAGGTCGGCGCGGTTGTCGTCGGCGAGTTCGTACTCGTTGGTCATCGTCAGTGCGCGTGTCGGGCACGCCTCGATGCACAATCCGCAGCCGATGCACCGAAGGTAGTTGATTTGATAGACCTGGCCGTAGCGCTCACCTGGGGAGAATCGTTCCTCCTCGGTGTTGTCGGCGCCCTCGACGTAGATGGCATCGGCGGGACACGCCCAGGCGCACAGTTCACAGCCGATGCACTTCTCCAGACCATCGGCGTATCGATTGAGCTGGTGTCGCCCGTGATACCGCGCGGCCGTCGGTGTCTTCTGCTCCGGGTAGTACTCGGTAACCGGCTTCTTGAACATCGTTGCGAACGTGACCCCGAAACCTGCTACCGGGCCTAGAAATTCAGGCATCGCTGCGCTCCTTCTCGGGTTTCGGCACGGTCTGTCCTGGAAGAGGCGGAACTGGGAACCCGCCCGCCATCGGATCGAACGGTGGACGCTCGGTCGGTGGACCTACCGGCCCGTCCGGGTCGCGCTCACGATGAAGTCGACGCCAGGCGAGGACTGCCACCAGCAGTGCGACGAGCGCGCTGACCACCACCAGCGTTATGGCGAGCGAACCGTATCCCTCGATGCGGAAAGCGCGCACCGCGGCGACGAGAACGATCCACACCAGGGATACCGGGATGAGCACCTTCCATCCCAGATTCATGAACTGGTCGTAACGCAGACGGGGGAGTGTCGCCCGCAACCAGATGAACACGAACAAGAACACCCACACCTTGAGCGTGAACCACAGAACCGGCCACCACCCGGCATTGGCGCCCTCCCACAGGCTGATCGGGAACGGTGCGTGCCAACCGCCGAGGAACAGCGTCGTGGCCAGAGCCGACACCGTCACCATGTTGACGTATTCCGCGAGCATGAACATCGCGAAATTCAGCGATGAATACTCGGTGTGGAAGCCTCCGACCAATTCGCCCTCCGCCTCGGGGAGGTCGAAAGGTGCGCGGTTGGTTTCACCGACCATCGAGGTCAGATAGATCAGAAATGACGGGAACAGAAGGAAGACGTACCAGGTGCTCGACTGCGCAGCAACGATTCCCGATGTCGACATGGTTCCCGCGTGCAGGAACACCGCTGTGAACGAGAGTCCCATCGCGATCTCGTACGAGATCACCTGCGCGGTGGAGCGGAGGCCACCCAGTAGCGGGTAGGTCGAGCCCGAAGCCCACCCGGCAAGCACGATTCCGTACACCCCGACCGAGGTGACCGCCAGGATATAGAGCACTCCGACGGGAAAGTCGGTCAACTGCAATGGAGTTCGCTGACCGAAGATCGACACCTCTGGACCGAAGGGAATCACCGCGAATGCCATGAACGCGGGAACTGCTGCGATCACCGGTGCCAGAAGATAGATCGGCTTGTCGACCCCCTTGGGGACGATGCCTTCTTTCAGCGCCAGTTTCACACCGTCGGCGAGGCTCTGCAGCATCCCGGCCGGACCGACTCGATTGGGGCCGACGCGCATCTGCATTCGGGCCATGACTTTGCGCTCGGCAAGAATCGCGACGAGTGGTGTCAAGATGAGGAAGACGAAGATCGCGACCGCTTTGCCGACGACGAGCCACCACGGATCGGTACCGAAGCCGGGAATCACGACGCCACTCCTGCGATACGGACTATCGCACCATTTCCGACGCCGAGTGCGGCGTTCACTTCGGAACCGGGTGATCGTTGTGGTAGCCATACGACTCGGTCGGGAAGATCGGTGACCGTCAGCGGCAACGTGATCGAGCCCCTGTCCGACGTCACCGTTACCCAGTCGCCGTTCGAGACTCCGATCTCGAGGGCGGTCGCGTCGGAGAGCCGAACAACCGGAGTGCGAGCCGTACCCGCGAGGTGCGGTTCGCCGTCCTGCATACGCCCTGAATCGAGCAGCATCCGCCAGGTCGCAAGCAGTGCTTCACCTGCTGCAGGCGTCGGGACCGGCACGGACGACCATGTCGGTACCGTAGTTGCGGCGCCGCTCCAGGTCAGGAGCGAGGAGATCTCATCCTGCGCCGACTTCACGTCGGGAAGTCCGATGGGGCGACCCATGTCGGCGGCGAGTGCATGCAACACGCGACCGTCGGTCAACGAACGCGTACCGCGTACCGCCGAGTCGAAGGATCGTGGACGACCCTCCCAGTCGACGAAGGTTCCCGCCTTCTCCGTCACCGGCGCGACGGGAAAAACGACGTCCGCGCGATCGGTGATGCCGCTGTGTCGTATCTCGAGGCTGACGACGAACGAGGAGCTGTCGATGGCAGCGGCCGCTCCAGCGGGATCGGGAAGATCGGCGAGTTCGACGCCGCCGATGAGCAGGGCCGATCCCGACCGTGCGGCCTCGAGAATCTCCGACGTGCCGAGACCATCGGTGGCAGGTAGGGGGCCGATGCTCCAGTGGTTCTCGAGTTCGGCCCGCGCGCCGACGTCCGAGACCGGACGCCCACCTGGCAGCAGGTTCGGCAGGGCGCCTACGTCGAGCGCGCCGCGGTCGCCTGCTCGACGGGGAATCCATGCAATGCGCGCACCGAGCTTTGCGGCCGATCTCGCGACCGCCGAGAATCCGCCTGGCGTCTCGGCAAGGCGTTCGCCGACGAGGATCACCGTGCCCGGTTCGAGGTCGGTCAGCTCGTCGAGGACCGCGGCTTCGCCGGTCGGATCACACCGAAGCAGTGTGGCACCGAGTTTGGTGACGCCGGGAGACGCCCACGGTGCGATGGCCAGGACCTTCTGGCCTCTCGTACGGACGGCCTTGCGAAGTCGAAGGAAGACGATCGGAGATTCCTCTTCGGGCTCGAAGCCGACCAGTACCACCGTCGGAGCCTGTTCCAGGCTGTTGTAGGTGACGTCCATGTCGCGGCCGGCCACGCACGAGGCAAGGAACTCTGCCTCCTCTGCGCTGTGTGCCCGGGCTCGGAAGTCGATGTTGTTGCTGTTGAGTGCTACTCGCGCGAACTTGGAGTATGCGTATGCGTCTTCCAGTGTCGACCGCCCACCGACCATGACGCCGATGTCAGCTCCTGCAGCTTTCAGGCCGTCGGCAGCGACAGCGATTGCCTCGGACCAGGACGCCGGCTGAAGCGATCCGTCCGCTGCCCGAACGAGGGGGGTGTCGAGTCGGTCGCGTTCGGTGACGTATGCGAACGCCCAGCGACCCTTGTCGCAGTTCCATTCCTCGTTGACCGCCGGATCGTCTCCGGCCAACCTACGCAACACTTTTCCGCGACGATGATCGGTGCGTTGAGCACACCCACTCGCACAGTGCTCGCACGCGCTCGGCGTCGACACGAGGTCGTACGGACGTGCGCGGAACCGATACGCCGCGCCGGTCAGTGCGCCGACCGGGCATATCTGGACGGTGTTTCCGGAGAAGTACGACTCGAAGGGCTCGTTCTCGTAGATCCCCACTTGTTGCAATGCGCCACGTTCGATCAACTCGATGAACGGGTCTCCGGCGATCTGCTGCGAGAAGCGTGTGCACCGGGCGCACAGCACACAGCGCTCCCGGTCGAGGAGAACCTCCGAGGACAGCGGGACAGGCTTGGGGTACGTGCGCTTGATGTCGGTGAAGCGTGTGTCCGATCGACCCGATGACATCGCCTGGTTCTGCAATGGGCATTCACCGCCCTTGTCGCACACCGGGCAGTCCAGCGGATGATTGATCAGAAGGAGCTCCATGACGCCGTCCTGTGCTTTTGCGGCGACCGGCGAACTGACCTGGGTGCGAATGACCATGCCGTCGGTCACCGTCGTGGTACATGACGCCAATGGCTTGCGCTGGCCCTCCACTTCGACGAGGCATTGCCTGCACGCGCCGACCGGATCGAGAAGGGGATGATCGCAGAACCGGGGAATCTCGATACCGCTCAGCTCGGCGGCTCTGATCACGAGCGTCCCGGGCGGGACCTGGAGCTCGTTGCCGTCGATGCTGACGGTCACGGTCTGGGCTTCGACGCTCATGAGGTCAGCTCTCCCGCCATCAGCGTGGCGCGGTGTGGATCGAACGGGCACGGCGCGCCGATGTGCCCCCGGTATTCGTCGCGAAAGTACTTCAGCGACGACGTGATCGGGCTGACGGCACCATCGCCGAGAGCGCAGAACGATTTTCCGAGAATGCTGTCGGCGATGTCGAGGAGGGTGTCGAGATCCGCTTCGGTGCCGCGGCCTGTTTCGAGCCGTTCGTAGATCTGGACGAGCCAGTAGGTGCCTTCGCGACACGGCGTGCACTTGCCGCAGGACTCGTGAGCGTAGAACTCCGTCCATCTGCGCACGGCTCGGACGACGCACGTGGTGTCGTCGAATATTTGAAGTGCCTTGGTCCCGAGCATTGAACCTGCCGCGGCGACGCCCTCGTAGTCGAGCGGCACATCGAGGTGTTCCTCGGTGAAGATCGGGGTCGACGAGCCACCGGGGGTCCAGAACTTGAGGGAGTGACCTGCCCTGACGCCGCCCGCGTACTCCAGCAGTTCGCGCAGCGTGATGCCGAGCGGCGCCTCGTACTGACCGGGTGTGGTGACGTGACCGGACAACGAGTACAGCGTGAAACCGGGCGACTTCTCGCTACCCATCGAGCGGAACCAATCGACACCGTTGCGCAGGATTGCCGGAACACTCGCAATCGATTCGACATTGTTGACCACCGTCGGACAGGCGTAGAGCCCGGCGACAGCAGGAAACGGAGGGCGCAGCCGTGGTTGTCCGCGGCGGCCTTCGAGCGAGTCGAGTTGCGCCGTTTCCTCCCCGCAGATGTACGCGCCCGCACCCGCATGCACGACGACTTCGAGATCGAATCCGCTACCCATGATGTCCGTGCCGAGGTAGCCCGCGGCATATGCTTCGGCGACTGCCGCATGTACGCGGCGCAGTACCGGGACAACTTCCCCGCGGAGGTAGATGTACGCGCGATGCGCTCGAATGGCGTACGCGGCGATGATGATTCCTTCGAGAAGAACCTGTGGGGTGGCGAGCAGGAGCGGCATGTCCTTGCAGGTTCCCGGCTCGGACTCGTCGGCATTGACCACAAGGTAGTGCGGCTTGTCCCCGCCCTTCTTGTCACCACCCTGCGGGATGAAGCTCCACTTCATACCGGTCGGAAAACCTGCCCCGCCGCGACCGCGGAGCCCTGCGTCCTTCACCAGCGCGATGACGTCGTCCTCGGGCATGTCGAATGCGCGCCGAAGTCCTTCGTAACCCCCGTGGCGCTCGTATGTTTCGAGGGTCCACGATTCGGGATCGTCCCAATAGCTGCTCAGCACCGGAGTCAATGGCACGTCAGTGTCCCTTTCCACGTCAGTGTCCCTTCTCGGGTGGAACCGATTCCCCGGGAGCGGGCGCTGGCTTGTCCTTTGCGAATGCCGCCGCATTGGCCGCTTCCGAGCCGATGGGTGCCGCGCCGCTGTCGTCGGGTTCCGACGCCGCGGGCGCTGTCATTCCCGCTCGACGTGCGATACGTAATCCTGCGAGAGTCGGTTCCCCAGCCGTTCCACCGGTTTCGACGGCGCCGAGACGGTCGTCGGGGAAGCCGGCCAGGATACGTTCGGTCTCTCTGAAGGTGCACAACGAGGCACCGCGGGTGGGAACGACCTCCTCGTCCGAGCGCAACGCATCGACCAGGTTCCGAGCGGATTCCGGCGTCTGATTGTCGAAGAACTCCCAATTGACCATCACGACGGGTGCGTAGTCGCACGCCGCATTGCATTCGACGTGCGTCAGCGTCACCGTGTCGTCGGACGGCCCGAGATGTTCGCGCAGCGATTCGAGAATGGCGTCGCCACCCATGATCGCGCACAACGTGTTGGTGCACACCCCGACGAGGTAGTCCCGGGTCGGTTCACGTCGGTACATCGAGTAGAACGTGGACACTGCAGTGACCTCGGCCCCGGTAAGACCCAGTATCTGCGCACAGAACTCGATTCCGGTCGGGGAGACGTACCCGTCCTCGGACTGAACCAGATGCAGCAGCGGCAACAGAGCCGAGCGCGCCATCTGCGGGTCGGGTGCCTCGGGCGGGGAGTAGCGCGCGACGATAGCGGCTGCGTCTTTCTCCAGTCGTGCGCGGACACTTTCCGGGTACGGGGCAGCACGGGTACCGAGTCGAAGGTAGACCTTCTCGCTCATCGATCGACCTCGTTCATCGATCGACCCCGCCCATGACGGGGTCGATACTGGCGACCGCGGCAATGACGTCGGCGACCATTCCGCCTTCGCACGTGGCCGCCACGGCTTGGAGATTGGTGAACGACGGGTCTCGATAATGCACCCGGAACGGTCTGGTGCCGCCGTCGCTGACCATATGGACGCCCAGTTCTCCACGCGGGGATTCCACTGCGATGTATACCTGCCCCGCAGGCACTCGGAACCCCTCGGTCACCAATTTGAAGTGGTGAATGAGAGACTCCATCGACGTGTTCATGATGTCGCGGACGTGCTCTGTGGAATTCCCCATGCCGTCGGGACCGACCGTGAGATCTGCAGGCCACGCAATCTTCTTGTCGTCGACCATCACAGGCCCCGGACGCAGCCTGTCGAGGCACTGTTCGACGATCTTCAGTGACTCCTTCATCTCCGCGACACGGATGACGTAGCGGCCGTACGCGTCGCAACCGGTGTCGGTGCAGACGTCGAATTCGTAGTTCTCGTAGCCGCAATAGGGTTGAGACACGCGGAGGTCGTGCGGGAGACCGGTGGATCGGAGCATGGGTCCGGTGATGCCGAGTGCCATACATCCGGTCAGGTCGAGGTAGCCGATCCCCTTGGTGCGTGCCTTCCAGATTCGGTTGTCGTCCAACAGATTCGACATGTCGCGAAGTCTGCCGGGAAGGGTCGTCAGAAGCTCGCGGATCTTCTCGATCGCGCCGTCTGGTAGGTCCTGAGCCAACCCGCCCGGCCGGATGTAGGCGTGATTCATACGCAGACCGGTGATCGTTTCGAACACGTCGAGTATCAGTTCACGCTCGCGGAACCCGAAGAGCATCGCAGTCACTGCTCCCAATTCCATGCCGCCGGTGGCCAGCGCGACGAGGTGGGAGGAGATGCGGTTGAGTTCCATCAGCATCACGCGTACGACGCTCGCGCGTTCCGGGATATCGTCCGTGATGTCGAGGAGCTTTTCGACGCCCAGGCAGTACGCGGTCTCGTTGAAGAACGGCGACAGGTAGTCCATCCGAGTGACGAACGTGACGCCCTGGGTCCAGTTGCGGAATTCGAGATTCTTCTCGATGCCTGTGTGCAAGTAGCCGATTCCGCATCTGGCCTCGGTGACGGTCTCGGCTTCGATCTCGAGAATGAGACGGAGCACCCCGTGTGTCGAGGGATGCTGAGGTCCCATGTTGACGACGATTCGTTCCTCGGAGGACGCCGCAGACGATACGGCAGCGGCCGTCACGATGTCGTCCCAATCCTGTCCGGACACCGTGAACGACTTCTCGTGGCCTGCTGTGTCGGTCATCAGTTGTACTCCCGCCGTCGATCTGGGGGAGGAATACTGGCGCCCTTGTATTCGACAGGGATTCCGCCCAGTGGATAGTCCTTGCGTTGGGGATGACCGACCCAGTCGTCCGGCATCTGGATGCGCGTCAACGACGGGTGCCCGTCGAACTGGATACCGAAGAAGTCGTAGGTCTCACGTTCGTGCCAGTCGTTCGTGGGGTAGATGCCGACAAGGCTGGGAATGTGCGGGTCGGACTCGGGGACCGATACTTCCAGCCGCACCCGTCGGTTGTGTGTGATCGACAGAAGCGGATACGACGCGTGCAGTTCGCGACCGGTGTTCTGCGGGTAGTGGACACCGTTGACGCCGAGGCACATCTCGAACCGAAGTTCGGGCTCGTTGCGTAGATCTGTCGCGACCTGAAGCAGGTGCTCCCGCCGAACATGCAACGTCATTTCCCCGCGGAACACGACGGCGGATTCGATTGCATCGTCGAATGCTGTGCCGGCTGCGGCGAGTGTTGCCGTCAGTTCGTCCGCGATGGAGTCGAAGTAGCCACCGTAGGGCCGCTCCGAACTGACCTGGGCAAGAACCGGAACGACCAATCGACCGTAACCCGATGTGTCGCCGGAACCGTAGACGCCGAACATCCCGCGTCGATCGGCGGTCACCGCAGCAAGCCCTTCAGCTCGATCGTCGGCCTCGATTGCAACGCAGCCTCTTCGGCGGCGCGAGCGACCTTCTCCCGATCGGCGCCGAGCGGCATCTCTTGAATCTTCTCGTGCAGCTTCAGAATCGCGTCGAGCAGCATCTCGGGGCGCGGCGGACAACCTGGCAGGTAGATATCGACGGGCACTACGTGGTCTACACCTTGAACGATCGCGTAGTTGTTGAACATCCCGCCCGAGGAGGCGCATACCCCCATCGCCAGAACCCATTTCGGCTCTGCCATCTGGTCGTATATCTGACGGAGAACCGGTGCCATCTTCTGGCTGACTCGGCCTGCGACGATCATCAGATCGGCCTGCCTGGGTGACGCCCGGAACGCCTCCATTCCGAACCTTGCGATGTCGAACCGGCCGGAGCTGGTAGCCATCATCTCGATGGCGCAGCACGCCAGTCCGAACGTTGCAGGCCACAGCGAGCCCTTACGGACATAGCCGGCAAGACCCTCCACCGTGCTCAGCAGGAAGCCGCTCGGCAGCTTCTCCTCGAGACCCATGTCAGACCCTTCTCGTTGTATGCGACTCGTTGTGTGCGACGCAGGTAGCTACGGGATCTAGTCCCAGCTCAGTCCGCCGCGTCGCCACTCGTAGGCGTAGGCAACTGCGGCACTGACGATGAACATCATCATGGCGAGCAGTCCGAAGATCCCCAGCGCATCGAAGTGCACCGCCCAGGGATAGAGAAATACGATTTCGATGTCGAAGATGATGAACAGCATCGCTGTCAGGTAGAACTTCACCGGGTATCGCCCGGCCCCCATGGGTTGAGCCGTGGGTTCGATGCCGCATTCGTAGGCATCCAGCTTGGCGCGGTTGTAGCGCTTGGGGCCGATGACTGCGGCGATGACGACGGACACGAGGGCGAAGGCGACTGCGACAGCGCCGAGGACGAAAACGGGGATGTACTCGTTCAACCTGTTCAGCCTCTCCGTACCTGCCTCGTGAGCATCTGGGGAGCTCCGTCGGCCAAGAGGTCCTTAGCCGAGAGAAAAATGTGAGCTGAAACACAGCCTACCGGTGTGATGCCCCGACTTGTCTCGGTTTTCGACCAGCGAGCTTGGCGTGTCGGCAATAAAGTTGATCTTGCACCGAGCGTTGGCCGTCGTGCCGGTCCAACGGTGGAATCACTTGTGACCGATGGAATTCGATCGGTTCGACAGCAAGTCCGTGACCGCACGGGTGAGGACGAACGGATCGATGGGATGGGACACGGCGGCCTCCGCCCCGGACCAATCGGCGAGCCATCGGTCGTCCGGCCTGCCGGTGAGTACGACAAGAGGAGGGCAATGCTCGATTTCGTCCTTCAATTGCTTCGCGACACCCATCCCGCCTGCCGGTGTGGCCTCGCCGTCGAGGATCGCGAGGTCGATTCCGCCAGCGTCGAGATAGTGCACCACCATGGGCTCGCTTGCGACTTCGAGGTACTCGAATGCAGGCAATGCGGAGTCGGGGTGCGTGCCGATCGCAGTTGTCACCGCGGTACGCGTGTTGGTGTTGCTGCTGTAGACGAGGATGCGCAGCGAGGCGGTCACGCATGCGATGCTACGTCCGAATTTTCGGCGCGGCAGTCGTTTCGGCCAACGGAACCCTCACAGTTCGGGTGGGCTGAAGTAGTGGTTTCCGTGTGGGTCGGTGATGTGCAGGACGTCGTCGGGGAGCTTCTCGGTCGGCCACAGCTTGCTGGTCTTCAAGTTGTGGTGAGTCCGGCAGAAGGGGGCCAGATTGCTGCTGATGGTCCAGCCTCCTTGTTCGGGGTTCTGGTGGTCGAACCCGATGATGTGGTCGAGGTCGCAGCGACTCGACCGAACAGCGTAGCCAGGGAATCGGCAGGTGGGGTACTGCGCTCGGACCCACTGAGCAAGAGCCGCGCTGGGCGTGTATCGCAGGGCGCCCGGGGGTGGCGTCGTGTGTCCTCCGTGACCGTCCGAGTATTCGGCGTTGGTGCGTGCAGGGTCGGTCTCCATCAGCTTCTTGTCGTGGTCGGCGAGAATGCCTGCGGTCATCGGCGACGGGGCATCAGGATCAGGTGACGGCGGCGCAGGGACATGCCCCGCAGCAAGAGGGCGAGTGCGCCCGACTGTGAGGTCTGGAGAGTCCGAGTGTGCGCGTCGGCGGCGGTCGTCGGCGCGCTGTTCGGGAGTCGGGGTCGTCATACGGGAGGGCAGCATCGAGGCTACGGCGTCGTGCTCGGCCGCTGCACGGTTCAGGAGGTCGGCCGTCGCGGCTGGGCGCGGTGGGGCGCCGCAGGTGCACGAACACGTGCAGTGCGGTGAGTGTGCGCTCTCTGTGCCCGTCGGAGGGTCGGGGACGCTGCATCGGGCGCTCGTGGTGAGGGCGTCGAGATATTTCCGACCGACCGTGAAGATGACCTGCCAGGTGGCGTCCTGGGCACGGGTGCGCAGGGTGGTGGGGTCGAGGTGTCCGTAGCCGTGAAGATACGCAGCCCGACTCTGGAGGCCGAGGATGATCTCCGGTGGTGCGCCCAGCGTGTGGTCACGGATGGTCCGTAGAACCTTCAGGTCGATCAGCCCGTCGGTGAAAAGTTGGCGATAGCACTCACGGCTGCCCCACCACACTTCGAGTGGCTCTTCGACGGCGCCAGCTGTCGAGTTCATCGCGCATGCGAGTTCGTTCGATGCGGAGGTATGGGCGATACGGTCTGCGTCCAAGGTGATGGACACGGCGACTGCGGAGTTCGCGGCTCGCGTCGCGGCGACGGCAGCATCGAGCAGCCCGGGCACGTCGTGAGAGCTGGCGTCATCGGCCGACCTGGCGTCATCGGAGTGGCCCTTGTCGATGCGGTCCTGGCCGGACTCGTCGTCCACGGTGCTCATGTGCAATCCTCCTCTCCGATACTCTCCGGTTAGAACAAACGTTCGACTTCAAGTCGTGGCCGACTCGGCGCGAGAAGTCACCAATTGTCAACAGCCGCACCTCTATTGGGGAAACGAACTCCGTTCGAGAGATTGCGGAGAGAAGGAGAGCTCGCTTCAGGCCTAGCGAGCGATGGCAAGTACTGCAGGGGTCGACTGCCCCGGCCAGACGCGTCTCGAACGGTACCGCGCGTTCCACTCGCAACCGATGTGTAACGAATCGGGCGGTACAGTTGATTAAGCTTTCAACTCCGGTGCGGTCCCCGACCCCGACTCGGGACTGCCCCGGAGTCCGACGATCGATGGCACTCGGAGGAAACCATGCGTGATCACCCGGCAGTCCAGTTTCCGCGCGGCAGCGGACCGGGCGAGGACGTGCTCACCGACTTCGGCGTCAGTCGTCCGGCGTTCGTGGGGCGCCTTCGCGAAATCATGATGAACAATCCGCCCGTAGGACTGGACGACGTCGATGTTGCCCGACTTCTCGCTGCGTGCTCCTGACCTCACTTGATTCCGTAGGTCACTATCGCGTTCCCCGCGCTGGTGACCCGCGATGCCTGCAGCTCCAGCCTTGTCAATGGATCCTGCGGCTCGAACAATCGGCGGCCGGATCCCACGATCACCGGGTGGGTCATCAACGTCAGGGAGTCGAGGAGCCCGGCGAAGAATAGGCTTCGAACGATCGAGATTCCAGCACACACCGCGATCTCGCCGCCCTCGGTGTCCTTCATCGCGGCGATGAACTGATGGGCGTCGCCAGGGATAAGCGACGTGTTCTCCCACTCCAAAGTGCTCCTCAGTGTCGTGGAGGCCACATGTTTGGAGACCCCGTTGATGAATGCGCCGAACCCGTCGTCGTTTGCCGTCGGCCAATACTTCGACCAGTCCTGGTAGCCGACGCGACCGAGAACGACCGCGTCCACGCGGGCCATCATCGCGCCGAGTTCCTCGCTCATCTCGGGGTCGAAACTATCGAACTGCCACTCGTCCGGAGCTTCGACTACTCCGTCGACGGAATGAAAGAGCCCTGCTGTCACTTTTCTCATGCCGAATTCGACCCGTGACATTCGGAAAACTCATCGCGGGCATACGGTTGATCACGAATCTTCCGGTCAGCAGCGAGAAGGAGTGCCACGTGTCCACGTCCGGCAACACAGCAATCGAACCAGGAAACCTGCGGCCCTCGCTGCTGATCGATGGAGAATGGGTTGAAGCTTCCGATGGGGGCACCCGTGAGGTCATCGATCCGGCTACCGGGGGTGTAGTGCTCGTCGTGGACGAAGCGACCCCGGACGACGCCCGACGAGCTGTCGCGACCGCGCGCAGAACGTTCGACGAGGGTACATGGGCGTCGACGCCCGTATCTGACCGGACCGCACTGCTGTCCAAGATCGCGGATCTTCTGCAGCGCGACAAAGAGCAACTTGCGCGAATCGAGACACTCGACACTGGAAAAACGTTGGCCGAGAGTCGAATCGACATCGACGACGTCACCTCGGTGTTCCGTTACTACGCCGAGCTCGCGGCAGTGCACGCAGATCGATTGGTCGATGTGGGGCGTCCCGAAATCATCAGTCGCGTCGTGCACGAACCCATCGGTGTATGCGTGATGATCGCCCCGTGGAACTATCCACTGCTGCAGATCTCGTGGAAGATCGCGCCTGCCCTCGCGGCTGGGTGCACGATGGTTCTCAAGCCCAGCGAGGTCACGCCGCTGAGCACCATCGCATTCGCCAAGCTTGCTGAGGAGGCAGGCGTGCCCCCGGGGGTCCTGAGCCTCCTTCAGGGGAGCGGCGCCGTGCTCGGCGAAGCACTGACTGCGAACCCCGAGGTCGACTTCATCTCCTTCACCGGCGGACTGGCGACCGGACGGACGATCCTTGGTGCTGCCGCAGCCAACGTCACGAAAGTGGCCGTCGAGCTGGGCGGGAAGAATCCGCACATCGTGTTCGCCGATGCCGTCGCAGATCCCACGGACTTCGAGAATTCGGTCGACCACGTGCTCACTGGTGTGTTCCTGCACTCCGGTCAGGTGTGTTCGGCAGGAACACGCCTCATCGTCGAAGAATCGATCGCCGACCGGTTCGTGGACGCAATCGCCGAGCGTGCGCGTGGAATACGAATGGGATCCGGGCTGGACGAGAAGAGCGAAACCGGACCGCTCGTGTCTCACGCGCAGCGCACCAAGATCGAAGGATTCGTCGCCCTCGGCATCGAAGAGGGCGCCGAATTGGTGATCGGTGGCACCAGGCCGGAGGATCCGCGCCTTGCCGATGGAAGCTTCTTCCTCCCGACGATCTTCGACAAATGCGACCGCTCCATGAAAATCGTGCAAGAGGAGACGTTCGGCCCCATACTCACTGTTGAGCGTTTCACAACCGAGGAGGAAGCCCTGCGACTCGGAAACGACACGAACTACGGTCTCGCGGCGGGTGTCCGAACGTCGGACAGTGCGCGAGGCGAGCGTATGGTGCGCGGACTGCGTCACGGAACGGTGTGGCTCAACGATTTCGGCATCTACACAGCCGCTGCGGAATGGGGCGGATTCAAACGTTCGGGGAACGGCCGGGAGTTGGGTCCGTCCGGATTGTCCGAATATCAAGAAGCAAAGCACATTTGGCACAACACTTCGCCAACGGCGGCGGGATGGTTCCACACTCGATAAGTTCCTCGATTTCTGCCAGACGAAAGGCAGTACGGGCCATGACACTGAATTCCGACAGCGGTATGGACGATTTCGGCTACAAGGAATCGCTCGACCGAAGCTTGGGCAAGTTCGCGAGCTTCGCCGCCGGCGTCAGCTACATCTCGATTCTCACCGGAACATTCCAGCTGTTCTACTTCGGTTTCGGTACCGCAGGGCCGGCCTATCTCTGGTCGTGGCCGATGGTGTTCCTCGGTCAACTCTGCGTCGCCTTGTGTTTCATGGAGCTGGCGGCGAAATATCCGGTCGCCGGATCGGTGTACAACTGGGCGAAGCTGCTCGGTCGACGGATCGTGGGGTGGTCGGCCGGGTGGCTGATGTTGACCGCCTCGATCGTCACGCTGTCGGCGGTTGTGCTCGCGCTACAACTGAACCTTCCTCGAATCTGGAGCGGTTTTCAGATCATCGGGGACGGCAGCGGTGACAACGATTTCGCGACCAACGCTGTCCTGTTGGGCGCGATCATGATCGCCATCACCACGACAATCAACGCCCTCGGCGTCAAACTGATGGCAATGATCAACAGCGCAGGCGTGTTCATCGAACTCATCGCCGCAGTGCTGATTGCCGTCATTCTGGCCGCGAACATCACCCGAGGTCCCGAAGTCTTCTTCTCCACCAACGGTTACGGCGCAGGCGAAAGTGGCGGCTTTCTGTCGGCTTTTCTGGTGGCCTCACTCGCGTCCGGCTACGTCATGTACGGATTCGATACAGCGTCGTCACTCGGCGAGGAGACCGTGGAACCGCGACGGACCGCGCCCAAAGCGATCCTGCGGGCCATCCTCGCGTCCTTCGTGATCGGCGGTGCCATTCTGGTGTTCGCGGTCATGGCTGCGCCCGACCTCGACGATCCGTCCCTCGGTACACCCGAGGGCAGTCTGCAGTCCATCGTCGAAGCAGTGATGTGGGGCCCTCTCGGCACGATATTCCTGATCTGCATCGTCATCGCGGTGATCGTCTGCTCGCTGGCAGTTCATACCGCTGCCATCCGATTGACCTTCGCCATGGCACGCGACAATGCACTCCCGTTCGGGGAGAGTCTGGCGAGGGTCAACCCCAAGACTCAGACTCCGGTGGTGCCGGCGATCACGATCGGCGTGCTCGCGATCGCGATCCTCGTCGTCAACGTCGGGCAACCTCAGATCTTCACGGTGCTCACCTCGATCGCAATCATCATGATCTACCTCGCTTACCTGATGGTGACCGGACCACTGCTCGCCAAGCGGCTCAAAGGCGAATGGCCACCGAAGGATCTGAAGCCGGGAGGCTACTTCACCATGGGCAGGTGGGGAATGCTGGTCAACATCGTCGCCGTCGTGTGGGGTTCGGCAATGGCTCTGAATTTGGCGTGGCCGCGAGTGGAGGTGTACGGCAGCCCCTGGTACAACACCTTCGGCGCGTTCGTATACATCGGCGCGATACTTCTGCTCGGTCTGGCCTGGTACGGGATCAAGGGGCGCCACCACATCGGTACGTTGGTTTCGCACGCATCCACCGGTGACGACAGGAGCCCTACGTGAGCGACACAGTGTTCGACTACGTCATAGCAGGAGGCGGAACGGCCGGGTGCGTCCTCGCCGCCAGATTGAGTGAGGATCCCTCCGTCACGGTCTGCCTCGTCGAGGCCGGTCCGTCCGACGTCGGTGACGACGCCATCCTCGAGCTCTCCGAATGGATGCACCTACTCGACTCCGGCTACGACTGGGACTATCCGGTCGAGCCACAGGAGCGCGGAAACAGCTTCATGCGACATGCCCGCGCAAAAGTCCTGGGTGGATGCTCGTCGCACAATTCCTGCATCGCATTCCATCCACCTGCCGAAACGCTCGACGACTGGGAAACCGCAGGAGCAACCGGGTGGGGTTCGAAGGACATTCTGCCTCTGGTAGCACGCGTGGAGAACAACGACACCGGACGTGGCCACGACGGGCCGGTTCGCATGAGGGACGTTCCGCCGGAGGATCCCTGCGGCGCAGCGGTTCTGGAGTCTGCTGCGCGGGTAGGTCTGCCTACCGTTCAGTTCAACCGGGGTAGCACCGTGCTCGACGGTGCAGGGTGGTTTCAGATCAACGCGGGCGAGGACGGCAAGCGAATGTCCACCTCGCACGCGTACCTGCATCCGATCCTGGATTCACGCCCCAACCTCGAAGTCCGAACCCACTGTTGGATCAGTGAAATCCTGATCGACGATGCACTCACTGCAACGGGCGTGCGGTATCAAAGGCCCGATCTCACGGGGTACGACACGGTGTCCGCACGTCGGGAAGTGATCGTCACAGCCGGTGCGATCGACACTCCGAAGTTGCTGATGCTGTCCGGGATCGGCCCAGCAGCACAGTTGCAGGCAATGGGTATCGCGGTCCGAGTGGACTCTCCCGGAGTGGGGGAGAATCTCGACGACCACGTCGAGGGCTTGGTGTTCTGGGATGCATCGCGTCCGATGGTGACAACGTCGTCGCAGTGGTGGGAAATCGGCGTGTTCGCGAGGACGAACCCTGACTTGAACTATCCGGATGTGATGATGCACTACGGCAGCGTGCCGTTCGACATGAACACACTTCGTTGGGGCTATCCGACAACCGACAATGGATTCTGCCTTACGCCGAACGTTACTCAGGGCCGCTCGCGTGGAACAGTTCGACTGCGCAGCCGGGACTTTCGCGATCGTGCACGTGTCGATCCGCGTTACTTCACCGATCCGGAAGGCCACGATGACGCGGTCATGCTCGCGGGGCTGAAGTTGGCTCGGACAATTGCAGCCGAGGATCCACTGGCCTCGTGGATCGAACGAGAGCTGGCGCCCGGCCCCGAAGCGGTGACCGACGACGACCTTCTCGACTACGTGCACAAGACCCACAACACGGTCTACCATCCTGCTGGAACTGCCCGAATGGGTTCCGTCAGCGATCCTTCGGCGGTTCTCGATCCGGAACTGAGAGTCAAGGGCGTTCGCAATCTGCGCGTCGTCGACGCGTCCGCGATGCCGAAACTACCTCCGGTCAACCCCAACATCACCGTCATGACGATGGCGGAGAAGTGCGCAGATCTCGTTCGTGGACGACACAGCTGAATTTCTCCGTCGGTTTCCGCCGTTCCAGTCCGCGACGCCGGGTGAGCTGGCGGAACTGGCAAGCAATGCTGTCCGATCCGAATTTGCCACCGGAGCAACGATTCTCGATGTAGATATGCGTGATGTGGATTCGGTGTGGGTGGTGTGCAGCGGTCGGGTGGTGATACTTCACCCCGAGGACTCGGCTCTGACGGCAGTGCCTATCGATGCCATCGACGTCGGTGGTGTCTTCGGCTTCTCGGCGATGCTGTCCGGGGCCGCATTCGGATTCGTGGCTCGTACGACCGAACCGAGTTCGCTGATCCAGTTGCCGGGGACTCTGATGCGTCCGCTGTTCTCGAACCCGGCGGGTCTGAAATTTCTGGCCGATGCTGTGTCGACTGCCAACGCTCAGATCGGCGGACCAACGGATCGGAGTACGAAACGAACTGTCGGGGAACTGGTGTCAGGGCCGCCGGTGCTCGTGGATCCTGAAACGGGGGTTCGTGACGCCGTCCAGCGGATGACCGACAGCGGCACCTCGTGCGTGGTCGTACCGCTACCTGACGGCTCACACGGAATATTCACCGATCGTGATCTTCGGATTCGAGTGGTCGCTGCGGGGATCGGCGTCGATACCCCGATCAGGGTGGTCATGACTGCGCCTGCCGAGACTGTCACCGCAGATCGCCTTGCTGCAACGGTGCTCGTGGACATGCTCGATCGAGGATTGCGGCACATGCCGGTGTTGTCGACTCGAGGTGAAGTGCTCGGGGTCGTCGAGGACGGTGAACTGCACGCGGCGTCGACCAGTCGCAGCTTCGTGCTGAGGCGGTCGGTTGCGCTAGCGTCCGACTCGGACGAACTAGCGGTGGCCGCGCGCAGAATCCCAGGTCTCGCGGTGGATCTGTTCCGCAGTGGAACCGAGGCCACTGCGGTCAGCGCCATTCTGTCCGTCGTCATCGACAGCGTCGTACGTCGCGCGCTCGAGCTCGAGTGGAGCGCGAATCCCGAGGTTCCGCGCACCGAGATGGCATGGCTGACGCTTGGCAGCGTCGCGCGGCGCGAGGCGATGCCGTCGTCCGACGTGGACAGCGCGCTGTCCTGGTCCGACCTGCTTCCCGACCCACACGGCGGAGAACGGACGAGGGATACGGCCTTGATGGATCTGGCGTCGCGCGTGCATCGAACCCTGTCCGAGTGTGGTCTCCCTGCCGATTCCAACGGCGCTGTCGCCAGCTCTCCGAGATTCGCCCGATCGGCCAGCCAGTGGCGAACCGCGGCAGCGCACTGGCTCAGCAATCCCTTCGGCGATCGTGGGAATCCTGCCGGAGACTCCGGCCTGATCATGTCCTCGCTGCTCGTCGACGGTCGAGTCGTCTGGGGGAACCGGGAGCTACACACGGTGCCACAGGTGTACCGGACACTTGCCGAGGATCATCCCGACGCGCTTCGCCTGCAACTTCGTGACGCCCTGGCCGGACGTGCGCGGCTTCGGTCACTACGCGACGTGCTGGCGCGACGCGGGGGCACGTTCGACCTGAAGGCACACGCCATCACTCCCATCGTCAACCTCGCCAGGTGGGGCGGCCTGTCCGTTGGACTTGCCTCCGCGTCGACCCCCGCTCGATTGGCGGCTGCGTCGGGCAACGGACTACTCGCCGATCATGACGTGAAGATTCTCACCGAGGTGTTCGATCTGCTGCAGCGACTGCGGCTCGGACATCAGATCGCTCAGGTCGAAGCGGGTGTGCCGCCCGGAGACGTTCTCGTGATGGCAGAGCTTTCGGCCCTCGAACGAAGTCTTCTCGGTGACGGCGTTCGTGAGATCGCGGCCGTGCAGCGACGCGTCGGATACCTGGCCAGCAACGTCGGCGTGCGTCCGTGACCCGGAGATAGCAGACTGGTGCCCGTGACCGACGACGACAGTCCCTCCACCGTTGAACATTCGCGCCTCGCCGAATCGCCGGGAGTCAGCGGACCGTGGCGGCAGTGGGGTCCATATCTCGCCGGTCGTCAGTGGGGCACTGTGCGCGAGGACTACTCAGCAGACGGCGATGCCTGGCAGTCCTTCCCGTTCGATCAGTCGCACGCGCGCGCGTACCGCTGGGGCGAGGACGGATTGGGCGGAATCAGCGATCGTTTCGGTTTCCTCAATTTTGCGTTCGCACTGTGGAATCGCAAGGATCCGATCCTCAAGGAACGGCTCTTCGGGCTCACCAACGGTGAGGGCAACCATGGTGAGGACGCAAAAGAGTACTGGTGGGTCGTCGACGGCACCCCCACCCACAGCTGGATGCAGTGGCTCTATCGCTACCCGCACGCCGAATACCCTTACCAGCAGCTTCGCGAAGAGAACGCCCGACGCGGGCGTGACGAACGCGAGTACGAACTCGCCGATACGGGGATCCTCGAGGAAAACCGCTTCTTCGACGTGCAGGTGACGTACGCCAAGGCGTCACCCGACGACATCTGCATCGTCATCTCGATCACCAACCACGGTCCCGAGGCCGAGTCGGTGGACTTGCTGCCACACCTGTGGCTGCGAAACACGTGGGCGTGGGGTCGCGACGACCGTGCGGGAATCCTGAGAGAGGTCGTGCCACCGGACCTTCAGACCGGCGGCATACGTGCTGTCGAAGCCGAGCACGGGTTTCTGGGAAGGTACTACCTCAGTGCCGAGGGGCACCCGGAAGTTCTGTTCTGCGACAACGAGACCAACGCCGCCGAGCTGTGGGGGCAGGAGAACCGCACGCCGTTCAGCAAGGACGGAATCGGAAACCGCGTCGTCAACGGGGACGAAAGCGCTGTCAATCCAGACCAGACCGGAACCAAGTCCGCATTCTGGTTCGGTTTCGACGATATCGCGCCGGGAGCAACGGTCGAAGTCAAGCTTCGCCTGTCCACCAACGCTCCCGATGAGCAGACTTTCGGCCGTGGCTTCGACGCCGTCGTCGCCGACCGTCGGACCGAGGCCGACGAGTTCTATGGATCGATAATCGGCGCAGATCTTCACGAGCAGGACCGTCACGTCGCTCGGCGGGCCTATGCAGGTCTGTTGTGGACCAAGCAGCTCTACCGGTACGACGTCGATCAGTGGCTCGAAGGAGACCGAGTAGGAGAGCCTGCACCCGAGTCTCGTCGAGCTCATGGAGGACGCAACACGCATTGGCGGCATCTGGCACTTGCAGACGTGATCTCGATGCCCGACGAGTGGGAGTATCCCTGGTTCGCCGCATGGGACCTGGCTTTCCACACGATTCCGCTGGCGCACGTCGATCCGGACTTCGCCAAGGAGCAGCTCGTGCTCATGTGCCGCGAGTGGTCCATGCACCCGAATGGTCAACTGCCCGCGTACGAATGGGAGTTCGGCGATGTCAACCCGCCGGTGCATGCATGGGCAGCGTGGCACGTGTACCGCATCGACGGCTACCGTGACCGCGACTTCCTGGTTCGGGTATTCACGAAGCTGCTGCTCAATTTTGCGTGGTGGGTCAATCGAAAAGACTCCGAGGGCTCGAATATATTCGAGGGCGGATTCCTGGGAATGGACAACATCGGACTGTTCAACAGGTCCGCGCCCCTGCCTCCCGGTTTCCGGTTGGAGCAGTCGGACGCGACGAGCTGGATGGCGTTCTACTGCCAGCAGATGTTCAAGATCTCGCTGGAACTCGCCCGGCACGACAGCGCCTGGGACGACGTCGCAACCAAGTTCTTCGCCCACTTCCTGTCGATCGCCAAGGCAGTGAAGTCATTTGGTTCGCAGCATATTTCGCTGTGGCACGAGGAGGACGGCTTCTTCTACGACGTGCTCGTGCCTCCTGTTGGGGACGCGGTACCGCTCCGGGTGCGGTCGATGGTGGGATTGCTGCCGATCCTCGGAGCGACCGAGATTCCGTCGTGGGTCGAGGACGAATGCCCCGATCTGACAGCACGATTGCGATGGGTTCAACGTCGTCGGCCGGAGATGATCAGTCCGCTGCTGGCACGTAAGGACGGCGGCGAGGTGAAGGTGTTGCTGTCATTGGTCGAACCCGAGCGGCTGAAGCGAGTGCTCGCGCGAATGTTCGATTCCGAGGAGTTTCTGTCGCAGTACGGGATTCGGTCCTTGTCCGCGTCCTACCGGGACGGTGTCACTTACGACATCGACGGGCGCAGCCTCTCGATCGAGTACGAGCCGGGGGAATCCCGCACCGGGATGTTCGGCGGAAACTCCAACTGGCGCGGCCCGATCTGGTTCCCGGTCAACGTTCTGCTCGCCGACAAACTGCGGGCGTACGGCCGTCACTACGGCACGTCGTTCACTATCGAGATCCCGACCGGCTCGGGCAACCACTGCACGTTGACCGAGGCCGCCGATCTCATCGACAACGGTCTGGCATCGCTGTTCCGACCGGTGAACGGTAAACGGCCTGCCGACGGTGACCGGATCGAATCCAGTGACGATCCACTGTGGAGTGTGCACCCGACCTTCAACGAGTACTTCGACGGTGACACAGGTGAGGGGCTCGGCGCTTCCCATCAGACCGGATGGACAGGGCTGGTCGCCCACCTGCTCCGGCCGCGGCTACCGCTGTGAGGCGGCTCACCTAGAGTGGGGCGAATGAAGATCCGCGGCGCAGTACTCGAGGAAATCGGACGATCCCGGCCCTTCGCCGAATCGCAGCCCATCTCCATCTCCGAACTGGATCTCGCACCGCCGGGTGACGGCGAGGTCCTCGTCCGTATCGAGGCCGCAGGACTGTGTCATTCGGACCTGTCCGTCGTCGACGGGAACAGGGTCCGGCCGGTGCCGATGTTGCTCGGTCACGAAGCTGCCGGGCGTGTCGAGTCCGTCGGCCACGGCGTCGACGACCTGCCGATCGGAACACGCGTGGTGATGACCTTCCTGCCACGCTGCGGTGAGTGCGCGGGATGCCGGACGGACGGTCAGATGCCCTGTATTCCCGGCAGTGCCGCCAACAACGCGGGAACGCTGCTCGACGGCGGTGCCAGGCTGGTTCGCGACGGCGCCGAGATCAAGCACCACCTCGGGGTCTCGGGGTTCGCGACGCACGCGGTGGTCAGTCGGAAGTCCGTCGTGGCGGTCGACGACGACATCCCCGCGGACGTTGCTGCGGTTCTCGGCTGCGCAGTTCTCACCGGTGGGGGAGCGGTTCTCAACGCCGGCCGGCCCCGCCCAGGACAGTCGGTCATGGTGATCGGTCTCGGCGGCGTCGGGATGGCGTCCATTCTGACGGCAGTCTCCGTCGGGGCAGGGGAAGTGATCGGCGTCGACGGTGTCGCGGACAAACTGGCCATTGCTCGGGAACTCGGTGCGACACAGACCTATTCGCCGGCCGAGCGTGAAGAGCAGGGAATCAGGGCTGACATCGTCATCGAAGCTGCCGGAAACGCTCGTGCGTTCGAAGCAGCGGTCGCTGCGACCGCGCCCGGTGGTACGACCATCACCGTCGGCCTCCCGGCTCCCGACGCCAGGTCGTCGATCTCGCCCCTCGGCCTCGTCGCCGAAGCACGGACCATCATCGGGAGTTACCTCGGTTCCGCCGTTCCGGCACGGGATATTCCGAAATACGCCCAGATGTGGCGTGAAGGAAGGCTTCCGGTGGAGAAGCTGATCAGTTCGCGCATCGAACTCGACGACATCAATCGCGGGATGGACGAACTTGCCGACGGCAACGCGATCCGTCAGATAATTACGTTCTGACCGGCGGTCGCTGCCCATCGTCCATTGCGGCGGTCGATGACGATGGGGTGGTCGAAGCAGTCGCTGATGTTGGCCGTGGTGATGACGTCGTCGACGAGACCGTCGGCGATGATGCGGCCGTCGCGAATGAGAACGGCGTGCGTGGTGGACGCCGGAATTTCTTCCAGATGATGGGTTACGAGGATGCTGGCCAGGGAGGCGTGATCGGCACGTGAATTGTCCAGAGCGGTCAGAAGTTGCTCTCGGGCAGCGAGATCGAGCCCGGTAGCCGGTTCGTCGAGGAGCAGCAAGGCTGGACTCGGTAGAAGTGCTCGTGCGATGAGGGCCCTACCGCGTTCCCCCTGGGACAGCGTGAACCACCGCGAATCCGATCGGTGTTCGACGCCGAGCGATTCGATCAACATGCGGGCCCGTGACTCTTCGAACTCGGACGGCGACCACCGTGGAACCAGATCAGGGGTGTTCGTCATGCCGGTCAGCACCGTCTCGAAGAGAGTGAGTGACGCCTCGACGCGTAGCCGCGGATCGACGTGGCCGATGTGCGTGCGAAGTTCGCGCATATCGACGCGACCGAGTCGATGGCCGAGGACGTGCACGCTGCCGTGAGTGGGATGTACGAAGGCACCCAGCAAGCTGAGCAACGTGCTTTTGCCTGCGCCGTTCGCGCCGAGCAATACCCAGTGTTCGCCCTCGGCGACGCACACGGATGCATCGCGCAGCAGGTATCGCCCGTTTCGAACCAGATCTACATTGTCGGCGCGCAGCACGGGCGTCGTTCCACTTGTCACCGATCGACCGTACCTGTCGAGATGTAACGAGGCAGGTGAAGGTACTGGGCCGCACGTTCACGTACGGCGCCTGAACCTCCACCACCGGCGCGCGGGTCGCTGGAGGGCGTCGATCGAGTACAGGTGGTCGAGGAATTCGCGCGCTTCCTGTGCCGAGTCGCTGTGTGGGCAACTTCGTGCCCAGGTGACGAACAGTGAACCGAACCGATCACCCAGCACCGAAGCCTCGATCGGGAGACGGCGGGCAACCGCTCCGGCACGTTTACGTAGCAGGGCAGCGGACGCGAGGGACAACGCGTCGGAATCGAAGCCGATCGGCAACGGCCCACCCGCAACGAGGGCACGAACGAGTTCACTCTGACGGCTCCCGAGATCGCTCACGACCGTACCCATTCTGTGCTTGTCGCAACGGGTTCCATACACGCGGCGTAGGCGATCGCATCAAGTTCGGCCAGGAGTTCGGTCGCAGGTGGGTAGTGGCCGTCGCGCTCGAGCATGACGGCAGGTCGACACCCCGAGTGCGTCAGTTCGCGGAGCAACTCCACGACCTCGCTCGGGACCGGATCGGTGTGGGTGTCGTGATAGACACCGTCGCGAATGCTCCCACCGGCGATGTGACAGTATGCGATTCGATCCAACGGCAATCGCTGTAGCTCGGTCCACGGATCCCTCCCGCGATTGAGGGCGTTGGCATAGACGTTGGCGATGTCGAGAACCAACGCAACGCCGGTGCGGTCGATCAGCTCGGCAAGGAATTCTCCCTCGGTCAGCTCGTCGTCTGGCCAATCGAACAGGGCGGCAATATTTTCCACTGCCAATGGCACGGGTAGGCCGTCTTCGGTGATCGCAATGTTTCGGGCCAGTGCGTCCAAGGCCTCGTACGTGCGCGGTACGGGGAGCAGATGCCCGGCCTCGATGCCGCCTGCTCTCACGAAGGCGATGTGCTCGCTGACGAGAGGGGCATCGAGGAGCGCCGCAACCCGTGCGAGATTCTCGACCCGCCGGCCGTCCACTGTCTCATCGCTGCCCAACGACAGCGAAACACCGTGCGGAACAATCGGCAGGTCCAGCTCGGTCAGCGCCGTCGGTGCGACGGTGCCGACGGATTCTGCGATTACCTCACAGAAGTCGAGGCCATCGAACTGGGCGATGATGCCTGCGATTTCGGGACGCCAGCCGATGCCGAGTCCGCTCAGTGAGGTCATCCGCCGCACCCTCCGCCTCCACCGCACCCTCCGCCTCCACCGCAGCTGCCTCCGCCTCCGTCGCTACCACCGCTACTGCCGCCGTCGCTGTTCAATCCTGCCGCGCTGGCGAGCCCAGGATCGATCAACAGCAGCGCGGATCCGGCGAACAGGGCGGCTGACACGCCCGCCATGCGCGGTCCGTATGCTGCGAAGGCAGGCCGGGCGCTCGGCGCGAGATAGCCGTGAGTTCCGGACAGTGTCCGCACCACCGCTCGTCCAGCGCGGGTCCGGCCGTCGGAGATCCGCAGAACGGCTGCGGCGGTCACGGTCCCCGTGACCGCCAGGACCAGGAACATAACCGGCTTGCCGCTTGCGATTCCGAAGGCTATTCGTACGATTCCGACAAGTGCGAGGACGATGAGCGGGACGATGTTGAGAGTCAGGCTCCGCGACCACGAGGCCGGCGCACAGAACCCGCCCTGGACCAACGACTGGCGCAGCGCGGCTGTCTCCGATGTCAAGCGGTGTGCGAGCGAGTTTCGCTGTCCGGACGCGGAGGCCAGCGCAAGTTTCGTGTACACGGCACGGGTGAACGGATCGAAAGTGACGTCGCTGTGCGGAAGCGGTCGTAGAATGTGACCGCTCACCGTTATCAGACCGGCGGTGCGGAGTATCGCCAGTGATGCCGCGATCGCTCGGCCTGGACCGCCCGCCAGCATCCCTAGCTGGGGCGGCGTCAGGCGGTCTGCGGCCACCGCTGGCATGGACTTCGGGCTGAACAAGATCCGGAATGTGACCGCGACGACCACGAGACCGAGCCCAGTGACGACGTAGAGCTTCCAGAACACCTCCGACGGAATTCCCCATGTGTCGGTCATTCCCTTCACCCCCTTCCCCAACAAGGTTGTCTGCCAACTGATGTCAGTATCGGGCCGATCGGCGAAAAAGCGAATTGTGGAGATCTATCGTCACCTATCCGTTACCGGCGTATCGGAAGTTTCGGGTAGGTCAGTAGGCTTCGACGTGCACGAAGTGTCGAGAGTTCAGAGCGGAGCAGAAGTGAGTTCAGCAGCACCTATCCGGGTCGGCGTCCTGGGTGCCCGCGGCAAGGTGGGCCAGGCGATCTGCGCTGCCGTCGACGCGGCCGCGGACCTGGACCTTGTCGCTACCGTCGATCAGGGCGATGCGATGTCGACGTTCGTCGACGCGGACACGCAGGTGGTGGTTGATTTCACTCACCCCGACGTCGTGATGGACAACCTCGAATTTCTGGTCGGACACGGAATTCACGCCGTCGTCGGAACCACGGGTTTCGACGAGCAACGACTCGACACTGTCCGTTCCTGGCTTGCGGCGTCCCCCGACACCGGAGTGCTGATCGCACCAAACTTCGCCATCGGTGCGGTTCTGAGTATGCGGTTCGCCGAGCAGGCCGCACGGTTCTTCGATTCGGTCGAGGTCATCGAGCTGCATCATCCGAACAAGGCCGACGCGCCCTCGGGTACCGCGTACCGTACGGCGGAACTCATTGCCAAGGCTCGTGAAAAAGCAGGCGTAGGCCCGTCGCCCGATGCCACGACTGCCGAATTCGACGGTGCCCGCGGTGCCGAGGTCGACGGAGTGCGAGTGCACTCGATCCGCCTCGCCGGACTGGTCGCACACCAAGAGGTCCTGCTGGGCACGCAGGGGGAGACGCTGACGATTCGTCACGATTCGCTCGATCGGACGTCGTTCGCGCCGGGCGTGCTCCTCGGGGTACGCGAGATCGGCGCGCGCCCTGGACTGACCGTCGGACTCGATCCGTTCCTCGACCTGTAACCCGGCATGAACAAAGCAACGAAGGTCCTACTCGTCATCGGCGTGATGGTGCTGATTCTCGGGTTCTACTTCTACCTCTTGGGGACGCGTGGAGTGTCGCTGATCCGGACCGGCGGTGTGGTCAACATCGGACTCGGGATCGGCGTCATTCTCCTTCCGATCATCGGCGTCTGGATTGTCGGTGCAACGCTGAAGGCTGGGTTCGAGCATCAGCATCTCGCGCAACGGATCCATGAGGAGAACCTCGAACTGGATGTGTCCGACTTACCACGGATGCCCTCGGGGAGAATCTCGCGCGATGCGGCGGACGAGATGTTCCAGCAGGTCAAGGCCGAGTGGGAGAAGGATCCGGACAACTGGCGCAACTCGTACCGCCTGGCCCGAGCGTACGACTACGCCGGTGACCGCGGTCGTGCTCGCGAAACGATGAAGCGAGCGGTCGCACTCGAACGCGAGGACGCCGCCTGACGATGTCCACCCTCCTCGTCGTTCATCACACGCCGTCGCCGCCGACACACGAGCTGCTGGAGGCGGTGTTGGCGGGCGCGGCGGATCCCGGTATCGAAGGCGTGACCGTGCGCTGTGTACCTGCTCTCGGCGCGACCGTGCCCGACGTCTTGGGCGCGGACGGATACCTGTTCGGTACGTCGGCGAATTTCGGCTACATGAGCGGTGCGCTGAAGCACTTCTTCGACACGACCTACTACCCGTGTTTGGGTGCCGTTGCCGGACGGCCGTACGGCGTGTGGGTACACGGCAACAACGACACCGCGGGTGCCGTGTCCGCCGTCCGCAAGATCGCGACCGGTTGGGGACTGGAACTGGCCGCGGAGGCTCTCGAGCTCACCACGGTGAACAAGGCGAGCAGGGATTCCGGTTACGAACTCGGAGGGACCCTCGCTGCGACAGTGATGGGCTGACTATCGTCGCCTTCATGACTGACCGCTATGCGAGTTTTCTGCCTGCGGAATATCGGACCGAAACACAACCGACGTCGACGACGTGGAAGTGGCGCGACATCGAGGTTCACGTCGCCCGCGCCGGCACCGGAGATGAGCCCGTCCGGGTACTGGCGATCCACGGTGCAGGCGGGCATTCCGGGGCCTTGTGGCCGTTCGCCGCGCTGGCAGCGACCCGGGGAGCCGATGTGTTGTTTCCGGATATGCCGCTGTACGGGCGAACAGTCGTCGCTGACCCAGGGCGGGTGCGCTACCAGGACTGGGTCGACATGCTGTGCGACCTCGTTATCGCTGAGCGGCAGCATGATTCGAGGCCGTTGGTCCTCTTCGGCGCAAGCATGGGCGGAATGCTTGCCTACGAAGTTGCCGCGCGCACCGGCGAAGTCGCGGACGTGGTCGCGACGTGCTTGCTCGATCCCTCGGATCCTGCTGCACGCTCGGCGGCCGCCCGCTTCAGCGTTCTCGGTGGACCGGCTCCCATGTTGCTGAAGATCGGTGCTTCGATGCTGGGCCGGGTCCGGGTACCGGTGCGGTGGCTGATGGACATCGACAAGATGAGTCTCGACCCGGAACTGTCCAGGACGTGCGCCACTGATCCACTCGGCGGCGGGGTGTCGGTCCCGCTCGGATTTCTCAGTAGCTTCATGTCCTTTCGGCACACGCTCCCCGAGGACTACTCGGGACCGAAGGTCACTCTGGTGCATCCAGCGGAGGATCGCTGGACACCGCCGGAACTCAGCATTCGGTTCTTGAATCGGATCGCCGGGGAGAAGACTCTCGTCCTGCTCGAGGGGTGCGGGCACTTTCCGATCGAGGAGCCGGGTTTGTCGCAGCTCGCTGCGACGATGGAGGATATCGCTCGCACCCACGGTTGGAGCCGGTGACGCATGCGCGAGATGACCGCGGCGATGGCCAGACGCACTGCGCTGGCAGCTCAGGGTTTGGCGTCTGCGCACCCGGTGACCGAGCGGGGCGCGTCAGCGCGAGCTGTGCACAAGGTGATCGGCAACACCCGTCTGCTGCAAATCGACTCGGTGTCCGTGCTCGTTCGCGCGCACTATGCGCCCGTGTTCAGCCGGGTCGGTTTGTACGACCGTGGCGTGATCGACGCCGCTGCGTGGACCGACACGGCTCGAAAGCCGCGCAAGCTCGTCGAATACTGGGCGCACGAGGCGGCTCTCATCCCCGTCGAGGACTGGCCGTTGATGCGCTGGCGGATGGAGCTGTACCAGCACGGGCGATGGGGCGGAGCCAAGACGGTTCTGGAACGAAGTCCCACTCTCGCCGACGATGTTCTGGACGTGATCGCAGACCGTGGACCGTCCAGTGCCGGTGAGATCGAGCAAGCCCTCGAGACACCTCGCCCCGGGCGCAAAGGTCCGTGGTGGGATCGCAGTGACGTGAAGATCGTCTGCGAGCAGCTCTTTTCGGCAGGTGTCGTGTCGGTTGCTACTCGCGCCGCGTTCGTCCGGCACTACGACCTGACCGAACGCGTCGTTCCCCCTCACGTACTGGCGCAGCGGATCGACGAGTCCGACGCGGTTCGTACCCTGGTGGCTCAGTCCGCGCTCGCGCTGGGTATCGGCACCGAGCCGGATCTCCGTGACTACTACCGTCTTTCGCAGAAGCAGACCAAGACGGCGATCGCCGACCTGGTGGAGGACGGAACCTTGGAGCAGGTTGCCGTCACGGACTGGGGCGCTCCCGCGTATCTGCACGTCGACGCGCGAATCCCGCGGTCGGTCAAAGGCGCTGCTCTGTTGTGCCCGTTCGATCCGATGATCTTCTTCCGCCCACGCGTCGAGCGGATCTTCGGTTTCCACTACCGCATCGAGATCTACACCCCGCAGCACAAGCGGGTGCACGGCTATTACGTGTTCCCCTTCCTGCTCGACGGCGAACTGGTGGCGCGGGTGGATCTGAAGGGAGACAGGGCGCGGTCCGAGCTCCAGGTCCTCGGCGCGTTCGTCGAGGGTGGCCGTGACGCTTCGGTCATCGCCGACCGGCTCGCGCCGGTGCTTCGTGAACTGGCCGGATGGCTCGAACTGGAGTCGATCACGGTCGGTGAGCGAGGCGATCTCGTGTCCGAATTGGCGGCGTCGGTGTGACCGATCGATGCTTCGGTCAGCAGGAGGAGCCCATCGGTGCCACTATTTCAGATGTGACAACGCCTGCGTCTGCGCAATCGAGTGAACTGCCACCCCAGGTCGTGGTGCTGTTCGGCGCCACCGGTGACCTGGCCCGAAGAAAACTGCTGTCCGGGATGATGCACCTCGCACTGTCCGATCTGGCGCCGCGGATACGAGTCGTCGGAACGTCCCTCGAGGAGATGACGAGCGACGAGTTCCGTCAGATGGCGCTCGAAGCCATCGACGAGTACTCCACACGCAAGGTGTCCGAGGAGCAGTGGCGGCAGTTCGCCGGAAAGCTCAGCTACGTATCGCAGAAAGCCGGTCCCGCGGCTCTCGGTGAAGCTGTCGCTCGTGCGGAGATCGAACTCGGACCCGGCACGAGACGACTGCACTATCTGTCCGTACCGCCCAAAGCTGCACTGGCAGTAGTTGAAATGCTCGGTGCTGCCGACCTGGTGAAGCGGTCACGCATCATCATGGAGAAGCCGTTCGGCACCGATCTTGCAAGCGCGATCGCGCTCAATGCCACAGTCCACGAGACGTTCGACGAAGACCAGATCTTCCGCATCGATCACTTTCTCGGCAAGGAGCCGGCCCAGAACATTCTGGCGTTCCGGTTCGCGAACGGGCTGTTCGAACCGATCTGGAACCGCAACTTCATCGACCACATCCAGATCGACATTCCGGAGAAGCTGACCCTGGACGGACGGGCCAACTTCTACGAATCGACCGGTGCGTTCAAGGACATGGTCGTCACCCACCTCTTTCAGGTGCTCGCGTTCATGGCCATGGAACCACCTACCGCGCTCGAGCCTCGCGCAATCAGCGAAGAGAAGAACAAGGTGTTTCGGTCGATGCTCCCCATCGACCCACGGAAGGTCGTGCGAGGGCAGTACGCCGGGTATCGGTCCGAGCCGGGCGTGGCCCCCGACTCCGAGACCGACACATTCGTCGCCCTTCGGTGCGAGATCGACAACTGGCGGTGGGCAGGCGTGCCGTTCTACCTCCGCACCGGAAAAAGGCTGGCCGAGGGGCAGCGGATCATTTCCATCGCGTTCAGGGAGCCGCCGAAGAGCATGTTCCCGACCGGGTCGGGCGTCGGTGCCCAGGGGCCCGACCACCTCACCTTCGACCTGGCCGACGCATCGAAGGTGTCGTTGTCGTTTTACGGAAAGCGTCCGGGACCAGGTATGCGTCTGGACAAATTGAGCATGCAGTTCGGGATCCATGAAACAGAGCGAGTGTCCGACGTCCTCGAAGCGTACGAGCGCTTGATCCTCGACGCCATGCACGGCGATCACACGCTGTTCACCACAGCCGAAGGCATCGAGCGGCTGTGGGAAGTTTCGGCGCCGCTGCTGGCGGACCCGCCGCCGGTGCGCCAGTACACGCCCGGTTCGTGGGGTCCCAATGCCATTCACCAGCTGATCGCGCCGCATGCGTGGCGGTTGCCGTTCGAGCGGGCGTGGCGCGAAAAGAAGTAGTTCAGTAGGGACGTTCCTTGCGCATCTGATCGCGAAGGGCTCCCTGAACCGCCTGCGAGAGCCACGAATTGAGGGATACACCGTTCATCGACGCGGCCTCCTCGGCGCGCTCCTTGACGTGCTCGACCATGCGGAGTGTGACGCGCCGCATCTCACCGGTGACGTCGTCCATCGTCGGGTAGTCCTCTGGTCCGACCTGCTGCTCGGCTTCGGGTGGAGCCTGGGCGGCGTGCGCGGTGACGTCGGCAACAGCATCCGTTCCGGCAAGCCGAAGATGAACCGTGTGTCCGTCCAGCTGCTCGGAAATCTCGTCGGCGAAGTCCGAGAGCGCCTGCAGCAACATCAGTCTCGCCGATGCTTGCGCCGCGGCCCCGAGGCTGTCGGCTGTCTTTCTCGTGTGATCGTCACCCAGGGCGGCTGCAGCGAGCAGATCTGCCCGTAGCGCGGAGGTGTACTTGTCGAGTTCCATGACGTCAGTGTGACGCCATTTGTGGCGTCACGCAAGACGTCGTAGTGATGCACGCATAGAGTGCGAAGAGATTTCAGCAGGTCGAGCGGAGGACGAGAGTGTCGAACACGGTGTCACTGAAGGTGCAGTTGGTCGCCAAGACCGACTTCGTCTCGCCACAGGACATTCCCTGGGAGACGGATGCCGACGGTGGCCAAGCCCTCGTCGAATTCGCCGGGCGAGCCTGCTATCAGAGTTGGTCGAAACCGAATCCACGAACGGCCACGAATGCGTCGTATCTTCGGCATCTTCTCGACGTCGGACACTTGTCGGTGCTCGAACATGCGTCGGTCAGTTTCTACATCAGCGGCATCTCGCGTTCGTGCACCCATGAGCTGATCCGGCACCGGCATTTCTCCTATTCACAGCTCTCACAGCGTTTCGTACCCGAACGCGACGCCAAGGTGATCGTTCCACCGGCGATCGAGGGAAACCCGGAATTGGAGGCGCTGTTCGCCAAGGCGACGGACGCGAGCCGCGATGCCTACGTCGAGCTACTCAATGCCCTCGAGCACACACTCGACGGGGTCACCAACGCAGCCCTTCGGGGCAAGCAAGCCCGTCAGGCCGCGCGATCGGTGCTTCCGAACGCGACCGAGACCAAGGTCGTCGTCACCGGCAACTACCGCGCGTGGCGTCATTTCGTGTCGATGCGAGCATCCGAACACGCCGACATCGAGATTCGTCGTGTTGCCGTCGAATGTCTCCGCCAGTTGGCCACAGTCGCTCCCGACGTCTTCGGTGACTACGAAATTTCCGCACTGTCCGACGGTTCGGAAGTGGCGCACAGTCCTTTCGTCACCGAGGTATGACCGCGGGGCCGGGGTCTCACAGCACCGGGTAACCTTTCTGACCATGACATACGGTGACGTCGCTCCTCCAAGTCAGCAGCCGTTCGGCACGGTGCTCACGGCGATGGTGACGCCATTCACCGCCCGCGGCAAGCTGGACATAGACGCGGGAGTTCGGCTCGCTCACCACTTGGTCGAGCAGGGTCATGACGGGTTGGTTCTTGCCGGGACCACCGGCGAGTCGCCCACCACTACCGAAAACGAGAAGCTCGAACTGATGCGCGCCGTCATCGCGGCCGTCGGGCACCGAGCTCGGATCATTGCTGGTGCCGGAAGCAACGACACCGCCCACAGCGTCGAACTGGCACGTGACGCTGCCCGCGCGGGCGCGCATGGCCTTCTCGTCGTCACGCCGTACTACTCGCGACCCCCGCAAGCCGGTCTGTACGCGCATTTCACCGCCGTGGCCGACGCGACCGACCTTCCCGTCATGCTCTACGACATTCCACCGAGATCGGTCGTCCCCATCGAGACCGAGACCCTGCGCAGGCTCGCGGAGCATCCGCGTATCCTTGCGGTCAAGGACGCGAAGGGCGATCTGAATGCGGGCGCCGAGCTCATCGCGACGACCGGACTGCAGTTCTTCTCCGGGGACGACCCGCTGAACCTGCCGTGGATGTCCGTCGGTGCCACCGGGTTCGTGAGCGTCATCGGGCACCTCGTACCTGCCCGTCTGCGCGAACTCCACACGGCATTCATGACGGGCGACATCGCGCGCGCCCAGGCGATCAACGTCAGTCTCATCCCCGTCACCAGGTCGGTAGCCCGCCTCGGTGGCGTCAGTGCGTCCAAGGCAGGGCTACGCCTCATCGGCTTCGACGTCGGTGAACCCAGACTTCCCCAGGTGCCACCGAGCATCGACCAAATCGAATTGCTCGCAGCTGACCTGCGAGCAGCAGGAGTCCTTGTATGAGTAGACCAGCACGATCACGCGGCCGCGCCACCCGAAGCGCAGGCCCTCCGGCCGACAAGCCCGCACAGACTTCGAAGCCCGTCGTGCAGAATTCCGCGCGCACGCAACGCCCGGACACCCGCACAGAGTTCGATCCGACGGACAGGCTCGGCACTCCACCGAAGGCCCCATTCAAGGGTCTGCGGATCGTTGCTCTCGGCGGAATCGGCGAAATCGGCCGGAACATGACGGTTTTCGAGCATCAAGGCAAGCTCTTGATCGTCGACTGCGGCGTCCTCTTTCCCGAGGATCAGCAACCTGGCGTCGACCTGATTCTTCCCGATTTCCGGCACATCGAAAACCGGATGGGAGATGTCGAGGCCGTCGTTCTCACCCACGGTCACGAGGATCACATCGGGGCTGTCCCGTTCTTGTTGCGTCTGCGACCGGACGTCCCGGTCATCGGGTCGAAGTTCACCCTTGCCCTCGTGGCGGCCAAGTGCCGCGAGCATCGCCTGCGGCCCAACCTGGTCGAGGTCATCGAGGGCCAGAAGACAACTCACGGCCCGTTCGAGTGCGAGTACTTCGCGGTCAACCACTCGATTCCGGACGCGCTCGCAATTGCAATTCGCACCGAAGCAGGCCTGACGTTGCACACCGGCGACATCAAGCTCGACCAACTGCCGCTCGACGGTCGCCTCACCGACCTCGCGGGCTTCTCGCGACTCGGCGACGAGGGAGTAGATCTGTTTCTCGTCGACTCCACGAACGCCGAGGTACCGGGGTTCGTCACGCCCGAGCGTGAGATCGGTGGAGTTCTCGACACCGTGATCGGCAAGGCGAAGCAACGTGTCATCGTTGCGTCGTTCGCGAGCCATGTTCACCGCATCCAGCAGGTCATCGACGTCGCGGAGCGGTACAACCGGCGTGTGGCGTTCGTCGGGCGATCCATGGTCCGCAACATGCAGATCGCGCAGGATCTGGGATACCTCCGTGTGCCCGCGGGGCTGGAGGTCAACGTCGACACCGCAGCGACGCTGCCGGACGACCGACTCGTGTTGATCTCCACCGGTTCTCAGGGCGAACCCCTGTCGGCCCTGTCCCGGATGGCTCGCGGCGAACACCGTCAGATCAACATCAAGGCAAACGATCTGGTAGTTCTGGCGTCGTCGCTCATTCCCGGCAACGAGAACTCTGTGTTCGCCGTCGTCAACGGTCTCGCCAAGAGAGGTGCAACCGTCGTCACCCAGCAGAACGCGAAAGTGCACGTCTCCGGACACGCGTCCGCTGGTGAACTGCTGTACCTGTACAACGCGGTCAGGCCCACCAACGCGATGCCCGTGCACGGCGAATGGCGTCATCTTCGTGCGAATGCCGCTCTGGCGAAGGCCACGGGCGTTGCCGAGGATCGCGTCGTTCTGGCCGAGGACGGCGTCGTCGTCGACATGGTCGACGGGCTGGCACGCATCGTGGGGCAGGTACCGGTCGGTCACGTCTATGTCGACGGTCTCTCCGTCGGCGACGTCGGCGACTCCACGCTGTCCGACCGCTTGGTCCTCGGTGAGGGCGGCTTCATCGCTATCACCATTGCTGTGGACTCCACGACCGGCCGGGCCGTTGCGGCTCCCGAGGTCTCCGGCCGCGGGTTCTCCGACGATCCTGCGGCGCTCAAAGAGGCGGGTCAGCTGGTCGAGGCAGAACTGCAGCGACTGGCATCCGACGGAGTCACCGACACCCATCGAATTGCGCAGGCAGTTCGTCGTGTCGTCGGACGCTGGGTCGCCGACAAGTACCGTCGCAAGCCGATGATCGTGCCGACCGTGATGGCGGTCGGACAGAAGTAGATGTCCTGCTGGCCTGATCCGGCGAACCCGTGTCAGGCCAGCAGTCGCCAGAGGCCTATCAGGCCGATGACGACGATGGTGATACGTAGCGCCCACGGCGACAGTTTTCTGCCGTAGCGAGCGCCGACCGAACCACCGACCAATGATCCGGCAGCGATCAATCCTGCAGCTGCCCAGCTGATGTCGTGGAACGCGACGATCGTGAAGGTCGCTGCCGCAACCACGTTCACGATGAGCGACAGTAGGTTCTTGGCCGCGTTCATCCGCTGCATCGAGTCCGGAAGTAGTACGCCCATGACACCGATCAGCAGAATTCCCTGCGCTGCAGTGAAATAGCCGCCGTACACACCGACTGCGAACGTGCCGAACGTCAGCAAGATCAGTTTCGTTCGACTGATGTGATCGACGGCAACACCAGCCGCTTCCGAACGTCGCTTGGCCCAGACCTGAATTCGCGGTTGCAGGACAACCAGAATGAGCGCGCCGATCAACAGGAACGGAACCACCATCGAGAAGACCGACTCGGGGAGGTGGCGAAGCAGCCAGGCGCCGAGCAGAGCGCCGGCGAAGGACGCTGGCATCTGCCACTTCAGTCGTGGCCATTGGCCGCGCAGTTCCTTGCGGTAGCCCCAGGTTCCGGACACACTGCCCGCGACGAGTCCGATGGCATTGGACATCGTCGCGACGACCGGAGGATAACCGAACGCGATCAGAGTCGGAAACGTGATGAGGGTTCCCGACCCGACGACGGCATTGATGGCGCCTGCACCGAACCCTGCAACGAGAATGACGAGAATTTCTGAGATCGGCACCGATCCGAGATTACGGAAGGCAGCAGGCGCCGCGTGCGCGGGGCACGTACCGTGGATCGATGTGACCCTTGCACAGGACGAACGCGCACAATTGGTACTTACCCTCACCGCGGTGGGGGAGACCGCCCCGACTTTGTGCGGAGACTGGACCGCCAAAGACCTAGCTGCGCATCTGGTGGTCCGAGAACGCCGGTTGGATGCAGCACCGGGGATTCTGCTGCCCCTTCTGGCTGGATATACCGAAAAAGTGCAGAAAGACGTCGCGACCGCACCGTACGAAAAACTCGTCGCCGCAATTGCCGGGGGCCCGCCGATCTGGTCGCCCTTCAAGCTCCTCGATCCGCTGATCAACGTCGGCGAAATGTTCGTCCATCATGAGGACCTGCGCAGGGCTCGGCCGGATTGGTCGTCGCGGATGCTGTCGGTCGACATGGAGAACCGACTCTGGTCGATCGCCGGGCTGATCGGCAGGCGTGCGTATCGAGGATCGCCCGTCGGGGTGGTGTTGGAGAGTCTGGATGGACGGACGACAACGGTGCGCAAGGCGGGCGGGAGGCGGGTTGTTCTGACCGGGAGGCCGTCGGAGCTGCTCTTGCACGCATTCGGACGGAGCGCCGTCGACCTCGATCCGTCGGGCGATCCCGTCGACGTCATCGCTGTTCAGAGCCTCGACCGCAGCTTTTGACCCTGTGTTACTCGTGTTGCGGATGGTTTTGAAGGTGCTCTTGCGACTAACCTGAGAGAATGGCAGGAAAGACGAGCACCCGAAGTTCGACCTCGCGTGCTTCGGGGGGATCGAGTAAGTCTTCCGGAGGGCGAACCGCACGCACGGTGACCACGCCGAAGAAGCCGACGGCACCGCGCAAGGCTCCCGCGCGCAGCGGCGCATCGAGCCGGACAGCATCGGGCCGTCCGGCGTCGAGCCGCGCGGCATCTGCTCGGCGGCCCGCGAAGAAGAAGACCGGCAGTGTCATGTCCGCGTTCGGCCGCGGAGTGTCTTCCACCTGGTCGATGGCGGCCAAGGGTGTCGGCGCGACCACACGGACCGTGAGCAAAGCTGCCGATATCGAGCACGGTCACCGACGCGACGGGATCGCGCTCGGGCTCATCGCCGTCAGTGCCATCGTCGCCGCAGCGGTGTGGTTCAGTGCAGGAGGTCCCGTCGGCGAATGGATCGAGATCGCGGTGCGAGCTGTGGTCGGTGACGCCGGCTACCTCGTTCCAGTTCTCGGTGTGGCGCTCGCGGTCATTCTGATGCGATCCGAACCCAATCCGGAGATTCGGCCGCGCCTCGTGCTCGGGTCGATTCTGGTCGCGTTGCCGGTTCTCGGTCTGTGGCACATGGCAGCAGGCTTCCCGGGGGACGGAGAAGGTCGTGCCACCGGCGGCGGTTTCGTCGGCTATGTCGCGGGCGGACCGATCGCTGACGGCGTGACGGTCTGGCTTGCCGTTCCTCTTCTACTGCTGGCCGGTTTGTTCGGCGTCTTGTTGCTGACCGGTACGACGGTGCGTGACATCCCGGACCGTCTTCGCGCGTTGTTCGGTACCGACAGTCGCGGCGACGAATACGGCGACTACGACCCGGAAGATTACGGTTCGGAGTTCGGCGAGGACGGGTACGGCGACTACGACGCCGATGGTTTCGATGCGGACGGCTACCCCGTGCACGCCGCAAGTGCGGATCCGTACGACAACTACCCGACCGAGGAGTACATCCCGGTCAAGAAGCCTCGAGCGCGCAAGAGCTCCCCGGTCGAAGAGCCCACCGAGGTCATTGCACCTGCGGCCGCACCTGTTGCTGCGGCACCGGCGCCCACCCCGCCGCGTCCGAAGCCCAAGCCGGTCGTCAAGGCCGCTGAGCCCAAGTCCGCAGCAGAAGAAGAGAAGATCGTCGTCGACCGGGTGGTCGACGGCGACTACACGTTGCCCTCGTTGTCGCTGCTGATCGACGGGGATCCGCCCAAGACTCGCAGCCAAGCGAACGACGCGATGATCGAGGCGATTTCCGAAGTCCTCGACCAGTTCAAGATCGATGCCGCGGTCACCGGGTTCACCCGCGGGCCGACAGTGACGCGCTACGAGGTCGAGTTGGGGCCGGGTGTCAAGGTCGAGAAGATCACCGCGCTCGCGCGCAACATCGCGTATGCGGTCGCGACGGACAACGTCCGACTTCTCGCGCCGATTCCCGGCAAGTCTGCGGTCGGTATCGAGGTGCCCAACTCGGACCGCGAGATGGTCCGCCTCGCCGATGTGCTGACTGCCCCGTCGACCAGGAAGGACCACCACCCTCTCGTCATCGGTCTCGGCAAGGACATCGAAGGCGACTTCGTCAGCGCCAACCTCGCGAAGATGCCGCACCTGCTGGTTGCCGGTTCCACCGGCTCGGGCAAGTCGAGTTTCGTGAACTCCATGCTCGTCTCGTTGCTCGCACGCGCGACGCCGGACGAAGTTCGGATGATCCTGATCGACCCGAAGATGGTGGAGCTGACGCCGTACGAGGGTATTCCGCACCTGATCACCCCGATCATCACGCAGCCGAAGAAGGCTGCGGCTGCGCTGGCGTGGCTCGTGGAGGAAATGGAACAGCGCTACCAGGACATGCAGATCAACAAGGTCCGGCACGTCGACGACTTCAACAAGAAGGTTCGATCCGGCGAGATCACTGCACCGCTCGGTAGTGAACGCGTCTACCGTCCCTACCCGTACATCCTGGCAATCGTCGACGAGCTGGCCGACCTGATGATGACGGCCCCACGCGACGTCGAGGACGCAATCGTTCGCATCACCCAGAAAGCGCGAGCAGCGGGAATCCACCTCGTCCTCGCGACGCAGCGTCCGTCGGTGGACGTCGTGACCGGTCTGATCAAGACGAACGTGCCGTCGCGTCTGGCTTTCGCGACGTCCTCGCTGACCGACTCGCGCGTCATTCTCGACCAGGGTGGCGCCGAGAAGTTGATCGGTATGGGCGACGCCTTGTTCCTGCCTATGGGTGCGGGCAAGCCGACCCGCCTGCAGGGTGCGTTCATCACCGACGAGGAGATCTCGGCTGTCGTCGATTTCGCCAAGAACCAGGCTGAGCCCGACTACAACGAGACGGTCACCGCGGCGAAAGCGTCGGAGAAGAAGGACGTCGATCCGGACATCGGCGACGACCTCGACGTGCTGCTGCAAGCTGTCGAACTAGTGGTCTCGAGTCAGTTCGGATCGACGTCGATGCTGCAACGAAAGCTTCGCGTCGGCTTCGCTAAGGCCGGCAGGCTCATGGACCTGATGGAGAACCGAGGTGTGGTGGGACCGAGCGAGGGCTCCAAAGCGCGCGAGGTGCTGATCAAGCCCGACGAGCTGGACGGGCTGCTGTGGTCGATCCGCGGCGGCGATCCGGACGAGGCTCCGTCCGACGACGAGTAGCGAAGCTCCGCCGCCCGTGTGTGAACAGGACGATGTGGGTCACGCAGGACGCGGAAGTAGGGAATAATCGGTGCCAGGCGATTGCCCCGTTCGCGACGAGTTGTGGAGCGTGAGAAGACCCTGATGGGTAGATCCTCCGACAGACCCGGGCCATCGGACGAGGGTGCCGGTCGGTGTCCTGAGATGAGGAGACCGGCGGGATGACAACGGCGTTCGTCGTGTTGTTGCTGGGAATCATCGTCATCCTGGCTATCATCGCCGCGAACGGTTACTTTGTAGCGCAAGAGTTTTCGTTCATGTCAGTTGATCGCATCAAGCTCGAGACGCGCGCCGAAGCTGGAGATGCATCGGCACAGCGGGCATTGAAGGTGACGCGGCGGACCTCGTTCATGCTGTCGGGTGCCCAGTTGGGTATCACCGTCACCGGTCTGCTCGTGGGCTACGTCGCCGAGCCGTTGGTCGGAGAGTCGCTGGGCACTCTACTGGGTGGGGTCGGTGTGCCTATGGCGGTGAGCGTATCGATTGGAACCGTTCTTGCGCTGGTCGTGGCAACCGTGGTGCAGATGATCTTCGGTGAGCTGTACCCGAAGAACCTGGCCATTGCCAGCCCCGAGCGGATGGCGCGCGGTCTCGCGAGGTCTACGTCGATCTACCTCACGGTGTTCGGCTGGTTGATCGTGGTGTTCGACCAGTCGGCGAACGCGTTGCTCAGAATGCTCGGCGTCAAGCCGGTCCACGATCTCGACACCACGGCAACAGCGCAGGATCTGGGGCGAATCGTCGCGGACGCCCGGGACAGCGGCGACCTTCCGGAACGACTGTCGGTGCTCATCGATCGCATTCTGGACTTTCCGGATCGGACGGTGGAGCACGCGATGATTCCGCGGGCACAGACGAACGTGGTGTCGCCTGGTACCGCTGTCGGTGACGTTCGCGCGCTCATGGCCAAGGGGCATACGCGGTACCCGGTGGTCTCCGAAGTTCAGGAGCCCCTCGGCGTCATCGAGCTGGCCGACCTGTTGCGTCATCGCGTCGATGCCGACACGGTGGTCGAGGACCTGATGCGGCCGCCGCTGGTTCTTCCCTCTCTGATGTCGTTGCCGGATGCGTTGGCCAACCTGAGCCGCGCCCGTACTCAACTCGCGTGTGTCGTCGACGAATACGGCGGGTTCGCCGGCGTGCTGACCGTGGAAGATCTGTCCGAGGAGTTGGTCGGCGAGCTGACCGACGAACACGATGTCGAGCCGTTCTCGGTCATCGCAGCAGATGAGGACCACACGTGGCGGGTCGATGGTGATGTGCACATCGACGAGGTCGAGCGATCGCTCGGACTTCGACTTCCCCATGGTGACTACGAAACCATTGCCGGTCTGGCGATTTTCGCCACCGGCGAACTGCCGCACGTCGGTCAGAGTGTGCGTATCGAGCTACCCATGGACCCCCGCGAACTGGTGACCGATCATCCGCGGCGGCGAGCCCTCGACATCGAGGTGCTCGAGCTCTCACGTCATGTTCCCAGCGAACTCGTCGTGCGTCTGGTCGACCTCGATGAGGACCCCACGCCGCCCCCTGACGGAATCCGCGCCGAGACCGGCAAGGCGAGGGAGGCGTGATGGGAAACGTTGTGCTCATTGTCGCGGTCACCGCTGCGTTGATCGTGCTCAGCGCATTCTTCGTCGTCATCGAATTCGCCTTGCTCGGGTCCCGTCCGCATCGTCTCGAAGTGGAGGCGACAACTAGCCGATCCGCCCGCGCCGCACTGCGAGGCGTCCACGAGCTGACGCTCATGCTCGCAGGTGCCCAGCTGGGAATCACCGCGTGTACGTTCGCGCTCGGGGCGGTGACCAAGCCTGCTGTCGATGGATGGCTCGGCCCAGCCTTCGCGTCGTGGGGAGCGCCGGCCCAGTTGGCAGGCAGTGCAGCTTTCGTCTTGTCGCTGCTTCTGGTGACCTTCCTGCATCTGGTCATAGGCGAAATGGCCCCGAAGTCGTGGGCCATCGCACATCCGGAGTTCGCGGCCAAGCTCATCGGACTGCCATCCCGGGCATTCATCTGGGTGTTCCGGCCATTGCTGATATGGGTAAACGCCATGGCCAATCGGCTTGTCGCGGCCAGTGGGGTCACGCCCGTCGAGCGTGCCGCGGTGGGGGGCCAGGACGTCGACACCATTCGTCATCTCGTCGAGCGTTCTGCCTCGGTCGGTGCCCTGGACGCGTCATTTCGCACACAACTGTCCGAAGTTCTCGACCTCGAGCACCTGACGGTGGGCTCCCTGGTCGCCGTGGATACTCCTGTGACGGCTGCGCCGTCCGACGCCACGGTCGCTGATGTACAGGAGGCGGCAGCGCGCACCGACCACATGCGCATCCTCCTGCTCGATTCCAACTTCGAGGTTCCTGAGGTGGTGCATGTGCGGGACACCCTGCTCGTCTCGGCCCAGACACCGGCCCGCACCGTTTCTCGTCCGGCTCTGACTTTCGACACCGGAATACCGGTGTACGAAGCACTGGCGCTCGCCAGGGAGCACAGCGAACAGCTCGCCGCAGTCATGGACGACGGCCGCTTCATCGGAGTTCTCACCATTTCCGACATCCTCAGGCATGTTCTCCCGCAGCAACCAGTCGACAGTGCGGATGAGCCTGCGCATCGTCGGTGACGAACCCGACAGTGTCGATCGATCGACGGAGTGGGCCTACACGAACGCGCCCATGACTGGCTTCCATTCGGTGATCGTGGACGTCTCCACGAGGTTCTCGACCGCGAACGGGTCCTGCGCGAACAGTTGTGTCACAGAGTCGACGTCGGTGCCCTCCACGATGATGAGGGCACCGGTTCCGTCGACGTATGGGCCGCTGGAGACCAGTACTTTCTGCGCCAGCAGATCCGCGAGCCATGCACGGTGGGTTGCACGGTGAGTATCTCGCCCGTCCGTGGTGGAGGGGGAGTACGTGTAGTGGACGGCGAACAAAGCCATGAAAGTCTTCTTCTTTCGCTCTTCGTATTGCGGACGGATAAATCCTGTCAGAACGACAGCAGCATCCTGGTATTGCCCAGCGTGTTCGGCTTGACGTAGCTGAGATCGAGGAACTCGGCGACACCCGTGTCGTACGATCTGCACATTTCGGCGTAGACCTCGGCCGTGACCGGTGTCCCTTCGATTTCCACGAAACCGTGGCGTGCGAAGAAGTCGACCTCGAAGGTGAGCACGAACAGCTTCTGCAGCGCCAGCTCGCGGGCCACCTGAACAAGCTTGTCCACGATGAGATGCCCTGCGCCGTGCCCCTTGGCAGACGGATCGACAGCCACCGTGCGTACCTCTCCGAGGTCGGCCCACAGAACGTGTAGCGCCCCACAACCGAGAACCGTCCCAGCGCGTTCGGCGACCCAGAACTCCTGCACGGCCTCGTACAGAGTGACCAGATTCTTCTCCAGGAGAATTTTGCCCGCGTAGATGTCGATGAGGCGCTTGATCTCGGGAATATCGGAGGTACGCGCTCGTCGGACTACCAATTCGTCGCCGCCGTGTGTAGCTGTGGTGCTGTTCGAAGTCGGTTCCGAAGCGCCGTCGACGTCGTGTCGACTCGCCCGGTTCGGCGCAGAAGTCATGTGGTGAACAGTAGTCAACCGATGAACGGATATTCTTCTGGTGTGTCCGTTACTCCACGCGCCGTCCACGTACCGGGACACCACGTATGACCGACGGAGTGCCGCCGCCAGGAGTGCCTCCGACAGCGGGGCTTCCGCACGGTAACTCGGCGACCGGACGTACCGAGGACGTGCCGATCCTCAACATCGCGAACGTCCTGACCGTTCTGCGGATCGCCCTCGTTCCTGTCTTCCTCGTCGTGTTGTTCGTCGGCGACGGCCACGACACGGGGTGGCGTGTAGGTGCGACCGTGGTCTTCGCGGTCGCCGCCATCACCGATCGCATCGACGGGCAGTTGGCCCGCAAGTACGGTCTGGTGACCGAATTCGGCAAGATGGCCGACCCGATCGCGGACAAAGCACTGATCGGTGCTGCGTTGATCGGACTCTCGATACTCGGAGACCTCGCATGGTGGGTGACCATCGTCATCGCTGCGCGTGAAATCGGGATCACCCTGGTTCGCTTCGCGGTGCTGAGACACGGCGTCATACCTGCAGGCCGGGGCGGCAAGGTCAAAACGCTCGTGCAGAGTTTCGCGATCGGCTTCTATCTCTTCCCGCTGCCCGACGAAGTGCGGTTCGCGTCGGTCACGTTGATGGGACTGGCCGTATTCCTGACGGTGTACACCGGCCTCGACTACATCGTGCAGGCGATTCGTCTGCGGCGCGGTTCATCGTCGTGACCGACCCGCTGGGACACTCGACGGGTGAAGCAGAGCGTGGCGGTATAGGGTCGGGAACCAATCCAGCCGTATCCTTCGTTGTAGCTGCAGAGGGTCGAAGTAGACGAACAGATCAAGAACAGTTCGCAGCGACGTGACGTGAGATCGTCACGAAATCGGACGGACTGATTCAACGAGGAGGAGCGAGATGGCGCTGCTATTGCGTGAAGCACTCGGCGACAGCCTGCGGCGCACTCGCGTTGCACAGAGTCGGACACTGCGCGAAGTCTCCAATACGGCGCGTGTCAGCCTCGGCTACCTTTCCGAGGTCGAACGAGGACGAAAGGAAGCATCGAGCGAGCTCCTCGCGGCGATCTGCGATGCGCTCGCAGTTCCCCTCGCGGATGTGATGAGCGATGTCAGCGTGTCCCTGTCCGAGTGGGCAGTCGCCACGCGAGCAGCCGAAGCCGAAGCCGCGGCCAGTGCTGAAGAAGCATCGCCTCGTATCTCCGGAGAAACCAGAGTGGTGATTCCTGCTCCCGCGCGGGCTCTCGCTGCTGCGTGAGCTCCAGCGACGCTGACCCAAACCGCTAGGCTGAAATCAATACGCACGGCAAACCGACCAGACCAGTATTCTCGTGGCACGGGCAGCACCCCCAACGCGCGATACACGGCGCTCAAGATGGAGGCAGGATCAACCCATGGCTAATCCTTTCGTCAAGGCCTGGAAGTACATGATGGCGCTCTTCAATTCCAAAATCGACGAGAAGGCCGACCCCAAGGTTCAGATTCAGCAGGCGATCGAAGACGCACAGCGCCAGCACCAGGCGTTGTCTCAGCAGGCGGCGTCGGTGATCGGCAACCAGCGTCAGCTGGAAATGAAGCTGAGCCGTCAGCTCGACGAGGTCGAGAAGCTCAACGCGAACGCGCGGCAGGCGGTGACGCTCGCCGACCAGGCGGCGGCAGCAGGCGACGTCGACAAGGCCACCCAGTACACGAACGCCGCCGAGGCGTTCGCTGCGCAGCTCGTGACCGCCGAGCAAAGCGTCGAGGACTTGAAAGTTCTGCACGACCAGTCTCTGCAGGCAGCGTCGCAGGCGAAGAAGGCAGTCGAGCAGAACGCGATGGCACTGCAGGCAAAGGTCGCCGAACGCACGAAGCTGCTCAGCCAGCTCGAGCAGGCGAAGATGCAGGAGAAGGTCAGCGAGTCGTTGCGGTCGATGGACAGCACGCTGTCCGCGCCTGGTAACACTCCGAGCCTGGACGCCGTTCGCGACAAGATCGAGCGGCGCTACGCGGACGCACTCGGTTCCGCCGAACTGGCGCAGAACACGGTGTCCGGACGCATGATGGAGGTGCAGCAGGCATCGGTACAGATGGCCGGGCACAGCAGGCTCGAGCAGATTCGGGCATCCATGGCAGGTGACTCGTTGCCGTCGGGCAACTCGGCGTCGGCGGCCAAGCCGTCCATCGCCAAGTCTCCGAACGCGACCCCTGAGCCTCCGGCACAGAACTAGTCGAACGTGAGCAAGGACCAGCATGGCCGACCACGAACGTGGTCGGCCATGCCCGTATCCGACTCGCTGTCGGCGGTGCGCGGCGCTGCAGACACTGCTCGTAGATCCGTGGAATCGGCGGTCCAGGCGGTAGGGCGCTGGAACGACCCGCGGAAGAAGCACATTCGTCGGATCCGCCGCGCCAGACGCCGTGGCACGTGGCTGGGTAGCGCGTCCGGGGCCTCGGCGGCGTCCACTGCTGGACTTGCGGTGGCGTCGGCGCCGGAGTGGGCAATGATCGTGACCGGTGGCGGTGCGGCTGTGTTCGCGGTTCCTGCCGTGTTGGCGATCGGTCGTTACCGGCGTCTGAAAGCGCAGCCGATGCCTGCGGCCAGGCCGGCCAAGACCGTATTGCCGCACCGATCGTCCGCATCGTTCGAGCCGATGTCTCGACTGGTAGGTGCACAGTCGAGTCTGTACGAGCTCACCGGAATTCTGATGCGGTCGGAGTTCGTGGACCCGGCGGAAGTCGCGGAGACGACAGACGTGGCCAGCAGCGCAGCTCGTGCGTTGACGGACATGGCTGCCGATATCGTCGCCATGGAGCGTGCTGCGGAAGGCAGTGCTCGCGCAGCGAGCCATCTCACCGCCACAATCGCCGCTGCTGCAGTCGAATTGGACAACGGCGTCGACCAATACGAGGAACTGGTTGCGGCAGCAGCTCGCTTGACCAGTCCCAACGGCCTACCGTCGAGCGCAGTGGAAGGGCGCAAAGCTGAGTTGATCTCGGCGACCGACCGCTTGGAAGGGTGGGCGACTGCGCTCGCGGAGTTGGCCGCGATCCGAAGTCGGCATCTCTGAAGTTCGGCATCTCTGAAGTTCGCGGCTCAGGGTCTTCACCCATCTTTCCCTGAACTCCGTGCCGGATCGGTGATCCGACCGTCCTTGCGTGCCAGGATCGAAGCACACAAGGAAAGGGAAATACCATGTTCTGGAAAATTCTCGGCGTGATCGTCCTGGTCTGGCTCGCCTTCGCAGTGCTGGGCGCAGTGATCAAGGGACTGTTCTGGGTTGCGGTGGCCGGCGCGATCGTATTCGGAATCTACTGGCTGTTCAAGGCGATCACTGCGGACTCGGACCGCGACCTGACCAAGCTCTGACGGTCACCGTTGGAGGCTGGACGCCGAACCTACCAGCACGTTGACGGCGCGGGGCACAACCTCTATGCATACGGGTAGAGGGGGAAACCGCTCGCCGTCCGCGTAGGCGACCATCCCCTGGGCAGTGAGAGTCACTCGTGCTGCCCGATAGGTATCGACCTCTGGCAACGTGACGTGAGTTCCCTTGTACAGAGTGGGGAAGAGTCTGACCAATCGGGTTCTGCTCGACGCCCGCACGACGGTGACATCGAGGAGACCGTCGTCGGCACGCGCGTCGGGGCAGATTGCCATTCCGCCGCCGTAGGTAGGTCCATTCCCGACGGTCACCAGTGTGGCGTCGACATCGAAGGATCGATCGTCGAGTTCGAGTCGGTAAGGAATGGGCCGAAATCTGCTCAATTCCAACAACATTGCAATGTTGTAGCGCAATGGCCCCCTCGGCCAGCGGAGTCTGTTCGCGCGTTCGGTCACCAGGCTGTCGAATCCGCTGGAGAGAACGGTGGCGAACCATCTGCCATCGACTCGCCCGAGATCCATGGTTCGAACTCTGCCTTCGCCGACGATGTCGGCTGCGGCAACGGGATCCCCGAGTGGCACTCCGAGCAACCGAGCGAAATCGTTACCCGTGCCGGCGGGCGCTACCGCAATCGGTGTGGTCGTCGTGGCGACGGCTTGCAGCGCAAGGTTGACCAGTCCGTCACCGCCGACGGCCACCAGTGCATCCGTTCCCGCGCGAACGGCTCGCTTGGTCGATTCGAGCGCCTCGCCAGGTGTTCTACCCTCGATGGTGATCACGCGTGTACCACGGTCGCGAAGACGGGCAACCACGACTTCCGACACCCTCGATGCACGTCCGTTCCCGGCGGTGGGGTTCGTCAGGACGGTTACGGTCACGGGATCAGCTTGCCAGGATTCAGCACGCCTGCGGGGTCGACCGCTACCTTCATGGCACGCAGCAACGTCGCCCCGACGGTTCCGACCTCGGCTGTCATGTACGGGAGGTGATCTCGTCCGACCGCGTGGTGGTGCGTGAGCGTCGCACCGAGTTCCATCATTGCTCGGGTGGCGGCATCCTTGGCCGTTCGCCACTGAGTCGACGGGTCTGCGGCCGTGGCGCAGACCACCGTGAAGTACAACGATGCACCTGTCGGATAGACGTGCGAAATGTGGCACATCACGATCGGCGGGGTGCCCAGTTCGGTGAGCGTTCCTACGAGCGTCGACGAGATGGTTGCCCGAACCGACGCCAGCGCTGCCCAGCTGGTGGCAGTTTCCAGAGTCTCCGCGAACGCACCCGTGTCGAGGAGCGAGTCGCGAAGGTACGGTGCGTCGAAGCGCTCGTGTTCCCAGCGCCGCGCGCTCTCGGAACTACGGACTTCACCGCCGCGTGCGGTGACGACGCCGTCGGCCGTGTTTGCCCGGGCCTGTACCTCCGCGCGCGTGCCCTCGAACGTTGCGACGGCGACGCAGCCACCGTCCTTCGATCCGTTGACCGCTGTCTCGGTCTCGTCCGACAACCTCATGACAGTCGGTCTACCGGTCGTCGCTGCCAGATCCCGGAATGCCGCCGAGCCGCTCACGAAGTCGGGGAACCACCACGATCGATACTCGGTGCATTCGGGAACCGGGTGCACACGGACGGTCACCGAGGTGATGATTCCCAGCGTTCCCTCCGAGCCGAGGAAGACCTGGCGCAGGTCGGGGCCCGCAGCAGATGCGGTTGCCCGTCCGCACACGGTGATACCGATCGGAGTCACGACGGTCATCGACTCGACCATGTCGTCGAAACGGCCGTACCCGGCAGATGCCTGACCGGAGGACCGTGTCGCTGCGAACCCGCCGATACTGGCGAACGCGAAGGATTGGGGGTAGTGGCCGAGCGAGAGCCCGTGCCGAGCGAGCATGTGTTCCGCCTCGGGGCCGCAGACGCCCGCTTGCAGAGTCGCCGTTCGTGACACCTCGTCGAGTGCCGTCATCGCGTTCATGCGGCGTGTGCTGATGGTGATCACCGTGTCGAACCACTCACGAACCGGATCCACCCCGCCGACGACGCTGGTTCCACCGCCGAACGGAACGACAGCGATCGACTCGTCGCTGCAGTACCGGAGAAGGGCGTGGACTTCTTCTTCGTCCGCGGGGAACACGACGGCGTCAGGAGCGAACTGGAGCGTTCCGGAGCGTCGTGCGAGAAGATCGAGCGTGCTCTTGCCGCCGAGAAAATGCACCCGCACAGCGTCTTCGGTCGCCACATGGGCAGCGCCGACAATCGTCTCCAGTGTGTGACGACGTTCGACGGACAGTCGAGAACGCGTCAGTGTCACCGAATTCTCCGATGAGTCCGCGCGACCACGAGGCGAGATGCCAAGTGCAGTGCGAAGTACCGACTCGACCTCGACGCTCAGAGAGCGTCGATTCTCCGGGATCCCCCACGCATCCCACGACATGACGGGCAGCTCGACCGGAGGCAGTTCCTGCATGATCTATAGTGTTACATAAGTCGCATGTTTGTAACATGTCCTGGATGTAGATGAGCTGAACCGGGTCGATCGAACGAGGTGTCCACAGTGAGCGAGCAGTCGACTGCCGTGTCGACCATCGAGGATCAGGTGCTCGACGCCGCACGCGGGTGCATTCTCGAATACGGCGTCAGGCGTACGACACTGGCCGAGATCGCCCGTCGCGCTCAGGTGAGTCGTCCCACGGTGTACCGCAGGTGGGCCGATACGCGTGCGGTGGTGTCCAGTCTCCTCACTCGCGAGATCGGGTCGGTCATCCCGACCTTCGGCGTCGACGGATCGGTCCGCGCTCAGATATCCTCTGCCACGGCCGATGTGGCGAACAGCATCCGTACGCATCCGTTGTTCGTGAAGATTCTCGAGTCGGATCCGGACATTCTGTCCACGTATATCCTGCATCGTCTCGGAGCGAGTCAGTCTGCGATCATCGACACCCTTGCGCCGATGTTGTCGTTGGGGCAGCAAGATTCGTCGATTCGTGACGGCGACCCCATGCAGATGGCCTGCGTCGTGCTGCTGATGGTCCAATCCGCTGTTCAATCGGCCAACATGGTTTCCGCTCGGATCTCCGGTGACGATCTCGTCGCGGAAATCGCGTACGCAGTCGACGCGTACCTGCGCCTGCCCGTTCAGTGCTGACCGGGGCCCGGGATTCCGGGTTGAGCGAGTTCAGGCGTCGGCGTGAAGCGGAGTCGGTATGGCAGGGGGATGCTGTCGACGTTCTCGTCGTCGGTGGCGGTGTCACCGGTGCAGGTATCGCCCTCGACGCTGCGTCGAGGGGGTTGAAGGTCGTCCTCGTCGAGAAGCACGATCTGGCCTTCGGTACCAGTAGATGGAGTTCCAAACTCGTCCACGGCGGACTGCGATACCTCGCATCGGGTCAGTTCGCTATCGCTCGCGAGAGCGCCGTGGAACGCGGGATCTTGATGACTCGGACCGCGCCGCACCTCGTACGGCCCTTGGCGCAGATAGTGCCGCTGCACGCGTCGATGTCGACGGTGGGCGAGGCGGTGATTCGTGCGGGGCTGGCGACGGGTGATGTTCTGCGAAGCATGGCCGGCACGCCGGTATCGATACTGCCCCGGGCGCGGCGTGTCAGTGCGGACGCCGTGGCGGCCGCTGCTCCGACAGTGCTGCGCGAGGGTCTGCGAGGCGGCGCACAGTCGTGGGACGGCCAGCTCGTCGACGATGCCCGTCTTGTCGTCGCGATCGCGCGTACGGCAGCGTTGTACGGCGCGTCCATCCTTACCGGGGTCAGTGCATCCGACGTCGATCGGACGTCGGCGGTTCTTCGCGACGAAGCGACCGGCGACACGACGCGAGTGCGCGCCAAGGTCGTGATCAATGCAACCGGTGTGTGGGCGGGAGAGATCGATCCACGGATCGCGTTGCGACCCAGTCGGGGTACACATCTGGTGTTCGATGCAGCGGCGTTCGGGGGACTCACATGCTCGTTGGCGATTCCAGTACCGGGGGAGCGCACTCGGTTCGTGTTCGCATTGCCTGCGCCTCTGAATCGCGTGTACGTCGGTCTCACGGACGAGTCGGCGGAGGGCGCGATACCGGATGTTCCCGTCCCGACGGAGCAGGAAATCGAGTTCCTCCTGAACATCCTTGCGACGGCGGTGAACCCGACACTGACTCGGGCCGATGTCATCGGTGCGTTCGCCGGTCTACGGCCGCTTCTCGGCTCGGGTGACGGGCCGTCCGCCGACGTGTCGAGGAGGCATGCGGTGCTCGCCGACGGTGACGGGCCGATAAGTGTGGTCGGCGGCAAACTGACGACGTATCGACTGATGGCTCGACACGCGGTCGATGCGGCGCTCGACGCTGTCGGACTCACCGCTGGACCCTCGCACACGGAGTCCATCCCGCTGGTGGGTGCAGCGACCGCGTCCGAGCTCGCCGCTGTACCGGCCTCGGCGACGCTCGTCCGTCGGTACGGCACCGAGGCGAGGATCGTTCACAGGCTTGCGGACACGCTGCACGATGGATTGGTCCCGATCGCCGACGGTATCGACGTATGTGCGGCCGAACTGGCGTTCTCGGTTCGCTTCGAGGGTGCCCGAACCGTGGGGGACCTGCTCGATCGACGAACGAGGATCGGACTGGTCGGAACCGATCGCGACCGGACCCTGTCCGCGGCAGAATCCATCCTTCGCGACCACCTGGACTCCGGCGAGTGAAAACTGTGGCACGCTGAGCTGCGTGCGAGTAGCGGTAGTGGCCGGACCCGATCCAGGGCATGCGTTTCCCGCGATCGCGCTGTGCCTGAGGTTCGCCGCCGCCGGGGACGAGCCCGTGCTGTTCACCGGAACCCGATGGGTCGACGCAGCGTGTGCCGCCGGAATCGATACCCGCCCGCTCAAGGGGCTCACGCCACGCCCGGAAGACGACGACATGGACGCGGGACAACGCATCCATTCGAGAGCGGCATTCATCGCCACCGAACTGCTCCCCGACCTGCAGAGTGTGAATGCAGACCTCGTGGTCTCCGACATCCTTACTGCGGGAGGTGGTCTGGCGGCGGAGAAGCTCGGACTGCCCTGGGTGGAGCTGTCCCCTCATCCGCTGTACGCCCCGTCGAAAGGGTTGCCGCCCATCGGAAGTGGGCTGGCTCCCGGCTCCGGCGTTCGAGGTCGGCTTCGCGATACCTTGATGCGCAAGGCGACTGGCCGCTCGATTGCACAGGGACGAGCGCAACGGAGTGCTGCCCGAGTCGGTATCGGACTGCCTGCCGAGGATCCAGGTCCTGTCGCACGGTTGATCGCCACGATTCCCGCGCTCGAGGTGCCGCGTCCGGACTGGCCAACGGAAGCGCATGTGGTGGGGCCGCTGCTCTGGGAGCCGACCGAGGAAATTCTGACGCTACCCCCCGGTGACGGCCCAGTGGTGATGGTCGCGCCGTCGACTGCATTCACCGGGGCCGAGGGAATGCTGGAGATGACACTTCGAGGACTCGACGGAAGTGGCGCTCGGGTGGTGGCGTCGATTCTCGACGAACCACCGGCGGAGTTGCCGAGTTGGGCGGCCGCCGGGCTCGGACGGCAGGACGAACTGCTGGGTCGGGCCGATGTGGTCGTCTGTGGCAGCGGGCACGGACTGCTGGCCAAATCGCTGATACACGGAGTTCCGGTGGTGGCGGTCCCCGGTGGCGGTGATCAGTGGGAACTGGCCAATCGTGCCGCGCGGCAAGGAAGTGCCGTGGTGGTTCGCCCGCCGAGTCCCGACTCGATCGGTGATGCGGTCCGGCGAGTGCTGAAGGACCCGGCGTACGCACAGGCGGCGTCCGCCGCCGCGGCAGGCTCCGGCGACGTCGAGGATCCGGTGGAGGTGTGTCGCGGTACGGTTGGGTAGTGCGCTTGACTGAATTCCGTGAACTGCTGGTGGACGAGTTCGGACAGATGCGGGGGGACTCTATCCTCGTCGACCACGTCATCACCAGTCTCGACGGACATACGGGTGCCGAGGCAATCGAAGCGGGTGTGGATCCTCGCGACGTGTGGCGTGCACTCTGCAGGGAGTTCGATGTGCCCCGCTCCCGGTGGTGACGAAAACTTCGGCGTGTCGGCGCGTCGGGTGATGTAATCGAACACGTGTTCCCCTATGCTGAACTCATTCGGCTGGACTGCGGTCTGGAGGAAGAGCGGAGTGCGCATGGACGAGAGAAGCAACTTGTCGGTGCCTGGCTCTACCGTTACCGACAACACAGATCAGCGCCAGGCTGAACGAGACACACTAGGAGATCACGATGGCTGCATACGATCGCGACAAAGCGCTCGATCTCGCACTTGCGCAGATCGACAAGAACTTCGGCAAGGGATCGGTGATGCGTCTCGGCGACGAGGTTCGTCAGCCGATCGCTGTCATTCCCACTGGTTCCATCGCGCTGGACGTCGCGCTCGGTATCGGTGGTTTGCCTCGTGGACGTGTCATCGAGGTCTACGGCCCTGAGTCCTCCGGTAAGACGACGGTCGCGCTTCACGCCGTTGCCAGTGCACAGCGCGCCGGCGGCATCGCCGCCTTCATCGATGCCGAGCACGCGCTCGACCCCGATTACGCCCAGAAGCTCGGCGTCGACACCGACGCACTGCTGGTCTCGCAGCCTGACACCGGTGAGCAGGCGCTGGAAATCGCGGACATGCTCATCCGCTCGGGCGCGCTCGACATTCTGGTCATCGACTCGGTGGCGGCTCTCGTGCCACGCGCCGAGATCGAGGGCGAGATGGGTGACAGTCACGTCGGCCTGCAGGCCCGTCTGATGAGCCAGGCGCTGCGTAAGATGACCGGTGCCATGAGCAACTCCGGCACCACGGTGATCTTCATCAACCAGCTGCGTGAAAAGATCGGCGTCATGTTCGGCTCGCCTGAAACAACAACCGGCGGTAAGGCTCTCAAGTTCTACGCATCCGTGCGCCTGGATATCCGTCGCATCGAGACGCTCAAGGACGGTACCGACGCGATCGGTAACCGTACGCGCGTCAAGGTCGTCAAGAACAAGGTTGCGCCTCCGTTCAAGCAGGCGGAATTCGACATCATCTACGGCAAGGGCATCAGCCGAGAAGGTTCGTTGATCGACATGGGCGTGGAGCACGGCTTCATTCGAAAGTCAGGCTCCTGGTTCACCTACGACGGCGATCAGCTCGGCCAGGGCAAGGAGAACGCCCGTAAGTTCATGCTCGAAAACCCGGACGTGCGTGACGAAATCGAGAAGAAGATCATGGAAAAGCTGCAGATCGGCGCCGACGTCACGGCTACCGAAGACACGGCAGCACCTGTCGAGTTCTAGTCAGGGGTAGCTGTCCGGAACCGGAACCGGAACCCGAGGGCGGCGGCACCGAAGCGCAGGCGAAGGACGCCTGCCTTCGGTTGCTGACCGACCGAGCTCGAAGCCGGCATGAGCTCGAGACAAGGTTGGCAAAGAAGGGCTTCACGCCCACCGTCATCGCTGCGGTACTGGACAAGCTGGCAGCCGCCAAGCTTGTCGACGACGGTGCATTCGCGGAGCAGTGGGTGCGTTCTCGCCATGTCTATGCGGGGAAGGGCAAGCACGCGCTGAGCCGCGAACTCCGAGACAAAGGCGTCAGCAACGAACACTCCTCGGCGGCGCTCGAGCAAATCGATTCCGAGGACGAGCGTCGACGCGCAACCGAGTTGGTGCGCAAGAAGTGCCGAACGCTGTCGCTGCCCGACGCCAACGCTCCCGATGCGCGAGCCGAGCGCGACAAGACGGTGCGAAAGCTGGTAGGAATGCTGGCCCGCCGCGGATACCCTCAGGGGATGGCGTTTGCAGTCGTCAAGACCGAACTGGACAGGCTGGGCGCTGACACCGAAGACTTCGACGGTGACCGTTTCGGGTGATCGTCCACCTGAGACAGGTCGTCGTCGAATACACGAGGCCCGCAACACCTTCACGGTGTTGCGGGCCTCGTTTTCGTTCACTCATGCCGACTATGCGGCTCCGGCTGGTCCTCCGCCGAAGTCCTGTACGGGCACTACGGTTCCACCGGTCTTGCGCTTCTTCTGACGCATCCGCCCTTCGACGACCGTCGCCAGCTTGGTGAGCATGGAGTTGATGACGATCATGATGAGCGCAACGATAATGAGAGAAGGCAGGTAGTTGCCGTAGAACGCGCCGACCTGCTGACCGGCCCGAACCACTTCGACGTACCCGATCAAATAGCCGAGTGCCGAGTCCTTCAGAGCGACCACCATCTGCGAGATGATGGCGGGCAACATCGCGGTTACGGCCTGGGGCAGCAACACGATCCGCATGACCTGGCCTTTGCGCATGCCCAAAGCAGATGCAGCTTCGGTCTGCCCCTTCGGGAGCGAATTGACGCCGGCGCGAACGATTTCGGCGATGACCGAACCGTTGTACAGCGTCAGACCGGTCACGACCGCAGCAAGAGCAAGGTAGCGGACCTTGAAGACCTCGTATTCGGCGTACACCGCGTACAGGAAGATCATCAGGATCAGCACGGGGACGGCGCGGAACAACTCGACGAAGACACCGCTGATCGCTCGCACCGCCCGATGATCGGACAATCTACCGATGCCGAGGACCGCTCCGAGTACCAGAGCGAACACGATGGACAGGGCAGCGGCGACGAGTGTTCCCTGAATGCCGGGCAGCAGATACGTCGTCCACGTGCTGGACGTGACGAACGGCTCCCATTTCGCTGCCGTCAGCTGACCCTTGGAGTCGAGAGCCAGATAGATGAGGAAGGCGATTCCGAGGGAGATCAGAAGGACCACACCGGAGAGGATTCGATATCGCGCCTTGGCCTTCGGGCCAGGAACGTCGTAGAGAACGGCTACGGCGTCACTCATTCACTTCACCGCCAATCGCTTGCTGAGGTACCCGAACAGGAGTCCGGTCGGAAGCGTCAGGATGACGAAGCCGAGGGCGAAGAGTCCACCGACAGCGAAGATTGCCGCCTCGTTCTCGATCATCGTCTTCATCAGCAGTGACGCTTCGGCGACACCGATGACCGATGCGATGGTGGTGTTCTTGGTCAACGCGATCAACACACTTCCCAACGGACCGATCACTGCGCGGAACGCCTGGGGGAGAACGACGATCGTGATGTTCTGGGTGAAGGTCATGCCGAGCGATCTGCCGGCTTCGGCTTGCCCGACCGGGACAGTGTTGATTCCGGATCGGAGCGACTCGGCCACGAACGAGGCGGTGTAGACGCTCAAACCGAGGATGGCTAGCCGAAAGTTGTTGTCGACGAGGAACGTCGGCGAATCTTCCGCAGCAAGAGCGACACCCATCGTCTGGTAGAGACCGAACGAGGTGAACAGAATGATCAGTGTCAGAGGGGTATTACGGAAGATCGTGACGTATGCGGTAGCGAGCGCGCGTGCGACCGGAATCGGTGACACACGCATCGCCGCGATGATCGTACCGATGATCAGTGCGCCGATCGCGGACAGAACCGTCAGTTTTATCGTCATGATGAACGCGTCGACGAGTTGATCGCCGTACTTGCTCAATAGGTTCAAGGTAGGGGTGTCCAATCGGCTGGAGCGGGCCGGTCACGTCGGGTGCACTCGGTGCACCCGACGTGGGGGCGAAGCGTCAGTAGCGGTCGACGACGGGCTCGGCAGGCAGCTGGTAGCCGGAGGCGCCGACGGTCTCGTTGAAGGCCTCTTCCCAGGCACCGCTGGCGACCATTTCCTCGATGGCGTCGTTGATCTGGTTCCGGCCGTCGGTGTCGTCCTTGGCGAGACCGATCCCGTAGTTCTCGGTGGTGAACGGCTCGCCGACCACCTTCAGCTCGCCCGGGTACTGAGCGGCGTAACCAGCCAGGATGATGTCGTCGGTCGTGACCGCGTCGATCGCACCGTTTCGGAGGGACTCGACGCACGCCGAGTAGGTGTCGAACGGCTGAAGCTGGACGTCGGGGTACTCGTCGGCGATCTTCTGTGCCGGGGTCGAGCCGGTGACCGAGCACAGCTTCTTACCTGCGAGGGTGTCGGGTCCGGTGATGTCGGTATTGCCTTCGGCAACCAGAAGTGACTGTCCTGCAACGAAGTACGGTCCGGCGAATCCGACCTTCTCCTTACGGGCATCGGTGATCGAGTAGGTGGCGACGATGTAGTCGACCTCACCGTTCTGAATGAGAGTCTCGCGCTGAGCGGACGGCGCTTCCTTGAACTCGATGTTCTCCTCGGAGACTCCGAGCTGGCCCGCGACGTACTTGGCGACCTCGACGTCGAACCCACTGAAGGTGCCGTCGGGATTGCGCAGCCCGAGGCCGGGCTGGTCGTACTTGATGCCGACGATGAGTTTGCCGCCCTCGGAGCTCGAGGAGACGCTTCGTTCCTCGTTGCCGCCACATGCGGTGGCGACCACGGCCAGTGCGGCGAGTCCGGCTGCGATGCGGAGCGGGCGATTGATTCTCACTGGTAGTTCCTCCATGTTGGTTCTGCGAAGAATGATGCTGAGAAGTGCGATTTCGGGAATGGTGCGGTGTTTCCGGCTGTCGAATCAGTGGCCGAGGATCTTGCCCAGGAAGTCCTTGGCGCGATCGGATTCGGGTGATGTGAAGAACGTTTCGGGATCGGTGTCCTCGACCACGGCACCGTCGGCCATGAAGATGACGCGATCGCCTGCCTTGCGGGCGAAGCCCATCTCGTGGGTGACCACGAGCATCGTCATACCGTCCTTGGCCAGCGAGGTCATGACATCGAGCACCTCGTTGACCATCTCCGGGTCGAGGGCCGATGTCGGCTCGTCGAACAGCATCACCTTGGGGTTCATTGCCAACGATCGAGCGATGGCAACACGCTGTTGCTGTCCACCCGAGAGCTGCGCTGGGTACTTGTCGGCCTGGTTGGCGATGCCCACCCGTTCGAGAAGCGCCTGCGCCGACTTGCGGACCTCGTCCTTCTTGAGCTTGCGCACCTTCTGCGGTGCCAGCATCACGTTTTCGAGGATCGTCTTGTGCGCGAACAGGTTGAAGGACTGGAAGACCATGCCGACATCGGCGCGAAGCGCTGCGAGGGCCTTTCCTTCGGCGGGAAGAACTGATCCGTCGACTTCGATGGTTCCCGAGTCGATCGGTTCCAAGCGATTGATCGTGCGGCAGAGCGTCGACTTGCCCGATCCGGATGGACCGAGAACGATGACGACCTGCCCAGCAGGTACCTCCAGATCGATGTCCTTGAGGACGTGCAGATCACCGAAATGCTTGTCTACCGATTTCAGGGAGATCATGGGGGGTCGATCGGCAAGAGCACCGGAAGCCGGCGCGTCGGTGGCGTGCGTCATAGGGCAGAACCCTATTCGTAGTTTGGTTGTCGACAGCGCTTTTCGCCCGACAATTCGGATTATGTAATGGAAACTTTACTGACGGTCGGTATCGGCCCAGGGCGGGCGCGGATCCCGGGCGTGGCGTGTCCCCGCCGGGCCGTACCCTGGGGAGGTGGAAACGAGTGACCTGACTACCCAGAGAAGCTACGAAGTTCGAACGCACGGTTGCCAGATGAACGTGCACGACTCGGAGCGGCTGGCTGGTCTACTCGAGGAAGCCGGATACATCCCCGCATCGAGCGGCACCGATGCGGACCTGGTGGTGTTCAACACCTGCGCGGTGCGCGAGAATGCAGACAACAAGCTCTACGGCAACCTGGGAATGCTGCGACCGGCGAAGACACGCAATCCGCGCATGCAGATCGCCGTCGGAGGATGTCTCGCGCAGAAGGACCGCGACACCGTCGTGAAGAAGGCGCCATGGGTCGATGTCGTGTTCGGCACGCACAACATCGGATCGCTGCCGACCTTGCTGGAGCGTGCGCGACACAACGACGAAGCCCAGGTCGAGATCCTGGAGTCGCTCGAAGCATTTCCATCCACATTGCCGGCCAAGCGAGAATCGCCGTACGCCGGATGGGTGTCCATCTCGGTCGGCTGCAACAACACCTGCACCTTCTGCATCGTGCCTGCACTGCGCGGCAAGGAGATCGACCGACGACCGGCGGACATCCTGGCCGAGGTCCAGGCACTCGTCGACCAGGGTGTCCTCGAAGTCACACTTCTCGGTCAGAACGTCAACGCGTACGGGGCATCGTTCGCGGACCCGGACCTTCCGCGCGATCGAGGGGCATTCGCGTCGCTGCTGAAAGCGTGCGGCGCCATCGACGGACTCGAACGAGTGCGGTTCACCTCACCGCACCCGGCAGAGTTCACCGACGACGTCATCGAGGCGATGGCGACCACATCGAACATCTGCCCCACACTGCACATGCCGCTGCAGTCCGGCTCCGATCGCATTCTGAAGTCCATGCGTAGGTCGTACCGCCAGAGCAAGTTCCTCGGCATCATCGACAAGGTCCGTCTCGCCATGCCGGACGCTGCGGTCACGACCGACATCATCGTCGGTTTCCCCGGGGAAACCGAGGAGGACTTCGAACAGACTCTCGAGGTGATGCGGCGTGCGAAGTTCGCGAACGCATACACCTTCCAGTACTCGAAGCGTCCGGGAACGCCTGCCGCGGACATGGACGACCAGGTGCCCAAGGAAGTTGTGCAGGAACGCTACAACCGACTGATCGCTCTGCAGGAGGAGATCGTCCTCGACGCGAACCGCGCACTGATCGGGACCGACGTCGAAATCCTGGTCGCGACGGGTGAGGGACGCAAGAACGCAGCGACTCACCGCAAGAGCGGGCGTGCGCGTGACGGACGCCTCGTGCACTTCCGTGCCGAAGAACATCAGCTGGCTGCCATCAGACCGGGTGACATCGTCACCACCACCATCACGGCGGCAGCGCCCTACCACCTCATCGCCGACGCCGGGGTTGCCTCGCACCGCCGTACGTCTGCGGGCGACGCATTCGAGAGTGGAACAGTTCCGAAGACGGCTCCCATCGGTGTCGGGTTGGGTTTGCCGTCCGTCGGCGCGCCCGCCCCGCTGCCCGCAACGACAGGATGCACGGTATGACCCCCGACCCTCGGACTCCCGAGACCCCCGACCACCAGGCGCCCGACTACGACCGGGCCGAGAAGACCATCGACTCGGAGATCGATCCGGGCGTGCGCGCAGTGGTCGTCGCTGTTCTGGTGATGCTGCTGCTCCTGACCCTCGCCCTGCCGCACACCGGATCGGTCAGCGGCTTCGATGTCCTGTCCGGCAACGACGCCGCGTTGGCCGACGCTATCGCGCTGCCGTCGCGGGTGTTCGTGTGGTTCGTGACGGTATTCGCCGTCGTCGCATCGGTGCTTGCGCTAGTGACCAGAATTTGGGCACTCGCGTGGATCGCGCTCGCAGGATCTGCGATTGCATCGGTCTTCGGGATGCTGTCTATCTGGTCGAGGCAGACGCTGCCCGCGGATTCCACGGCGAGCGGCCCTGGCATCGGTTTGGTGATCGGCTGGATCCTCGTCGTGGCGCTCACGTTCCAGTGGCTCAAAGCGGTGTGGAACAAGACCACCGCGCAGCTGGACGCTCAGGAACGTCGACGGGCGGCGTCGGTGGAGGCCGAACAGAACTCGCGGTGGGCGGGACCGGTCCTCGGTCGGCCCACCGACCGCAAGCCCTGATTTCTGCAACTCCCGTTCTCTACAACTCCTCGACGGCTCCTTCGGCTGCCTCGGCCCATTCGCGCCATTGCTGCGCCTGCTCGAGGGCGCGCTTGGCGTCCTTGTCCTTACCTGCTGCGGTCGCCTTCGCCGCCTGCTCCTCGAACTGGGCTACGCGCTCACGGAACTGAGCGGCGCGGGCCAGCGCCTCGGGGTCCGTACGCCGCCACTGGGCATCGACCGCTTCGGACACTGACTTCTCGATCGCCCGCAGTCTGCCTTCCAGCTCCTGCATCTTGTCGCGCGGAACCTTGCCCTGCGCGTCCCACTTCTCCTGGAGCTCGCGCAGTGCCGAGCGGGCGGCGTCGAGGTTGTTCTTCGGATCGATGTTGCCGTACTTCGCGAGCAGCTCTTCCTTGGCGACTGCGTTCGCCTCGAACTCGGCGTCGCGTTCGGATGCGGCGGCGTTGCGCGCCGCGAAGAACACGTCCTGGGCGGCCTTGAAGTTCTTCCAGAGTGCGTCGTCTGCGTCCCGTGGCGCTCTACCAGCGGCCTTCCACTCGGTCAGAAGGTCGCGGAACGCTGCTGCCGTCGGACCCCAGTCGGTGGAGGCAGAGAGGGCCTCGGCTTGGGTCACCAGCTCTTCCTTGCGGGTCTTGGCCGCTCCGCGTTCCCGGTCGAGGTCGGCGAAGTGAGCACCGCGGCGACGGTTGAAGTTCTCGCGGGCCTTGGAGTATCTCTTCCACAGCGCGTCGTCCACTTTGCGGTCAACGCCGCGGATGGTCTTCCATTCATCGAGGATTTCGCGGAGTCGGTCGCCTGCGTGCTTCCACTGCGTCGACTCGCTGCCGATCTGCTCGGCTTCCGCCGCCAGCTCTTCCTTCCGAGCCGTGTGCGCGGCCCTCTCGACTTCCTTCTCCTGCCGCGCAACCGCAGCGGCCGCGTCCGAATGCTCGATGACGAGTCGAAGCCGCTCGGCGAGTGAATCGATGTCTCCGATGACCGCCGCCGTGGGCAGCGTCTCGGCGAGGGCAGCAGCGGCGGCCTTGGTCTTCTTGGCATCGCCGGAGCCCGCGCTGAGCCGGGCTTCGAGTAGCGCGATCTCGGTGGAGAGGTCATCGAAGCGTCGCCCGAAGTGCGCAAGACCTTCGGCAGCATCGCCTGCTTGCCATGAACCGATCTGCCGTTCGCCGTCGGCGGTGATGACCCAGGCGGTCCCGTCGTCGTCCACACGACCGAACTTGCTCGGATCGCTGGGGGGCGCAAGTGCGGCCGTGACAGTTCCCACATGTGTCGACACCGGATGAGGTTTGGCCACAGGGCGGGCGGACCCGCCGGGCTTCGGGCCACCGGGTTTCGGAGCTGCAGGCTTCGGGGTTTCGCTGCTGGTGTCGTTGGGATCGGTCATTGTTCCTCATCTCTGCCGCGCGTCACGGCTGCCGTTAACTCGGTGTCGACCGATCGAACCATTCAAACAGGTGTAACCGGACTAGGTGTGCTCGTCCGCCGATTCTTACCTGGTGTGTCGGCTGGGATTGCTCGACCGGCTAGCGTTGGTGTCGTGTTTCGTGCCGTGGCCCTGGTGCCGTCCCCGCCCCTTCTGGTGCCCGAACTGACCGGAGGCGGCGCCCCCGAAGCCTCCGAGGTTCGCACTGCGTCGCTGGACGCCGCGAGGTTCCTCGCCGCCGCGGCGGACTGGTGGGTGGCGGTCGGTGTCGCTGACAGTAGCGGTCGTGTCGCGTCGACCTCGTCCGGCACGTTTGCAGGCTACGGTGTCGACGTCGCTGTTGCCTTGTCGCCCCGAGCGAGCGCTGCGGACCCGGAACTTCCGCTGCCTGCACTGATCGCAGGCTGGCTGCGGGGACAGGCGGCTCCCGGCAGCGTCGTCGACGTGCGGCTCGTCGAACAGACGGCCGAGGCGGCAGAGTGCCGTCGCCTCGGACGCGAACTGCGAGAAGAAATGGACCGTGACGGGCGAGAGTGGGGACTGCTCGTCATCGGAGACGGCGCAACCACCTTGACGGAGAAGGCTCCGGGGTCGTTCGACCCCCGGGCGGCGGACGTGCAAGCCCGGATCGACGACGCATTGGCCACGGCCGACCTGGAAACACTGGCCACGCTGGACCGGCGACTGTGCCACGACGTAGGTGCTCGTTCGGTGGCGGCCTGGCAAACTCTCACCGGCGTCGTGGGCACAGATCGAATTCGTCCCCGAACGCTCTACCGGGGAGCACCGTTCGGAGTGGGCTACTTCGTCGGCACCTGGGATGTGCTTCGGTGACCGAGATCAGACCGATTGCCGTCATCGGCCCGACCGCTACCGGAAAGTCCGATCTGGGACTCGACCTCGCGGAACGGCTCGACGGTGAGATCGTCAATATCGACGCTATGCAGCAGTACCGCGGCATGGACATCGGAACGGCCAAACTCACACCGATGGAGCGGCGGGGGATTCCTCACCACCGCCTCGACGTTCTCGACGTGACCGAGACCGCGACCGTCGCTCGGTACCAGCACGCCGCAGTGGCCGATGTCGAGGACATCCGGGCGCGCGGCAAGGTGCCGATCATCGTCGGCGGTTCGATGATGTACGTCCAATCTCTACTGGACGAGTGGGAATTTCCGGCGACCGACCCGGACGTCCGAGCACGCTGGGAAGCGGTGCTCGCCGACGGCGGAACCGACGCGGTCCACCGGGCTCTGCAGGAGCGAGACCCCGAGGCTGCGGCATCGATTCTTGCCACGGACGGGCGGCGCATGGTTCGAGCGCTCGAAGTCGTCGAGCTCACCGGGTCGCCGTTCGCGGCATCGGCGCCGACCATCGGAGAGCCACGGTGGGCTACGCGCCTGCTGGGGGTCGATCGCGACACGGTCGCGTTGGACGAGCGCATCGCGCGTCGGACGGACTCCATGTTCACAGGTGGCCTCGTCGACGAAGTCCGCGCCCTGGTGGACGTCGGATTGAGAGAGGGAGTCACCGCCTCACGTGCCATCGGATACGCGCAGGTGCTCGACGTCCTCGACGGCACGTGTGACCTCGACTACGCGCAGGAACGCACATTCATCGGCACCAGGCGGTACGTTCGACGCCAGCGATCGTGGTTCCGCCGGGACCCTCGTGTGCACTGGCTCGACGGCGCCGATCCCGCACTGCTGGACTCGGCGCTGTCCGTACTGCGCCACTAGCTGCGCTGTCGATCGATGTCTGACAGTAGAATCCGCAGAATGCACTTCGCCAAAGGCCACGGAACACAGAACGACTTCGTCGTTCTGCACGATCCGGACGTGAAGATCGAACTTCTTCGACCACGCGTGGCGGCTCTGTGCGATCGTCGACGCGGGCTCGGTGCCGACGGCGTCCTTCGCGTGGCGCGTGCTGGTGCTTTGCGCGACGCCGGAGTTCTCGACCGGCTGCCTGCCGATGTCGGCGCCGAAGACTGGTTCATGGACTACCGCAACGGAGATGGCAGCATCGCCGAGATGTGTGGCAACGGAGTCCGCGTCTTCGCGCACTACCTTCGGGTGGCAGGGTTGGAGACCGAGGACCGGTTCGTGGTCGGCTCGCGGGCGGGGGCCCGTCCCGTGATCGTGCACAAGTTCGACGACACCACCGCCGATGTCACCGTCTCGATGGGCGATGTGCACCTGATGGGGGCCAGCTCGACCACGCTCGCCGGCCGACGCTTCGAGGGCATCGGCATCGACGTCGGAAATCCGCATCTGGCATGCGTCGACCCGTCGGTGGACATCGCGTCGTTGCGAGCTCTCGACCTGTCCATGGCGCCCGCGCTCGACTCCGATTTCTTCACTGCTGGGGCGAACGTCGAAATTCTGACGAGATTGCAGTTCGGTCGGGTGGACATGCGAGTGTTCGAGCGCGGCGTGGGTGAGACCCGGTCGTGCGGAACCGGCACGGTGGCTGCTGCGGCGGCTGCACTGTCGTACGAGGGACAGGACTCGGGCCAAGTCGTCGTCGGAGTGCCGGGCGGTGAAGTCACCGTGGTAATCGACGATTCGGGTGCCACGCTGCGAGGCCCTTCGGTGCTGGTGGCGACCGGCACGATCGGTGACGACTGGTGGCGGGAACTCGCCTGAGGCAAGACCCTGAGGCAAAACTTACGTGCGCACGCTGGGCATTTCGTGGATCATGGAATACGACGGAACAAGACAACCAGGAATCGTGTGATTCCCACATCGAAGGATTGACGAGATAACGGATTCAGAACGACAGGATTCAGCAGCCGACGAGACTGCCAGCGGCTCCGCGTGGACGCGCGAGGAATCCGAAGCGTGGTCGAGGCGCATCGCCCGATCACCCATCGCCGCATCGAACACCGACGAGGACTCGAACCCGTCATCGGGCGACATGCAGCTCGAGGAGCGCACCGCTCTGCGGCGCGTGGCCGGGCTGTCCACCGAGCTCGCCGACGTCACCGAGGTCGAATACCGCCAGCTCCGGCTCGAGAGAGTAGTTCTCGTCGGCGTGTGGACCACCGGCACTGCCGCACAGGTCGAGAGCAGCATGGCCGAACTCGCCGCTCTAGCCGAGACGGCAGGATCGGAAGTCCTCGACGCGCTCGTGCAGCGTCGAGACAAGCCCGATTCGGCCACCTACATCGGATCCGGCAAGGCGCACGAGCTGCGGGACGTGGTTCTGGCCACCGGCGCCGACACCGTCGTCTGCGACGGTGAACTCACACCTGCCCAGCTCAATGCGTTGGAGAAGGTCGTCAAGGTCAAGGTCATCGACCGGACGGCGTTGATCCTCGACATCTTCGCTCAGCACGCGACGTCTCGAGAGGGCAAGGCGCAGGTCGCGTTCGCTCAGATGGAGTACATGCTTCCCCGGCTTCGCGGCTGGGGCGAGTCGATGTCGCGCCAGGCAGGTGGACGAGCTGGAAGCAACGGCGGCGTCGGACTTCGTGGCCCCGGTGAAACGAAGATCGAGACCGACCGTCGGCGCATTCGCGAGCGGATGGCCAAGCTTCGCCGCGAGATCAAGGGTATGAAGCAGGCCCGTGACACCAAGCGTGAACGACGCCTGGAGAGCACCGTCCCGTCGATCGCAATCGTGGGATACACGAACGCCGGTAAATCCAGCCTGCTCAATGCGCTCACCGGATCGGGCGTTCTCGTGCAGAACGCACTGTTCGCCACTCTCGACCCGACATCGCGCAAGTCCACATTGGAGGACGGGCGGGCTGTCGTGCTCACTGACACCGTCGGGTTCGTTCGGCACCTGCCGACGCAGCTGGTCGAGGCGTTCCGTTCGACTCTGGAAGAGGTCACCGACGCGGACCTTCTGCTTCATGTCGTCGACGGCTCCGATCCGCTCCCGACCGACCAGATCAAGGCAGTACGCGAGGTCATCGCCGACGTGGTCAAGGAACGGGACTCGGCGATGCCCCCCGAGCTGATCGTCGTGAACAAGATCGATGCGGCGGATCCGGTTCAGCTGACGCAGCTTCGTGGGCTGCTTCCGGGTGCGCGTTTCGTGTCCGCTCGCACCGGAGAGGGTATCGACGAACTTCGCGATCACCTGGGCGAGATCCTAGCCTGGCCGGAGTCCGAGGTCGACGTGCTCGTGCCGTACACCCGAGGAGATCTTGTCGCTCGGATCCACACCGAGGGCAAGATTTCGAAGTCGTCCCACGAAGCGGATGGCACGCGCGTGGAAGCGCGGGTCCCGACGGCGCTGGCGTCGGTTCTGACGGATTTCGCCTATGAGATCGCGACCGCCTGAGTTCGATGCGTTCGCTTGTCGTGGCCGGGGTGCTCGGTGTGTTGATGCTGGTCCCTGTGGTCGCGGCCGCCGACGATCGGCCCGTCGTGCGCGAGGAGCAGTTCGATACCTATTGCACGCCGACCGACCCGGCTTTGGATGAGCTGTCGGGCCTCACTTTTTCGGACGGTGTGCTGTATGCGATCGGCGACAGCGGAACGGATCATCGAGTCGCGGTTCTCGACGAGGATTGTGCGGTGACCCGGTGGATCGACGTGCCAGTCGATCCGTACGACGTGGAGGATCTCGCGTCGTACGGGGGACAGCTGTGGCTGGCCGACGTCGGAGACAATCTGCGCCGCAGGGATACGGTGGCGCTGACCCGAATCGACCCGGCCACCGGGGACGGCGAGCTGTATCGACTCGTCTACCCGGACGGTCCTCACGACGCGGAGACAGTCCTGATCGAGCCGGGAGGGCGGCCGGTCATCGTGACGAAGGAGCCGTCGGGCGGTAGTGGTGTGTACGTACCCGAGCGTGGTGCGACGGTGAGCGAACTGCCCTCTCCCGGTCCGACGGCGCTGACCAAGGTCGGTGACCTGCCGTTCGAGGGGACCGAGACTCCGGGCGGCCCGCCCTTCATCGCCGGTTCTCTGCTGGCAACGGGCGGCGCGGTCAGCACCGACGGAACCACCGTGGCGGTACGCACGTACAACGACGTGTACCTGTTTCCCGTCGTCGACGGAGACGTCGTGCAGGCAGTGCAGGGGGATCCGACTGTCGTTGCGCTTCCCGCTCAACCGCAGGGTGAGGCTGTCGCCTTCGGTGACGACGGCAGCCTCCTGGTCGCGTCCGAGGCTGCCGGTGGGCAGCTGCCGCCGATCGAGAGATTGGTCGGCGCAACATCGTTGGTGTCACCACCACCGGCGCCGACCCTGACCGAGACGTCATCGGGTGGACGATGGACGTTCGGTGCGTTGGCCGGCGCCGGGGTGTTGGTGTTCGCGTCGATCCTCTACACGTTCGGGCGTGCCCGAAGGCAGTAGACGAGAGACGGTCAGGCGTCGAGGTCTGACGCGACCAACGCCGCGATCTTGTCCAATGTCGCTTGGTCTTCGCTTTCGACGGTGACCTCTGTTCCCTTGGTGGCGCCGAGGGTCATGATCATCAGGGCGGAGCCGGCGTCCACCGGCTCTTCGCCGTCGACGGCGAGCGTGACATCGACTCCGGCGTCTGCGACGGCTTCCGAGATCACAGCGGCCGGACGTGCGTGCAGACCGATGGCTGATCCGACGGTGACTGTGGTGCTTGGCATTTCTCTGCTCCTAAGTGATATGTGACGAATTCAGGCGGTGGCTGGATCAGGCGGTGACGAGATCGGGGTCGAGTGCTTCCTCGGTGGGAGCGTTCTTGCCCTTGACGAACTGCTTTGCGAACACGACCAGGAAGGCCGACAGTAGCGTTCCTGCAACGAGTGCGATCAGGAACCACAGGAACTTTCCGATGGCGAAGAACACGATCAGGCCTCCGTGTGGAGCGCTGAGGGTCACGTCGGTCGCCATGATGAGCGCGCCGGTCAACGCCCCGCCCGCCATCATCGACGGGATGACGCGCAGTGGGTCTGCGGCAGCGAACGGAATCGCACCTTCGGAGATGAACGCGGCGCCCAGGAACCATGCGGCCTTGCCGTTTTCACGCTCTGCTTCGGTGAAGAGTCGGGGACGCACGAGCGACGCGAGTGCCATGGCGAGCGGGGGAACCATTCCGGCGGCCATGACGGCGGCCATGATTCGTAGCGAGGCTACGTCGGTGACCGATAGCCCTGCCGTCGCGAATGCGTACGCGGCCTTGTTCACCGGTCCGCCGAGGTCGAAGCACATCATGAGCCCGAGAATGATGCCGAGGATGATGATCGACGTTCCGCTGAGTCCGTTGAGCCAGTTGGTGAGTCCGTTGGTGATGGCGGCGAGCGGCTTGCCGAGTACGAGGAACATCAGTCCGCCGACGATCAGCGTGGCGAACAGCGGGATGATGACGACCGGCATGAGTCCCCGGAGGACAGCGGGGATCTTCCACTTGCTGATCCACAGAGCGACGAAACCAGCGATCAGACCACCGACGAGGCCACCGATGAATCCGGCACCGACGAGCACTGCGACAGCGCCTGCCGTGAAACCTGGTGCCAAGCCTGGTCTGTCGGCGATGGCGTACGAGATGTAGCCCGCCAGTGCCGGGACCAGGAAGCTGAACGACAGCGCGCCGATCTGGAACAGGACTGCTCCGAGGTAGGCCCGCATACCGCCGTCGGGGAGCGCGGTGATCGAGTTGTTGATGACGATCTCTTCGGCGTTGCTGGAGATTTCGTAGCCGCCGACGAGGAACCCGAGAGCGATGAGCAGACCACCCGCCGCGACGAACGGGATCATGTAGCTGACGCCTGTCAGCAGGATCTGGCGAATTCGTGTGCCCCACCCGAGTTCGCCTGCGTTCGATGAGCTTCCGCCCGCAGCTGCTGCGGTGCCGGACACTCGTGCGGCGTTCGGGTCGTTCGATGCGCGCAGGGCCTCGGTGACCATGACGTCGGGCTCGTTGATGGCACGTTTTACACCGGAGGAGATGACAGGCTTGCCGGCGAACCGTTCCTTGCCCTTGACCCCGACGTCGGTGGCGAAGATGACGGCTTCGGCACTGGCGATCAATGCGGGGTCGAGGGGGGTGCTTCCGCTGGAGCCCTGTGTCTCGACGTGCACCGTGACGCCTGCGCGTTCACCGGCGGCGACGAGCGAGTCTGCAGCCATGTATGTGTGCGCGATGCCCGTCGGGCAGGCCGTGACGGCAACGATGTGCTTGGGCGCGTCGTCTGCTGCTGCTGCCGTTGGTGCCGGTGCTGCTGGAGTGGCCGTTGCGGCCGGAACGGCGGGCTTGGCTTTCGGTGCCGGGTTGATGACTCCGTCGACCAGGGCTACGACGTCGGCTGCGCTCGGGGCTTCGCGTAGCGCAGTCACGAATTCCGGCTTGACCAGCGCACGAGCGAGGCTCGAGAGGAGCTTCATGTGCGCGGATCCCGCGCCTGCCGGAGCGGCGATGAGGAAGACCAGGTCGGCGGGGCCGTCGGGAGCACCGAAGTCGACCTTCGGGTTCAGTCGAGCGAATCCGAGGGAAGCCGATACGACGGCCTCGGCACGGCAGTGGGGAATAGCGATGCCGCCGGGCAGACCGGTTGCGGATTGGGCCTCGCGGGCGAGTGCCGCGTCGCGCAGCGGAACTGCGTCGGTGGCACGGCCCGCAGAGGCGAGGAGTTCGGAGAGTCGGGAGATGACAGCATCTTTGGACTCGCCGAGGTCCGCGTCGAGGAGGATGAGCTCCTCCGCGATGATCGCGGGATCGTTGGTCGGTGTGGACATTACTGCTCCTAGGAGAGTGTCGAGGAACTGGGAGTGGTGGACGGGATGACGCCTAGATCGAGTGCTCGTACCGATACGGATTCGGGGTGTGCCTGGTCGGGGGTGGGAAGGGTGGTGCCGGGCAGCGCGGTCGCAGCGGTGCCGTACGCGACGGCACGGCGGATTCGGTCCTCGGGCGCACATCGTTCGATGTCGGCGAGTACGTAGCCGGCGAGCGAGGAGTCGCCTGCGCCGACGGTGCTGATTGCGTCGATCTTCGGAGGGGTCGCGAACCATGCCCCCTCGTCGGTGACCAGAACGGCGCCTGCGCTCCCCAGGGTTGCCAGAACTGCCCCGATCCCGCGCGCCAGCAGAATGCGGCTTGCATCCACCGCCGCAGTCGGATCACCAGCCGCTGCAGCACGTTCGAGCTCGCCGCCGTCGACTCCGGTCAGCTGCGCGAGTTCTTCGGAGTTCGGCTTGATCAGGTCCGGCGCGGACGCGGGAAACGAGGCCGCGAGGGCGAGCAGGGGTGCGTCGGAGGTATCGACGGCGACCTTGCACGGCGTCGCCCGTAGAGCCGTCACCAACTCGGCGTACCAGTCGACAGGGATGCCTGGGGGAAGCGAACCGGACAGCACGACCCATGTCGCGTCCCGTCCGAGATCGACGATCGCAGCGAACAATGCATCACGAGTCTCTCGGCTGAGTTCGGGGCCCGGCTCGTTGATCTTGGTCGTCGTGCCGCCGGGTTCGCTGACGGTGATGTTGGTGCGCGCAAGCGCAGTCGTCGGAACGGCGCAGTACCGAACTCCCTTCGCAGTCAACGCCTCCAGCAGCGGGTCGTGCTCGGCGGCGGGTAGTACAGCCATCGCCTGAACTCCGGACGCCGTGAGCACCCGTGCGACGTTGACGCCTTTGCCTCCTGGGTCACTGGCCGCGCCGCGTGCTCGATGCACACCGCCGCGAACCATCTCGGAGTCGAGCATCACGGTGCGGTCGATACTCGGGTTGGCCGTCAGTGTGACGATCATGCGATCACCACCTCGATTCCGTTGTCGGTCAAACTCTTGTGGTCTGTTTCGTCTATGTCCGAATCGGTGACGAGGACGTCGATGTTGTCCACTCGAGCGAAGCTCACGAGATGCTCGCGGCCGATTTTGGACGAGTCCGCCAGCACCACGACGTGATTGGCGCTGCGAACCATTGCTCGCTTGACTGCGGCCTCGTCACTGTCGGGCGTCGACAAGCCGTGGCCGACGCTGAGCGCGTTGGTTCCGATGAATGCCACGTCCACGCGCAGCCACGCGAGTGCCGTCAATGCTTCCTCGCCGACGGCGGCCTGTGTCGTTCCGCGAACGCGACCCCCCAGCATGCGCAGGTTCACGCCACCGAACAGAGCGAGACGTGCGGCGATGGGAACCGAGTTGGTGATGACGGTGAGTTCTCGGTCGCCGCCGAGCAGAGCTGCGAGTCGACCGGTGGTCGTTCCCGCATCGAGTACCGCACTGCCACCCGACGGCGGGAGGTAGTCGAGGGATGCGGCAGCGATGGCGTCCTTCTGCTCGGCACGGATGTACTCGCGCTCGCCGACGCCCGGCTCGGTGACTGTCAGCGCAGACGCCGGCACCGCTCCGCCGTGTACGCGGCGGACGACGCCGAGGCGGTCGAGAACAGCAAGATCTCGACGAACTGTCTCGGTGGTCACGCCGTAGGACGTAGACAGGTCGGCCACGGAGACCCGGCCACAGGAAGTGATGAGTTCCGCAATGGACCGCTGCCGTTCTTCTGCGTACACCTGCGCCTCCTTTCTGTCTGGTCACTCCGCGGGCTGCGCTGCTGCCCACCCTGGTCACTCCGCGGGCTGCGCTCCTGCCCACCCTGGTCACTCCGC
>NZ_JBMDIX010000059.1:0-18590 GCF_057808915.1 Rhodococcus sp. FG69 | reverse complement strand
GAAAACCAATTAGCTATCGCATAGACGCTGGACTGCTATCGGGGGCCCAACCAGGCGGACTCATCCGTGCCCGCGTTACCCGAGGAACGACGTGCGCATGTCAGAGAGAAGTTTCAGGCTCTGGTTACACCAGTCCTGGGTGTTGAGGGCGCTTCGATGCTTCTCGGTGCGGTTCAGGGACTGCAGGTCGGCAACGATTTGTCTGATCTTTTCCGTGCTCTCAAAGCGAAGCGCGCCATCGAATAGCTTGTCGTACAGTCAGGTTGAAATAAACTGAAGCTTCTCGACGAGTGCCCCACATGCACTATCGAGGCAGTTCGACGATGTAGTCATTCGAGAAGTTCGGCGCCGATGGCTTGTGCGGTTTCTCGAACCCAGGTGCCCCATTCGGAGACTCTGGCAGGGTCGAACCGAATATCAGGCATGCTGATGGACACAGCCGCGACCGGCCGCCCGCCCGGCCCGTCGACTGCAGCGCTGACTGCGCACACGTTCGCACGGTTCTCCGAGATGTTCACCGCGTAGCCACGCTCTCGAATCTCGAAGATCTGGTGGAGGAGTTGCTGGGGGTCGACGATGCTGTTCGGCATGGGCTTCGACAACGGGCGGGAAAGTATGGCCTCGACCTTTTCGGTGGGGAGGACCGCCAGCCATGCTTTCCCACTCGCGCTGGTATGGAAGGGCGTGCCTGTGCCGATCGGGTTGTAAGTACGGACTGGGTGTACCGAATCCACCCGTTCGATGAGGACCATTCGGGAGTCCCCGTCAGGAACTGAGAAGTGGATGGTCTCGCCGGTACGCGACCCGAGTGCGGCCAGGTGCGGTGCCGCTGCGTCGCGCAAGCTTCGAGCAGGCGAGCTGGCGCGTGCTAGCGCGAGCAATCGCGGGCTCAGTTGCCAGCGAGTGATGGGTTCGTCCGAGGTGTCAGCCCATCCCTCCTGTTGCAGAGTTCGTAACAAGCGTTGCACGGTCGACTTGGGCAGGCCGAGTTCGCGAGACAACTCGCCGACCCCGATAGGCTGGTTCTGCGTAGCTATCGCTTCGACGATCCGAAGGCCTCGGATCAGGGTCTGAGTGCCCGCCTTCGTGCTCGCCGTTGTGGAAGGGTCGAGGGTGAGCGGCGAACTCGACGTTATGCTTGCGCTTTTCAAACCTGCTCCCGATCGTAGTTGGGTTCGATTTGTTGTGAACCGTTCTGTAACCCGCCTGGTTCACTCTACGGCACGGACGCAGTGGTCAACTGGTCTCGGGTCGTAGGCTGCGCGTTAGCGTGAAGGCTCTGGAGCGCCTCGTCCGGCGAACTCCCAGAGGGCGTGTGCTTCACCGAGGAGCTTGCGGCACGTGACACCTGTTGACGCACGACCGGCGCTTTCCCTGGGGTCAGAGCGTGGTCAGAGTTGCAACAATCGTTGTGCGACATTTGCATCGGGCCTCCCCAGGTCTCGACTCCACTGCGTCAGGGCACCTGCGCGAGGCCTTCCCGGATTGCCCACAGCGCAGCTTGGATGCGGGACGAGACACTGAGTTTGCTGATGATGTGGCTGACGTGAGTTCGTGCGGTTCGTTCGCTGATGAACAGGGTGTCCGCGATCTCTTGATTCGAGCAACCTTTGGCAACCAGCACTAACACTTCTCGTTCACGGACCGAGAGCACGACTCCGTGGCCGATACGCATAGATCGCGCCAATACGTGTGCGACAGCTGGATCAAGATGAACCTGATCCAGCTGAGCAGATCGGATGGCGGCGGTTATTTCGGACGGATCCGAGTTCTTCAGAAGGTACCCGGTGGCACCAGCCTGCAAAGCGGCGTGGACGCGTTCGGTCTCGGAATAGCTCGACAGTACAACGATTTTGAGATCAGGAAACTCTGAGTGAAGTGAAGTAATGGCTTCAACCCCGTCCAGGACGGGCATCATCAGGTCCATCAGTACGACATCGGGGAGAGAATGATCCGTGGCCCGGGCACGAAGTTGTGCCACCGCCTGCTCACCGTTCTCGGCCTCGCCGATGACGGCGACGTCCTCCTGTGTCTCCAGAAACGCGAGTAGCCCGTGCCTGACGAGAGCGTGGTCGTCGACTATGAAGACAGTGGTCTCTGTCATTGTTCTCGTCCGGATTCGTCAGAGCTAGCCATGTGTGTCGGTGTCGTGAGCGGAACTATGCAGCAGACGGTCGTGCCGTGCTCGGGATCGGCGGCGGGCTTGGATCGGACCGATAGGTGACCCCCGTGCGCTTTGAGCCGTTCGTTCATCGACACCAGTCCGAAGGACTGGTGTCCACTTTGGCCCTCGGCAATGCCGCTTCCATTGTCGGTGATCGACAGACATACGCTAGGCCCGTTCTGACGCGGCGCGAGTATGATCCGAACAGTGGCAAGGGTCGCGTGTGCATGTTTCACGACATTGTGAACGGCTTCGCCGACGACCATGAAGAGGTCTTCCTCCAGGGCCTCGCCGAACTGGTGGAACTCGTCGTTGCTCTCGACTACGAGCTCGATCCCCTCACGTGCTGCGATGGCTGCGAGATGTTTACGGATGGAGGGAATCAGGCCTTCCTCGCCCAGCGGGGCACGTCGACGATGCATGATCAAAGCACGCATCTCGGCCTGAGCTCCGCATACCAGCTCATGAAGTTGTCGTAGTTGTTCGACTACGTCGACGGACTCGCCGGACTCGACTCCGAGCTCGAGCGCTTTGGTTCGCAAGGATAGCGAGAACAAGGCTTGGGTGACCGAATCGTGCATGTCTCTGGCCAACTTTCGGCGTTCTTCCCTTGCCGCTTGAATCTCGAGTTTCGCGAACATGTGCGCGTTCGCCACTGCGATCGCAGCTTGGTCTGCCATTGCAACCATGAAGCGAATGTCGTCGAGTCCAGGATCGTGGTGTTCGGTAAAGAACCCGGCAACCGCACCAATTGCTTTCTCCCTGACAATCAGAGGGACGACAACGTACGTCTCCCAGTTGCCGGCCCGGGCGATCTCTTGCACCGGTGCCCACCGTGGGTCGGTCAAGACTTGTTCACGCCATTCGCGGGCAACAACGACTCGGCATTCGTCGATAGCGGAGACAGTGATCAGTGGCGCACCGAGACGCCGACAGGCCTCGATACGTTCGGGGTAGTCATCGGGGAGACCCGCTTTGCCGACGTGGTTCAGCGCTCCGCTGACCTCGTCGACCAGCACGACCGCGCAGGTCGCTAGGTCGACCGTGTCGCGTACCTCGACGGCGAGCTTGTCCAGAACGACGTCGAGACGATCCTCGTAGGCCACGGCGGAGGCGGTGCGAGTGAACGCCGCCAACTTACGACGGTCTTTAACTGCACGATCGGCATAACAGAATCGCACTGCCCACCTTATTCGACCAGTCGCAGTGGGTGCCCGGCGAATCTCGAACTCCACCTCTGAAGTGCCGATCCACGCCGATCCCTCGTTGCTGCGACCTGCTTGCGGAGAATTGCCGCTCCCGAGAAAAACCGAACTGCTTCCCAAAAGTGTGGTTTCATCGTGTCCGAGTATCGAGCACCCAGCGGGATTGACCGACAGGTACCGTCCATCGTCATCGACGACTGCCAACCCTTCGTCGCTCAGTTCGACGAGTACACCGTTGGCGTTGTCTTGGTAGTCGGATGCGCGCCTGTTCTGCATCGCTTCATCGTCCATCGGGGTCACCGAGAAGCGCGAGCTGTCTGGCCAAGCTGTTAAGGCCGCGCGAAAAGTCGACTCGATCTTCGTCGAGTAGCCATCTGTAAGCCAGGCCTCGGAGAGCGTTGACCGCCAATTCCGTGATCTCTTCCGGATCCACGTCGTCTCGGAGGCGGCCGTTCCGCTGGCCCTGGGCGACTTGTTCGGTCAGGGCGGATATGTAATCGGCATGCAAATCTGCAACAAAACCGTGAAGTTCAGGGATGGGCTTTAGGCCCTCGAAGAGCAACGCGTAAAAACCTCGGATCGACTGAGTCGAGTTGGCGGCATCCTTACCTATTTCGTCCACGACGGTCAGCAGGGCATCGATCCCAGTGTTGTGGGCAAGAGTGTCGGTGAGCCGTCCATGCCCGAACCGTTCACTGAGTTTGGTGATGAGCGCCTCCACCAGGGCCGATTTGCTGCCGAACCGCCGACTGACCATGCCGTGGCTGTAACCGGCTCGCTTACCTATTTCGGCCAAAGTCGTACGGTCGTAGCCCACTTCCGCAATCAGCTCTGCTGTCGCTTGAAGTAGGCGGCGAGTCGACAAGTTCGAGCGTTCCGCTTGCTTGCTCTCGGTGCGTTCGAGACTTGTCACCGGGTAGCCCTTCTGTGAGTTGGTTGTTGACTATCAACCTTAACTCGGGCAGACCCGCGTGTTGGTTGTTTCGGTATGTCTTGGATCGCCGAGGTGTGTAACCGACGCTGGCTCGGCGCAACGGTCGACGACGAAGGCAGAACCGTCCCGGGTTTGATGCCGCTTCGTTCTTCGTGAAGGATGAAGCGCATGTCGAAGCGCTACCCGGCCGAGCAACGTGAGCGTGAGGTAAAGATGGCCTCGACCACCTCCACGAATACAACTCGGGGAGATGCGGCAGCTTGACTCAACCCTGGGTAGTTTTGTGCACGCAGTTGTTCACGAATCGAACCCTCTGGGGCGGCAGGGGGATATCGCCCGCTTGCGTAGGACAAACTTCCTCGTGACGAAAGTCGATGCCAAAAGAGCTCTCAATCGCGCGTGCTTCCTCAAGTCTCGGTTCAGACGTTCGAGTTCCTCGATGCTCCGCTATCGTTGCTGATTCCTGTTAGTAGGCACATCTAAATCGCACTACGCGTTTCCACGACACTTCCGCGCGTTCGTCAATCCCGGCGGAAGAGGTGTGGGCCGGAGACGGGGCGGGCCCACACTTCCTTAGGTACTGTTCCGTCGTCGGCCGCTCCCAAGCCTACGGCTCCGAACCACACCGTATGGGCGCGGTTCCACGTCAACTCGTCGAGTGTCACGATCCCCTGAGGAGTGGCGACGGTTCTGTTCCAGGTGGCGGTGTCGAGCTCACGCCATTCGACGTTCAAGTGGACAGCTGCGTGGGCGTGCAAGTTCCGCAGCGCGACGGCGGGAAGTGTTGCGGCATAGATGATGTCGCATCGGGATAGGGGATTCCACTGCGGCATCTCATCTCCGGTTCTGGCGATTGCCACGAGTTCCGCCATGCGTCGCGCTTGAGAGCCGACGTACGCGACTATGTCGCGGCGTACCCACCCGTCGAGTGCCGACGGATCGTCGAGGTTGCTGTCGTCGAGGTCCTGCACCGCACGTGAGAAGAACGCGGTACCCCGACGTGCTGCGAGCAACGCTGCCAAGGGGTCCGAGTCCGCGGTGGTGGAGTCGGCGGTCACCCTCGACTGCCGGCGTGGAAGCGGCCGGTATCCGGGTAGTACGTCCGCTGGAACTTCAGCCGCTCGATTACCGGTGCGTCCGAAAATCGGAACAGGTCGAATCGGCTTCCGGCGTGCAAGGACCACGGAACCCAGGACGGCACCACGAAGAGATCGCCCTTGACCAGCTCACGCGTTTCTCCGGCGAGGACAACTGTGCCTGAACCTTCGAACACCTGCCATACCGACGAACCGACTTCTTGTCGGGTGGCCGTTGTCGTTCCTGCACGTAGCCGGTGAAATTCACAACGGATGGTCGGTAGTACGTCTCCACCGTCGGTGGGGTTGGTGTATTTGACCGCTGCGTGTCCCGGCTCGACGGTACCGGGATGGCCTTCGTCTTCGAGCTTGAGTTGCTCGGTCAATGCCCGGTCGGTGTGCTCCCAACGGTAGGCCGCGATCGGGGTCGCAACCTGTGCTTGCTGGCTGGAGAGCGGGGTGAGGCCTGGATGGGCCCAGAGACGCTCGGAGCGCGACACGGCAGGTGTGCTGTCGTCGGTGACGCGTTCGGACCCGAATTCGAAGAAGCCCAGGTCGATGTCGTGTGCCAGCGGAACATCGAGCCCGTCGATCCATGCCATGGGCTGGTCGGTGTCGTTGTGGTGCCCGTGGAATGCCCATCCGGGTGTCATCAACAGATCTCCGCGCCGCATCGCGACGGGGTCGCCGTTGACGACAGTCCACACTCCTTCACCCTCGACGACGAACCGGAAGGCGTTCTGCGCGTGCCGATGTTCCGGCGCTGTTTCGTGCGGTCCGAGCCACTGGATCGCGCACCACAACGTCGGCGTCACGTACGCGGTCGGGGCGAGGCCAGGATTGGCCAGACCGATCGCACGGCGCTCGCCTCCGCGGCCGACCGGGACGAGATCGCCCGCCCGCTGTGCGATGTCGAGCAGGGCCGACCACTTCCAGACGTGCGGCTCGGCAGCCGGCTTCGGTGCCATGGGCATCAAGTCGTTCGTCTGAGTCCACAGCGGAGCAGTGGAGTTGGCGATGAAATCGTCGTACAAACGATCGAGCTCCGGGCTCGAATCCGGTGCAGTGTGGCCTGGTTCGGCGGTCATCTGTTGTTACCCTTCATCGAAGCTGCAGAGCGCGTGCGTCGTGCTGTGCGCCTGGCCGATCGGCGTAAGCAATGGCTTCGCGGTCGGACACACGGACCTCGAGCGCGCCGATTCCGTCGATTTCGAGCCGCACGCGAGTGCCATCGACGATCGGGCCGACGCCCGCCGGAGTTCCGGTGGCTATGACGTCGCCGGGGTGCAGGGTCATCACCGAGCTGGCGTAGGCCACCAGTTCCCGAACCGAAAAGATCAGTTCCGACGTGTTCGTTTCCTGCCGTAGCTCGTCGTCGACCCAGCAGCGAAGCGCCAAGGCATCGGGATCGGTGATCTCGTCGGCCGTGACTATCCACGGTCCGAGAGGAGTGAAGGTGTCGAACGACTTTCGCGTCGAACGATCTTCGGTGGAGCGGACCGTGATGTCGAGGACCCCGGTGTAGCCGAAGATGTAGCTCTTCGCGTCGGCGGCGGAGACGTTCTTGGCGGTTCGTCCGATCACGATCGCAAGTTCCCCTTCCTGGTCCGTACGAATGTCTCTGTACGGCAACAGGATTTCGTCGTTGGGCCCGATAACGGACGTGTTGGCCTTGAGGAACACACCGTACTCGGCAATGGTCTTCTGCTCGTGCATCTCAGCCTTGTGGTCGAGGTAGTTGACCGGTGCGGCAACGACTTTGCCGGGTCGAGGGAGTGGGGCGGATAGTGCGACGTCGCCGAGTGGGACGGCTGGGGAGGCGGACAGGTCGAGGTGCGCGAGGCTTTCTGCCGTCCCGCCTTGCTCTAGCCAGGGCAACCACGGGCCGCCGTACGCGCCGGCGGAAGTGGGAAGAAGATCGGTTATGTCGTGGACGACGTCGTTGATGACGAGTGCGGCGCGGTCGCCGTTCAGTACTGCAAGACGCATGAGTTCGATGTCCTTCGTAGAGGTGTGGGGGTGCGGGTCAGACGCCGGCGAGCGCGCGGGACTTCAGCAGGTCGAGAACGGGGCCGCCGTAGATCCAATCGGAGTAGTCGAAAAGATCGGTGCCGCTCACCTGTGCGAGGAGCTCGTTACGCAGCACGCGATCGACGCCCCGCGCGTGGCAGATATCGCCGAACATTCGTGCCTTGGTCTGTACCTCTGCGGTGCGTGGTATCCGTGATGCGCTGAAGTGCTGCAGCACCGTCGGCCATTCGATGGTGGCATCGGCGTCGTCGACCAGGATCTCGAGGGTCTTCGCGTCTTCGAGCGCTTGGCAACAACCCTGGGCCAGGTACTGCAGCATCGGATGTGCGGCGTCACCGGTCAGAATCAGTCGATCTTCGCCCCAGAAGTCCGCGGGTCGGCGGTCGTACAGCGGCCAGTGCCTGTCCGTACCTACCGATTCTAGTGCGCTGCGGACGTGTGGGTGGCATCCAGCGAATACCGCCCGGAATTCGTCGATTCCGCCGAAATCGGTGTCACCCCTGAGGAATCCAGGGGACTCGAAGACGGCGACCTGGTTCAAGACCTTCCCGGCACGCAGGCGGTACTGGACGAGGTGCCAGCCCGGCCCGACCCAGACGACCACATCGTCGAGTTCCCTGTCGTGCTCCGACACGTTCTCGATCGGCACAGTGCCGCGATAGGCAACGTATCCGGAGGGGACAGGTTCGTCGCCGACAATTGCCTGGCGCAGGACCGAATTCAGACCGTCGGCACCGACGGTGACATCAGCGGAGAACACTCGTCCGTCGGTCGCGACCGCGGTGGTCCCGACGTCACTGACGTCGACGCGGTCGATCCGGACGCCCGTCATCATCTGGACACCGGCCTCGCGACACGCTTCCAGGAGAATCGCGTGCAGGTCCGTGCGATGGATGACGACGTAGGGCGCGCCGTATCGCTCGCGAAAGTCCACGCCCAGGGGAAGCCTGGCGATCTCCTCGCCTGAGATGGCGTCACGCATGACGATGTTGTTCGGCAGGACACCGATCGTCCGGACCTTCTCCAGAAGCCCCCAGGAGTCGAGGATGCGCGTCGCGTTCGGCCCGATCTGCAGGCCGGCACCGATCTCGCCGAACGCCTCGGCTTGCTCGACGACGGTCACGCTACAGCCCGACTTGGTCAGGCCGAGTGCGGTGGCGAGACCGCCGATTCCGCCGCCCACGACGAACGCTCGACCGTTGTCCAGATCACATTTGCTCATGTCGAGCAACGTAGGACGCTGGAGTCGAGAGAGTGAATACAATTCCGCTATGCGCAATCCGCCACTGCCTGAGCGTCCGAACGGAGCTGTCGGTTCACTCGACCGCGGGCTCCGGCTGCTGCAACTTCTTCGCGACTACGGCAGCCTCCGAGTGATGGACGCAGCCGTTCACCTGGCCGTCTCCCGATCGAGCGCTCATCGATTGCTGCAGACACTCGTCTACCGCGGATACGCGGTTCAAGACGACGATCACACGTACCTGCCGGGACCGTCTCTCGACGCCGGCCCCGCGAGGCTCGCATGGACCAAGGACTTCAGGGCTTTGTGCCAACCGCATCTACAGGTCCTTGCGCGACGAAGCGGCGAGTCGGCCAACATGATGGTCCGAGTCGGCAAGAGCGTTCGCTTCCTCGGTACCGTGCGTGCTCAGTCTGTCGAAGCAACAAATGATCGGGACGGGCTCGTCATGCCCGCACATCGTGCATCTGGCGGCAAAGCCCTTCTTGCCGAACTGTCCGACGACGCCTTGCGCTCGCTGTACTTCGGGGGCACGGCCGATGGAGTCCACGCTTTGAGCGAGGCCGATTTCGCGAAGCTGCTGGCAGATTTGGAGTCGGTTCGACGCCGCACATTCGCCGTCAACTTCGAGGAAACCGAAAGTGGCGTCGCTGCGGTAGGAGCCGCAATCCATAACGGGATGGGGGAGGCGGTCGGTGCGTTGTCGTTGTCGATGCGAACCGAGCGTTTCGCCGCTGTCGCGGACAAGACGCTCGTCCCGTTGCTGCTGGATGCGCGTACCCAGATCGAGCAAGACCTTCGGTTGGTCTCGTTGAGCAGGTAGACGCAGAACGGTGCACGGGTTGCGTATAGCGGAATCTGGTAGGCGATCAGAGCCGATGCTCCCTAGTTTTCACTCCATGACCAACTGTGACTCAGCTAACTTTCTGCCCCCCGCGGTGTGCTGCGCCGTGCGCACGGCACCGCGCTCATCAGTCGAGGTGATCTGATCGATGGACATCAGAGAGAAAATCGAATCGTCGCCGATGCAGCCCATTCAGTTCGGGGTGGTCGCGGTCTGCGTGCTGTTGAACATGCTCGACGGCTTCGACGTCCTGGCACTCGCGTTCAGTGCCTCGCATATTTCCGACGAATGGTCACTGACCGGAGCGCAGCTCGGTCTACTCCTCAGTGCGGCCCTGTTCGGTATGGCAATCGGGTCGATGGTGGTCTCTCAAGTTGCCGACATCATCGGGCGTCGCCGGACCATCATCATCTGCGCATTCGTCGTGTCGGCGGGAATGGCGTTGTCGGCAATCGCGACCGGCTTCACATTCCTCTTCGTTGCCAGGCTGGTCACCGGACTCGCGATCGGCACCCTGCAGGCATGCCTGAACGTCATGGTCGCCGAATACGCTTCGGCGAAGCATCGTTCGACGGCAATCAGCTTCTACACCGCCGGACAACCCATCGGCGGAACAATCGGCGGGATCATCGCTGGTGTTCTCCTGTCGCAATATGATTGGCGCGCCGTGTTCGTGTTCGGTTCGGCGGCCACGCTGGCAGTAGCGGTTTTGGCGCTCGCCGTTCTGCCGGAGTCGCTCGATTACCTTGTCTCACGTCGCCCCAAGAACGCTCTCGACCGAACGAACGCAATCTTGATCAAGCTTCATCAGCCCGTTCTGGACGTCATGCCGGAGAAGTCGAACGTACCCAACACCGCGAGGACGCGATGGAGGGGAATCTTGACAGGACCGAGTCTGGCGACCACGGCGCTGCTCGGATTCGCCTTCTTCGTGCTCATGGCGGGATTCTATTTCGCCAACTCGTGGACCCCGAAACTGTTGGTCGACAGTGGATTCACGGCATCGGATGGTGTGCAGGCAGGTGTCCTGTTCAGTGCGGGCGGTATCGTCGGTGCGCTGATTTTCGGCCCGGTCGCTATGCGGCTCGGGGTACGCCGGGCGTTGACCATACTGTTCGCCCTCGCCGGCATCGCGTTCGTCGTGTACGCGTTGTCGGTCGACGCGCTGGCTTCGGCCTTCGTCGCAGCTGCGGTGCTCGGTTTGCTGACCAGCGCTGTGATGGCAGGCATGTTCACTATCGGACCGATGTACTACGAGCCCGAGGTGCGCGCCACCGCTGTAGGACTGATCATCGGGATCGGCCGGATCGGTGCGATCATCTCGCCGATCGTCGCCGGCCGACTCCTCGACGCCGATTGGGCACCTGGTGCCCTGTACTACCTGTTTGCGGCCCCGCTGATCGCTGGTGCACTTGCTGTCTTCGCGATGCGCACCAGGCGACCGGTACTGGCGGAGAGTGTGGTGCGTTCCAGTCGCAAAGCGACTGCAACAGAGGAGATTCTGCGCTGACCGAGCGATCGGAACTTACCCCGATCCGTCTTGTTCGTGCCGGGCATTGCGTCGTCTCGTGATGCCCGGCAGGTCGTTGGGGCGGTGCGATTCGCTACGTAGATGGACATCAGCTTCAGTGATATTGCATATCCAATTAGTTTCTTTGACTGATGCGTGTATCTCGCGGGACAGTGGTTGTCATCACATCCATACCGAACGAAAGACAGTCTCCTGTGGATATCGCATCCTTGCCCCTCCCACACTTTGCACTCGGTACTGCCACGCTCGCCGACGAACCCCATGCTGTAGTCCTACTGGCAGGCAATGTTCTCGACCTCGATTCGGTGGCCGACTCGCTTGGCCTCTCCGTTCCCGTCAGTACGGTTGCGGTGCTGGAGGATTGGGATCGCCTACTCCCCGTCCTGCGATCGGCTGCCGAATCCGGCGTGGGTGAGTGGACCGCGCTCGAAGATGCTGTTGTCGAAGCACCGATCGAACCGCGTCAGATCCTGCAGGCCGGTGCCAACTATCGGACTCATGTCATCGATCTGGCGGTCAAGCACGCAGACATATCGAATGGGCGCACCGAAGAGCAAGTCCGCGCAGATGCGGCCGAGATGATGGACAAGCGTGCAGCCGAGGGCGATCCGTACTTCTTCGTGGGGTTGCCGTCTGCTGTCACAGGTCCTTACGACACCGTCACGCTGCCGGCGGGCACCCACAAGAACGATTGGGAACTCGAATTGGTCGCAGTCGTCGGACGGCGCGCCTACCAGCTCTCGAAGGACGAGGCCTTGGATGCCATCGCCGGGTACACCATCGCCAACGATCTGACCACACGCGAACTCGTCTTTCGTCGGGATATGCCAGAGATCGGTACAGATTGGCTTCGAGCAAAGAATGCGCCTGGCTTCTTGCCGATCGGACCCTGGATCGTGCCGAAGGACGAGGCAGGCGATGTATCCGAGATGCGGTTGACGCTGGAACTCGACGGCAAGGCTATGCAGGACGAGTCGACGAAGGACATGTTGTTCGACGTTGCAGCGTTGGTGTCCGCGGTATCGCAGACCGTGCAACTGCTGCCGGGAGACCTGATTCTGACCGGTAGCCCCGCGGGCAATGGGATGCACTGGGGGCGGCTCCTGCGGGATGGCGATGTGATGACCTCCACCATCACTGGACTCGGATATCAGCAGACAGCGGTCGTGGACGCGTCATGACATCGGTACTGGTGATCGGCGGCGGTATCGCCGGTGCGGCGTCGGCAATCGCGTTGGCGAAGGGGGGTGCTTCGGTCGACCTCGTGGAGAACACTCCGCGTGGACATGCGGTCGGATCTGGAATCACTCTGCAAGGAAACGCACTTCGCGTGTTGCGGTCTCTCGGAGTGTGGGACGAGGTCCGAGAGCACGGTTACGGCTTCGACACACTCGGCATACGTGCACCGGATCCCGACGGGACCCTGCTCGTGGAGATGAACGACGCTCGCACGGGTGGTCCCGACCTCCCCGCCGGTATGGGTATGGAGCGCCAGGTTCTGGCAGCGATTCTGCACTCGGCGGCCGAACGCGCCGGTGCCAAGCTGCGATTCGGTGTAGCGGCCGACGCGCTGATCCAGGACGAATCCGGCGTGACGGTGACTTTCTCCGACGACACCTCCGGGCGATACGACTTGGTGATCGGCGCGGACGGCGTGCGGTCGTGGACCCGCGCGGCAATCGGGATCGATCTGTCGCCTCGTCCGACAGGCATGGGGATCTGGCGACTGATAGGACCACGTCCAAAGAGCGTTACTCGAACCGATCTCTACTACGGCGGCGCGGGCTATATCGCGGGATACTGTCCCACAGGCAAGAATTCGCTCTATGCCTACATCGTCGAAGACGCCCAGGATCGCGCGGGCCTGTCCCCGGAGCAGCGTCTCGCCGTCATGGTGGGCCTGGCCGAGAACTATCACGGACCGTGGGACGACATCAAAGCTCACCTCGACGATCCGAGCGCAATCAACTACACGTGGTTCGAAACTCACGTACTCGAGGGCCCGTGGCACCGCGGACGCGTCGTACTGATCGGCGACGCTGTGCACTGCTGCCCGCCCACGGTCGCTCAAGGGGGCGCCCAGGGCCTCGAAGACGCCTGGGTGCTGTCGGAAATGGTGCTCGGTGCCGGCAGCATCGACGATGCACTGCTCGATGCTTTTGCAGCTCGACGCCTGCCACGGGCGCGCGCAGTCGTGGAAGCGTCGGTCCAGATCGGAACCTGGATGCTCGAGCGCGACCCGGATGCCGACGTGCCCGGTCTGATGGGCCGGGTCGCCGCACTGGTCAGTGAGGCGCCATGAACGGCCGGATAGTGGACGTGCACGCGCATGCCATCGTGCCGGAGGTGGAAGCCGCGGTTGCCGGGCAGCCGGGTCTGGACGCACACCGGGCACTCGATGCCCGACGCAACGGTGCCGAATCTTCGGCCGTGTCGGGAAAGATGTTCGGTGCCCGCATTTCTCAGCTCACAGAGCTGGACCGACGCCTGGGCGACCTGGATGCGGCTGGGATCGACGTTCAGGTGGTGTCGCCGTCGCCGTCGCAGTATCACTACTGGGCCGACCGAGAATTGGCACAGGTGGTTACTTCGAGCGCGAACCGCGGTATTGCCGCCTTGGTCGCCGAAGAGCCGTCGCGGCTCGTCGGCCTCGGGTTGATTCCACTCCAGCATCCGGCGGACGCGGTGACCGCTCTCGACGACGCTGTCGTGACATGCGGACTTGCCGGTGTCGAGATTTCGTCGTTCGCGCCGGGCGTGGAGCTGTCCGACGAGCGGCTCGAACCGTTCTGGGCTCGCGCGGAAGAACTGGGTGCAGTGGTGTTCGTGCATCCGTTCGGATGTTCTCTCGACGAGCGGCTCGATCGCTTCTACCTGTCCAATACGGTGGGGCAGCCGGTCGAGAACGCGGCGGCGTTGTCGCACATCATCTTTGCAGGGGTACTCGACCGGTACCCATCTCTGAAATTGTTGGCGGCGCACGGTGGCGGCTATCTCCCGACTTACATCGGGCGCTCGGATCACGCGTGGGAGGTCCGCCCTGAGGCCCGTCGATGCTCCGCCCGTCCGAGCAGCTATCTCTGTCGCATCGCGTTCGATTCGCTGGTGCACGGGCCGAATGCGCTTCGAGCTCTCATCGACACAGTCGGAGCGGAGTCGGTCGTACTCGGGTCGGACTATCCGTTCGACATGGGCAACGAGGATCCGGTGGCGGAGGTTCGTGCCGCAAATCTGCCCGAGCTCGTCACACAGTCCATTTTGAGCGACAACGCTTTCCGGCTGGGTCTGTCGCCCGCATCGTCAGGAGTCAGCTCATGAACAACTATGCCTTCACCCATCTTCGGCACGTCGATCTTGCTGTGCCCGACTATGAGCAGCAACTCAACTTCTACACTCATCAATGGGGGCTGACGAATGTCGGAACGGAAGGCGACGTGACCTACCTTGCCGCTGAAGGATCGCCCGAGCAGTACGTCGTTCGTATTCGCAAGGATGCCGACAAGCGGCTCGATCTGGTTTCCTACGGAATGGCCGACGCAGCGGGTGTCGACGCTCTCGCCGAGCGCCTCGCTGTGGGTGGGGTGCAGCTCGTGGGTGAACCCGACTCTCTGCAGACAATGGGCGGAGGGTACGGATTTCGGTTCTTCGACGTCGACGGACGCACCATCGAGGTGTCCGCGGATGTCGCTGTTCGTCAGCACCGCAAGGTCGAGGAGGGCGAATCGATCCCGGTCAAGCTCTCTCACGTGGTCTTGAATTCGCCGAATCCCGAAGCGACAGTGGCGTTCTACGACAGGTGGTTCGGATTCAAGTTGTCGGACACGCTTATGCATCCACGGATGGGCGAGATGATGTGGTTCCTCCGGACCAATCCGCAGCACCACAGTATGGCCATCGCGCGGGGTCCGCACGTGTCGTTGCACCACGCTTCGTTCGAGCTCCGCGGTATCGACGAGTACATGCGCGGCACCGGCCGAATGCTGCGGGCCGGCGTCGAGAAGATTTGGGGCCCTGGGCGTCACAAAGCGGGGAACAACACGTTCTCCTATTTCCTCGACCCCAATGGAAACACCATGGAGTACACCACCGAGCTCGAGGTTCTCGACGAGGACACCTGGCATCCCCACCTGCTCGACTTCTCGGCACCCGAGGTGTCCGATCAGTGGGGTACCGCCAATGCGATGGATGAGTTCGTGGCCAAGAAATCGTTCAACGACCCTGACAAGGGCCTGTTCACGGCACCGCCGGTATGAAGTTCGCGACGTACGAACGCGGCGGCTTGACGTCAACTGGTGTTGTGCACGGCGAGCGAGTTTATCCAGTGAAGGAGACGATGCAGGAGCTGTTGAACGCCGGACTTGCTCGTGCCCTCGACCTCGGGACCGACGCGCTCGACGCACCTTCGATCGAATTGAGAGAAGTGAGGCTGCTGGCACCGTTGCAACCGAAAACGATGCGGGACTTCGTCGCATTCGAGGAGCACGTCGAAGGTGTACGCCGCAGTGTGGACGGCCAGGAAGGGGTAGTGGACGCCTGGTACGAGGCCCCTCGTTTCTACTTCACCAACCCGTACACCGTCAGCGGCCCCGGCGCGGTGATTGCACCGCCTGCAGCCTGCCGAGCGCTCGACTTCGAGCTGGAAGTAGCTGCAGTGGTGGGGGAGTCCGGCTCCAACGTGACGATGGCCGACGCCCACAACCACATCTTCGGCTACACGATCCTCAACGACTGGTCGGCGCGAGACATTCAACGTCGTGAGATGCAGGTCAGCCTCGGACCGGCGAAGGGCAAGGACTTCTCGAACACGCTGGGACCGTGGATCGTGACTGCCGACGAAGTGCACAGCCGCCGAGACGCGGATGGGTTCCTGGACATTTCGTGCACCGTCGAAGTGAACGGTCAACTCATCGGCCATGATTCGCTCGCCAACATGGGATGGAGCTTCGACGCTCTCGTGGCATACGCCTCACGCGATTCGTGGGTGCACCCGGGCGATGTTCTCGGCAGCGGTACCGTCGGCAACGGCGGCTGCCTTGCAGAGTTGTGGGGCCGGCGGGGAGAACAGACGCCGCCCCCGCTGCAGACCGGCGACGTCGTGACCATGACAGTCGTAGGCATCGGAGTTCTGGAGAACACCGTCGGTGAATCGCGAGCCGTCCCGGAGATTCCCACGGCCCGAATCGTCGATCACCCGCGAACCAGAGCCGATCAAGCAGATGTCTGATCTCGACGGTCGAACCGTGGTCGTCACCGGTGCCGCAGGCGGAATCGGCGCGGCCGTGGTCGTTGTACTGCGGTGTCGGGGTGCCGTTGTGTACGGCGTCGACCTCGAGACCGGATTCGACGTCACCGCCAAGGCAGACTGGGACGAACTCGTCGACAGTATCGTCGGCGCGATCGACGGTCTGGTCAACTGCGCAGGAACTACCTGGCGCGCCAGGCTCGACAACGTCCGCGCTGACGACATGACGCGCCTGCACTCGGTCAACGTCATCGGTCCGCTGCTGGGAAAATGCAGGCGGTGACACCGAGAATGGCCAGAGGTGCGTCGATTGTCAACGTCGGCTCGCTTGCTGCGACCAGCGGCCATTATCCAGTGGCGTACACCGCCAGCAAGTGGGGCTTGCGCGGACTCACCAAGTCTGCGGCGCTCGAATGGGGTCCACGCGGGATACGCGTCAACATCGTTCACCCCGGGTTCATCGACACGCCGATGACGCAAGGGGCATCTGCCGCGTTTCGAACCGCCTCGATCGCCGAGACGCCACTGGGTCGAACCGGTGATCCCGACGAGGTTGCCGCAGTGGTGGCGTTTCTGCTCGGTCCGGACGCGTCGTTCGTTTCCGGAGCCGAAGTGTCAGTCGACGGTGGTGCCGGATCGCACGGCGGGGTCAAATCCATTTCCGATGCTCTGAAAGAGGCTTCCGTATGACCGGCACCTACACCCCACACACTATCGACCGCACCGATCCGGAAGGCGAGATTGCAAAGTCTGCGGCAAGGAATCGCAACTGGGGAAGATGGGGCGAGGACGACGTCCGAGGGACGATGAACTACCTCACCGATGATCTTCGATCGGCGGCGGGTTCGCTGATCGTCAAGGGTGTTTCTTTCTCACTGTCGCAAAGTTTCGACATGGACGGTCCGCAGAAGGGGTGGCGTCGGCGGACGAACCCGGTACATACGATGCTCGACACCGGTACCGACGCTGCGGCCGGAATTCAGGGTTTCCCGCACGGACTGGGCGGTGCCGACGACGTCGTATCGATGCCTTTGCAGTGTTCGACACAGTGGGATGGTTTGGGCCACATCTTCGATCACGGTGTGGCGTGGAACGGCCGCCCGGCAGGTTCGGTGGTCACCAGCCTCGGTGACAGAGTGACCGGAATCGAGACCGTAGCCAACGGAATCGTCGGTCGTGGTGTTCTACTCGATGTGGGCAGACGATTCGGAGAGCGGGGGGAACTACCCGACGGGTTCGCCATAACCACTGACCATCTGGTGGCGACCATTGAGGCGCAGGGTCCCACGTCCGAGGTGCGGCGAGGTGATCTTGTGCTGATACGTACGGGGCAGCTCAGTCGTGTTCGTCGTGAAGGCTGGGGAGATTACGCCGGCGGAGCAGCGCCCGGACTGTCGTTCACCACCGCAGATTGGTTGCACGACAGTGAGATCGCTGCTATTGCCACCGATACCTGGGGATTCGAGGTGCGGCCGAATGAGTTCGACGTCGCGTTCCAGCCCCTGCATCAGGTGGCGATTCCGAACATCGGCTTGTTCCTCGGCGAGATGTGGGATCTCGATGGGCTGGCCGAGGACTGCGCTACGGATGGCACGTACGAGTTCTTCCTCACCGCCGCTCCGATACCGGTGACGGGAGCTGTCGGTGCGCCGGTGAACCCGATAGCAGTCAAGTAGGGCCCGCGGATCACAGAGGTTCTGCAGTGGCCAATTCTGCTGCGCGCCCAACGATGTCTCGCAGGAAGATATGCTCTGGATCTCGGTCGTAGACCGGGTGCCACCACATGGCTTCGACCAATTCCCCTACTTCTACCGGGCACGTCATCGTACGTAGGCCGGAGTTGAGGGGCAGGAGTCGAACCAGCTTTTCTTGAAGCAGCGCAATGCGATTGCTGCCGGCGATGAGATTGGGAACGGTGAGAAAGTTCTCGGTGATCACCTGTACGTTCGGCTCGATGCCGAGCATGCGCAGTTGGCGGTCGGCAGGGGTGGCTGCCGATTGGCCGTGGAACACCACGACCCAGGGCGAGGTCTTCAAATTGTCGATGGTCAGTTCTTCGGCGACGTTCTCGTTGTCCGAAGAAACGATCATGACCCACCGGTCGCGATAGAGATCCGTGTGCGGGAGGTCTGTCACGAAACCATGGGGCACGAGCATCAAGTCCGTGCCTACGAGCGTGTGTTCTGCGCGAGCTACCAGGTCAGGGCTTGTCGGCCGGAAGCGTAGGCGCGCATGAGGCGCTGACTCGGTGAAGAGTCTGGTGAGTGTGTCTCCTAGTAGTACTTTGTTAGGTTGGGAATCTGTGGTGGCAGTGCGGGCAGGT
>NZ_JBMDIX010000058.1:0-19506 GCF_057808915.1 Rhodococcus sp. FG69 | reverse complement strand
CCTGCACCGCTGTTAGTTTCGATAGATAAACTGCACTATGTCAGAAGTGAACCGCACTAAAGGATCGACCAAGCCGACATAGCATAAAGAGAGAAGTGATCTGCCGCGAGGATTTCGGACCTGGAGATGACTATTCTGAGGCCGCGTTTGCGGACTGCCCGTAACTGAGTTCTTGTCCAGGTGGCGTGTCCCCAGTGAACGGGGACACGCCACGTCCAGCGCGATGTCCTCGTTATCGAATATCAAGATTGCATGGAGGTCGTCGCGGAGTGCGCAGCGGGCGCAGAAACGGGCTCGGTAGCGTTCGCCTTTCGTGGTTGCAGGCGTTCGCAGCGCAGGTCGAGCGCGATGCCGGCGCACTCTTGGCGCTGATCGCGGAGTTGAACCGTCAGATCGGCGACTCGAAGCCGAACTGACCCGCCATTTTGAAACACACCCGGACGCGGATACACAACGCCGCCATCTACCTCTCCCTGCCAGGAATCGGTGTCATCCTCGCCGCCCGGGGCTCGGTGAATTCAGCGACGACGTCGACCGCTACACCAACGCCAAGTCTCGCAAGAATTACGCCGGTACGTCACCCCTGACAGTTGCGTCGGGCAAGAAGCGGGCCGTACTGGCTCGACATATCCGCAACCGGCGGCTCTACGATGCCATCGACCGGTGGGCGTTCTGCGCCCTCAGCCAGAGTCCGGCCGCTCGCGCGTTCTACGACCAACACCGTGCTACCGGAGACCTCCACCACCAAGCGCTCCGCGCACTCGCCAACAGACTTGTCGGGCTCCTGCACGGGTGCGTACGCCACTGCACCGAATACGACGAACACACCGCTTGGGCACACCGCACCGCGCAACAACCCGACGCAGCTTGACAAGTTACACTTCTGGGATATCTAGGGTGATTCAGTCCATTTTGTGGCGGGAGGCGAAACCGGGATGGCTGAATGGCAGACTGCGTGAGAAGGCCACGCCTACGGTTGCGGCCGCGCCGTCGATGATTCCCCACGTCGTCTCTGATAGGTGTGCGGCGAAGAACGTATCGTCCACCCCTTGCTCACGACCGTTGTCGATCCACCACTGAGTCGCAGATAGACCAGAACCCAGAATGGACGCCACGGCCAAGGGAATGACCGAAGTATCTGCGTGAACACGCTGAAGACTTTCAGTGAACCGATCGGCGACGACCTCCATCACCGACCTCAGTTCGTCAGCAACTCCGCCATTTCCCGATCCGGAGTACTGAAACAAGTGATTCGCCATAAGGAATCTGACGACCGTGGGATACCGCCCGACGAGCGTGACGTAGCTCTGGACGGACGAGCGAACCATGTCGTCAACCGAAAGATAATCTTGGTCGGCGAGAATAGTGGCTTTCGCCGAATCCCACATCAACGCACCGAGTTTCGCCGCCACCGCCGCGTTCAAGCCCGCTTTGTCGCCAAAGTAGCGGTACAGCTTTGGTTTAGATACACGGGCCTCCGCAGCGATGTCGTCCATGCTGACGCCTGCACCATACCGTTCGATGATCCGTATGGTCGCGTCGACCAGCTGCGCGCGTACCTCGACTCTATGCTCATCCCAGCGGGTGCTACGGGCATCGGCCACTCGACGCTGCACCTGAGATGGAGTAAATGAAACGCGGCGGACGAATGACATTGTGGGGTTAACAATACCCGGAAGGGTCCTCTCAAGCGAGTCGGGCTGGAGAGCCGTTCGCTGAAACCTCTCGGTTCGCTCGCAGCGGTTCGGCACCCTCCCTCAAGCAGCCGATCGTCCGCCGGATCGCACCGTGTCGATCACATACACCGGCGGCACGACCGGAAAGCCGAAGGGAGCCATCGGCAGGCTTCGGCATTGTTCACGATGACGCAGATTCAACTCTCCGGAGTGAGAATGGCCGGGTACCCCAAATTCTCGTTGTGCACCCCGCTGTCGCATGCTGGGGCCGCGTTCTTCGTACCGACCCTGACGAAAGACGGCCCGATGATGGTGCTGCCGAAGTTTTATCCGCCGAGGTGCTGCGCACCATCGACGCAAAAAAGATCACCGTGGCGATGCCATCGATGCTGTACGCCTCGATGGACCCCTCCCAACTCGGACACGCGCGGCCTGTCGACGATCGTGGCCGTCTCACGAGCTCATGTGTGTCCGGTCGACGGTTCAAAAGCCATCGCCTACCGTGACTGCGTCCAATCGGGCCGCTGCTTCGTTGAAATAGTTTGGCGCCTCCATGTTGATCATGTGACCGATCTGTGGCAACGCCACGAACTCATGCAACCGGCGGCGCTGCTGCAGTCGGTCGGCGAGATCAATGGAATGAACCGCGGGTGTCAACTTGTCGGCCGAGCCCACGATCACGGTCGTCGGAACCGTAAGTGAGTCGATTCCTTTGCTTACATCGATGGTGGCCAGGACCCTGCCCCACATTCCCCGAACCTCAGGGGGGCACCGCAGTACTATGTCGGAACACTCAGCCACAACGTCTGCTGGCGCGTGTGGACCCATCGTCCCGTATTTCACCAACCGTCGGTTGAAGCGAGTGTCAAGCATCTCCGGTCCCGCGGTGGCGAGCCCGGCTGCGAATGCCCGCTCCAGTGAGGCGCGGAATCGACGTGGCGACCCAATTAGCGTCGATCTACTCACCAACTGCGAGGGGCCGGTACTCGCCAAGACGGCACCACGGGATAAGACGGGCACCGACTCCGGGTGCTCGGCAGCCCAACCCATGATGGACATCCCGCCCATACTGTGACCGGTCACCAATGCCTTACGATTAGACGTGACGACAGCGCGCAAGACAGCCTCGAGATCGTCGCCAAGCACCGACGAAGAGAAGGGCGCGCGACCCCGGTCGCTCCAGCCATGCCCTCGTTGGTCATACACCACCACACGGTGTGTGGTGGCGAAGTGCTCGATCTGAGGTCTCCAGAACCGACCTTGGCAAGCCCACCCGTGGCTGAACACCAGCAGCGGCGCATCATCACCGAGCCCGTACTCCTCGACAAACAGCCTCGTGCCGTCACTGGAGAGAACCTCCCGCGACCGCCGCGACAATAGGCCAGCTTTCGAGGAGTCAGAGGTCATCGAAACTCACCGTCACAGCGTCGGTGAGCGGAAGTGCCTGGCACGCGAGTCGCTCGCCGTCCTCAATGTCGTCGTCTACGAGGATGTTGTTCTGCACCATCTCGACATCGCCATCGATGAGCTTGCACACACACGCGCTGCATGCGCCCTCTCGGCACGAGTACGGGGCATTGTGCCCTCGCGAGAGCAGCACATCGAGCAGAGGCGTGTTACGTGGCCACTCCGTGGTGATGCACTCTCCGTTCAGATAAACCGTGGCCGTAGCTACACCCTCGTCGTCACTGAGTCGACGCAGTGTTGCGGTGTCGAACGGGTCACCCGTCAGCGACTGGAATACCTCTCGATGTACATCCGAATGATCCACTCCGCATGCGGCGGCAGAGCTTTCCACAAGATCCATGAAAGGGGAAGGCCCGCAGGTGAAAATTGCCGATCCCTTGTGTTCACGAATAATCTTTTCTACAGCCTCTGATGTGGGAATCCCGTTCTCCGACTCAAGCCAGTCAACCAAAGTGAACCGCTCGGCGAATTCAGATCTAATCTGCTCAAGCTGGCACTCGTACATGATCGAATCGGAGTCACGGTTTGCGTAGAACAGGACAACTTCCCCACTGCCCGACACCAGAGCCGACTTCACCAGCGACAGAACCGGAGTGATGCCGCTTCCGCCAGCGAAGAAGAGCAAGTCGACGTCGAGGCTCTTAGCGGTAAACTTTCCCGATGGCGTGAGGACGGTCACCTCCATGCCGATGGAAACGTTGTCACACAACCAGTTCGACGCATACCCCCCAGCGGTGCGCTTCACCCCGATCTCGAGGCGGAAGTCATCGACATGAGGCGAACTGCTCAGCGAGTAGCATCGTGCGACGTGGCCCGTCTGGTCGGACGGGATCTTCAACGTAATGAACTGCCCGGGTAGATGCTTGAAATCGTCGACGATCTCGTCAGGCACTTCGAAGGCGATGCTCACGGAGTCCTTGGTCTCCTGCACGACCTCCGACACGGTCAGCGTTCGCGATCGCGCGGTGGTGCCCGGCCGATTCTCCTGTTCGAGGGTCATTTGATGATCCCCCGCTTACGAGCCAAGGCGTAGCCCGCGCGTGTGACAGGCGCAGAGATGTCCTGGTAGCGCGGACCGACAACGCGTGCGACAAAGTCGAAGCCACGTGCGTCTGCGCCGATCAGCACTCGGGGCTTCTTCTTGTCCATTCCCTTGAGGATGGCGCACGCAGCTTTCTCCGGAGTGGTCCTGGCGATGTTGTTGAACATCGAGGCAATGGTGGCGGTATCTGCCCCCATATCGGATACACCACGAGCGTTGTTGACGATATTAGTCTTGACGCCGCCGGGGTGAACGCATGTCACCGTGACCGGATGCCGACTGATTTTCATCTCTTGCCGAAGCGCTTCGGTGAAGCCACGCACACCGAACTTCGCGGCGTTGTAAGCGCTTTGACTGGGGATCCCGACCAGACCGAAGACGCTGGAGGTGTTTACCAGATGACCATCACCAGAGGCGATCAGATAAGGCAGGAACGCCTTGGTCCCGTTGACGACACCACCGAAGTTGATGCCCATCAGCCAGTCGAAATCCTCCCAGGACATGTCGACAACGTCGGCGCCGAGGGCGACGCCGGCATTGTTGAACACCATGTTGACGCGCCCGAAAGACGACTGCACGCTCTCTGCGTAAACCTGGAACGCAGCACGATCTGCCACGTCCAACACCGCGGTCTCCACGGTCGCACGATGCGCGGTACGGCACATGTCCGCCGTCTCCTCGAGATGCACTTCGTCGACGTCGGACAAGGCAAGGCTGGCCCCGCGTTCGGCCAGTTGGAGGGCAAGGGACCGACCGATCCCTGAGGCGGCTCCCGTGACGACTGCGACCTGGGTCGCGTAATTGCCTGCTGTCGAACTACTCACTGTCGGATACTCACTTCTCGATGACCTACGGTTGGATTGTCAGGCGATCTCGTACTCGGCGGGATCGAAGTCTTTCGTCGCTCGCCAGTACTGCCAGGTGAACCCGGGCCATACCGTACGGTTGACACCTTGCGAGTCCAGATACCAACTCGTACATCCGCCGTTGGTCCACACGCCCTTGGCGAGCTTGTGTTGGATGCTCTTGTTGAAGTGTTCTTGAACCTCGGCCCGCACATCAACACGCTCCGCACCTCGACTGTCGACGGCGTCGATGGCCTTCATGATGTACTTGATCTGCTGCTCGATCATGAACACGACAGAGTTGTGCCCAAGACCCGTGTTAGGTCCGAGCAGGAAGAACAGGTTCGGGAAGCCCTCGGTGGTGATGCCGAGGTGGGTATTGATGCCCGTCCGGTGCCAGTGCGACGGCAAGTCCTCGCCCCGAGCGCCCTTGAGCGCGAGTTGATCGAACCCGTCCGTGACATGGAACCCTGTGGCGTAAATGATCACATCCACAGGGTGTGACACGCCGTCAGGGGTGACGATCGAATCGGCAGTGATCTTTTCGATCCGATCGCTGATCACTGTCGTGTTGGGGGCGGCGAGCGCAGGGTAGTAGTCGTTCGATCCCAGGATGCGCTTGCATCCGATGCGGTAGGACGGCATCAGCTTCCGGCGGAGCTCGGGGTCGGTGATAGAACGCTCGATGTTCCATTTCGCCACCTTTTCGATCGGTCGCATAAGGTTGGAGTGGCCGTTAAGCCCGAAGGCCAGGCTCTCTGCGCCCCAGTAGACCGACCACCGAGCGAGGCGGCGAGTAATAGGGATCTTGCTGAGCAGCGTCCGAAGTACCGGCGGCACCGCGAAGTTCTTGCGTGGAAGTACCCAAGCCGGGGTTCGCTGGAAGACCGTGAGTGTGCCGGCGTCCTTCTGCACGAACGGCACGAACTGAATCGCGCTGGCACCGGTGCCAATGACGGCCACCCGCTTGCCCTGGAGATCCACCGTGTGGTCCCACTGTGCCGAATGGAACGCCTGACCGGCGAACTCGTCGATTCCGGGGATATTCGGAAAATTCGGGATGTGCAGAGCGCCGACACCGGACACGATGTACTGCGCGACGTACTCCCGGCCCGACTCGGTACGCAGGTGCCACCGAGATTCGGACTCGCTCCAGTATCCGGAGACCAACTTCTGCCCGAAGTGGATCTTCTGAGTGACACCACGCTTGTTGGAGATATCTTTCAGGTACTGCTCGATTTCGGGCTGCGAGGACCACACCTTCGACCAGCTACCGCGACTCTCGAACGAGTAGGAGTACATCAGTGACGGTACGTCGCACGCGCATCCCGGATAGGTGTTGTCGCGCCACGTCCCACCGACGGAGTCGGCCTTTTCTAGAACGATGAAATCACTGTACCCGCGTCGTCGGAGCTGGACGGCCATACCGAGGCCAGAGAAGCCGCTGCCGATGATGAGAACTTTGGTAGTGATGGGCTCGGTTATTCCCGGGTCTGTCGCCGTGGCGGCGGACTTGGCGTTGGAGGACGGCATTGTGAAAAACTCCTGATCGAATGCAGAAAACGGACCCGCACGGCGCGCCGTGACGCGTGGCAGGTGTGGGAATGTCATCCGCCCAAGCCCACGAACCGAGGAATCCGGTCGTGGGGTCGAGGAATGGGCTGTGGGACGCGCGGACCGGGCCGGGCGTGTTAGCGCAGATCGTCGGGCAGGCTGCGCGTTGCGCGCCACATCGCCATCGTGAACTTCCCCTCCATCATTCCGGCCTCGTGGAAGAATCGGATCATCGGCTCGGACATGAACTGCAAGTTGACGCGATAGTTCGGGCTCGTCTGCTGCGCCCACAGGCCGCGCAGACGGCTGATTCCGACATCGGGATATACCTTCGGATTGATGAGCAACGGGTATGCAAAGTTCGCAATGGCCGCCAACGTGCCTCTATGCCAGGCGCGCGAGATGCGTCCGCGACGCTGCATCCCTTCCACCATTTCCAGCCGCGCGAACGTGATGTGACGGGCCTCTTCGAGAACGTGGATCTTCATGAGCTGGCGCAGCTGCGGCTGCATTTTCGGGTCATTCATCGCCTCGCGCTGAGCGCGGTCGAGGATCTCCTCGATGAGCAGAGTCGCGCCGGACACGGACGGGCCGAGAGGCACAAAGTGCAAGATCTTCGCGATGCTCAAGAACCCCTTCGGCAACTTGTACGGTGCCAGGCCCGTCTTGTTGATCAGTCGGGCGAACATCGTCGAGTGACGTGCCTCGTCGCCGATCTCGTTAAGGGCGTAGAGGGACCTTTGATCTGTCAGGGCGCCTTTGGCGGATGTTCGGAGCAGCGCCGAGCTGAGCAGATTCTCCGCGTAGATACCGAAGCTGAGGATGCTGACGATTTCGTGGCGCCCGAGTTCCGCCTTTTGCTCATCGCTCATTCTCTCCCACAGCTTGGTGCCGTAGAGCGAGACCCGATGCTCTGGCAGGTAGTACTTTCCTTCCTCCCAGGGTGAGTCCCAATCGATGTCGATCTCCGCGTCATAGAATTTTTCGGCCGCCGCCCGCAGCAGTCGGCCGGCAGATCTCTGCATGTCGACGGGCTTGCGGGCGCTGACACGCGCAGCGCCTTCCGTTGAGACGTCGGGCTTGGTCTCCACATTTTGAACGGTCATGTGACCTCCGTTGCGTTCCGGGCCGAGCTGAGTCTCGACTTCATACCCGTACTCCGGGTACCAGATACTGATAGTGTCTGCGCCAATGCGTTCTTTTGTCAATGTTCGATGTGAAGAAAGTGAGCCTTGCGTGTCTGACGACCACGATCTCGACTACTCCGGCGAGGGCACCTTGGTGTGCCGTGGCAAGGAGATTGCTGTCGGGGTGAAGATCAAAGGCTATTTCCAGCCCCTCAACGGCTTATACACCTGGTACGGCAGGATCGACAAGAATGATGCGCTCCACGCCGCCCTCTCGGGAAGGCGCACGGTTGCCGTCTTTGCGACACCAGAGGGACGCGCCGAGTGCGTCGTGGGCGACCCTGATTTCTGGGACCGCTATCGCATCTCGGGCACGAGCAGACCGCCGTACCACATCCCCACCACGCTCGAGGAAGTTGAGTCGATAGCAGAGAGTGAACATCAGGGTTGACCGACCCGCTTTGCGCCCTGGGCGTTCCCCAGCATCCAGTCCGATAGCGCCCAGGCGGGTGAAGCAACGCCACCAGACAGCCGATTCTTGACTGCGGTAGGCCTTCTCGAATTCGTCTGGTGTGAGGTAGTCGAGGGTGCTGTGGGAGGCGGCGTTGGTTGAACCAGTCGACCCATCCCATCGTGGCGAACTCGACATCGTCGATGGTCTTGAGCGGGCCGTTCAGGAACGGGCTTCTCTTCGATACTGCCTCGGTCTTGAACAACCCAATTGTGCTCTCGGCCAACGCATTGTCGTACGCATCCCGACACAGCGGATCGATGCCGCAATCCCCTCGCAACGCTGCCACCCGCGACGGCAAGCTCGAGTACCGCACATCAGTGGCGCAATGGAAAGCCGATCTTGCGGCAAGGCGACCCAAGGTAGCCAAACTCGTTGAACACGAACCTCTTCGAGAGTACGTGCAGGAAGTGCTCTCGGGCGTGATCCGCGACGAAAACGGTGAGGTCTGATCATCGGGCTGGGCAGGTCCGCAGTGGGTACGCTTGTCGAACGCACCAGCAGATTCACCACGTTGCTGCATCTGCCACGTAAGGATGGGTACGGGGATGCGCCCCCGGTGAAGAACGGGCCGGCGTTGTCCGGTTACGGATCGGAGTCGGTCCGCGATGCACTCCAGGCTGCGATGACACCGCTGCCGGAGCACCTGCGCAGATCGGTGACCTGGGACCGCGGCGGAGCTTGCACGTCATGCGGAGTTGACCGCAGAAACCGGGATCCGTGTGTACTTCTGCGACCCGTACAGCCCCTGGCCGCGAGGACCGAACGAAAACACCAATGCATTGCTGCGACAATACTTTCCGAAGGGAACCGATCTCGCTCGATACCGTCGAAGTGACGTTCAGGCCGTGACGGATGCACTCAACAACCGCCCGCGCAAAACACATGGGTGGCGAACCCCAGCGGAAGTGCTTGCAGAGCAGATACGCTCGGCTTCACGGCACTGTGTTGCGACGACAGGTTGAATCCGCCCTGACTGCCGGCACCGCTGTGATGGATGAGCCCTGAGCCGACGCGGCGTCCACCGTGATCTCGTCGCCACAACGCCATCTTCAGCGCCGTGGTGACCATCGCTGTGTCTTTGACCGTCGGCACGGCGAGGAGGCCTGCAAAATCCCGACATTCCCGATTATGTCGGTGTTCGACCACTCGCAAACTGACCCGATCGAGTGGCACCCGCAACCCGAAGAGATCACCCAACTCCTCACCGGCGTCGACCCCGCCGACATCTCCGACATCTGCGACCGCGTCGAAGAATGAGTACCGTCCTGCATCTTGCTCTTCGTGGAACTCCTTCTGCGGAGCCGCCGCCTCATTCAGCTGGGCCATAGTCCTGAATTTGCCAGCCCTGGGCGGTTTTCGTCACGACCACCTTCAACAATGTCGGCAGTTCACTCGGTTGTGGATTCTGCACGTTCTGCGTCTTCTGGCTCGCGAAGACCATCACCGTGTATTCTTCGTCGGTGTCACCGGTGTCACCGGTGACGCTGGTGACGCTGGTGGCCAGAACGCGTCCCGACGCCTGCACCTGGGCCTGCTGGATAATCTGGGTCAGCGTCGGCCGAACCTCGTCATACCGCTTGACTAGAGCCTCACCCGCGTCCTCTTTGACTGCCGCGAAAAAGGCGTCGGTGTTCTGGTAGCTGTAGGTCAGGGATCTGGTCGTGTAATCCGAGGCGGCCTTCGCCGCGGCGGCCCGTTGCGCGGCGTCGTTTTCCAATACCGACTTCGCTTCGTCGGCCTCGAGGTAGAGGTAGGCGAACACGCCGGCCAGCACAGCGAGCACCACGATCACGGCCGAAACCACCACGGCACGTGATCGCGGCGATGCTGACCAGCGGTGCCCACCTGGCGAGGGGGGTTCGACGTCGCTGTCTCCAGCCCCAGCCGTGGCTACGGCGGACGCGGCTGGGGCGTTTTCGTCCATCAGTAGATCGCCATCCGGCGTCGCTGCTGCCGCGCTGTCCTCGACCTCAGTGGGCTCGGGGTGCGGTTTCGTTCGGTCGTCATTTGTCATGTGGGACCTTCTGTGTACTTACGGTGACAGTCGCTTGCGGACGGGGCGTCACCGTAGTGGCGGCGACACGGTGACGGGGACCTCGGCGCGACCTGGTCGCGACGCCGGGAAAGTTCGGCCGAGGAGGTCGCCGATCGACCCGAAGTCGACGTATGTGTCGGCGACTTTCTCGGTCGCCGGTTTCACCGCCCGGGTGATCGTCAGCAGATCCGGCTGCAGGATCTGAATATAGCCGTTGAGCTTTTCCACAAGCTTCAACACGGGAGGCCACTTGTCGTACGAGGTGGTTGTGAACCTGATGAACGCCCGTTGAAGCCGCGCAAACCCGTTCACGGCGTCAGGGGTGCGTACAGATGCCGTAGTGAGGACGTCCCCGGCATTGGACAAGAGGCCGAGCAGGAACTCGGCGTTGTCCGCGGTCACCCGGACGGACCCATCTTTGCCGACGAAATCGACTACACGGTGCATCATGTCGCCGATCGTGTCGAGGTCGTCCTGCCGTCCGGCGACGGCCTCGGCGACGGTCTTGTTGATGGACTCGATCGATTCCGGGTCGAGCCCATCTGCCACTGCAGCCAACTTTGGCAACACCTGGGGAACCGATTGCGACACGTGCACCGCGTCCGCGGGCACCACGTCTCCGTTATCGAAGTACCCACCGGTTGCCGTGCCCGCGGGCACGAAGTTGATGTACTGTTCCCCCGCGAGCGACAGATTCTGGATAGACATCTCGCTGTCCTGGGGGATCTTGTGGTCGGAATCGATCGTCATCTCGACCTTAATTGCCGAATCCGCGACGTTGATCGAGGACACCTTTCCGACGGGTACCCCCCGCACCATCACCGGCGATGTGTCCAGCAGACCGCCTGAGCTGTCGATGATGGCGGTTAACGAGTACTCGGAGCGGGTGGGGTTGATGTGTGCCACGCCGACGACGAGGTAGCCGAGCCCTACGACGAACACGACGGCGAGAGCCAGTATCGATATGAGCGTGCTGCTGCGGTTCACGGCATCATTCCGATTGATCTCAACACGGTTATGAAGGATTCGGCGTCACGCCGCGCTAGGTCCCGACCATCGATGGAGATGTCCGAGAGGTTGATGTCGGGCGACCGCACGAATGGAATGAGTTTGTCGCGGATGACGCTCGTTGCCTGCTCCGTGACGGACTTCGAGTAGATGTCGGAGTTGGCGATCGAATCGATCACCGGGGCGATCCCGGCCACTGACTCCTTGATCCGTAAGTACTCCGGATCCACGATCCTGCCCGCGGACACAGCGAAATCACGCGAGTTGGCGATGAGTAACGCGACCTCGATCAGGGAGTCGCCGAGGCCAGAAAAGTTGCGTCCGCCCTTGGTCAGCATCCGGTCGATTCCCGACGGATCGTCCAAGATCACTTTCAGAGTCTGATCAGCCGACCTCAACACTACGTCGAGTTTGTCGGTATTCGAGGAGACCTCCGAGACGGTCTCCAGCGTTGTCTGATACAGGGCGTCGAATTGCTGCGGGTCCTTGGGGAACGTGGTGTTCAATGTCGAGATGGCGGTGTGGATCTTGTCGAGCTCACCGCCGCCGAGGACATTCGCCATTCCGCGCATGACGTCCTCGACATTTGCTGCCGGCTCGGTCCGTGCCAGCGGGATCACCGAACCCGACCGCAGCAAGGCACCCGTCGACGGCTCGGCTGGGGGAAGGATGGCAACGTAGATCTCACCAAGGAGAGTGTCCTGACGTAGCTCGGCTCGCGATTCGCCCGGCAGCTGAGTCGTGTTGTCGATGCGAGCTTTCACGACCGCATGCCCGTTCTCGTACGTGACATCTTCGACGAACCCGACGCTGATTCCCCCCGAGAGAACTTTTGCGAGGGCTGGCAGGTTGAGTGCGCTGGTGAACTCCATCTGGATGTCGTAGCCGTCCGCGTCGGAGGTCGCTATCGTCGGCGGATTGTCGGCGTTGATCCCACACGATGTTACGAAAACTATCGTTGCCATCAGTGCGACTATCGTGGGTCCGAGGCGTGCCCGGTTGACCGAGATCATCAGGCCCCTCCACCCATCATCCCGGCGATCGTCCTTGATGCATCGCTGGACCTGCAGACGCCGTTTGCCACCGGCGCGGCGCAGCTACTGACGAGGCTTCGCAAAGGCAGCGACACTGCGAACGCCTGCACAATTGACTTGGCATCGGGGTGTTTCACGATGAGGTCTGCCGTGCGGGCTGCTACTGCTGCCATCATGTCCGGCTGCTCTCCCATGTCGGCGATGAGCGGAACGGCAGCATCACCGATCGCGAATATCGGGGGACCGAAATCTGTTGCGAGCCGCGAGAGGATCGGTACGAACGTCCCCGCGTACTCGACTGCCGCGCCGAAGGTCTGGCCGTACGCGATGATGACCTCGATGGCACCGACGAAGTTGTCGAAGAGGGCGGTCAGCTCTTTGTCGTTCTCGGTTGCCACCCCCGTCAGTGTTGCGAGGTTCCCGACGATCCTGCGAATCTGTCCATCCCGCTTGGCCGGGTCGTTGATGAGCGTGGCTGAGTCCTTGATGATCCCGGCCACGTCGCCCTGCGTTCCTTCCAGATTGCGGGAGACGAGCTCGAGGGACTGCAAGATCGCGTCGGTGTTCCTGCCGTTGTCCTTGACCAGGTCCTCGGACAAGTTGCTGATCGAGTCGAGCGTCTGACTGATTCCCAGCGGGGTTCTCGTCTTACTCAACGGAATGCACTGATTCGTCTCGTATCGGGCTCCACCGGAGTACGGCTTGGTGAACTCGATTTGACGTTCGGTCACGATGGATGTCGACACCATAGTCGCGCCGACGTCGGCGGGCAGCGGCACGCTCTTGTCGATCCGCATTTCGATCCTTACACCGGACTGATCACTATTCTGTTGCACCCCGACGACGCTGCCTATCTTCTTGCCGAGCATGGCTACTGTGTTGCCTTCGAAGAGGCCCGATGCGTCGGTGAACTCGGCACACAGGGAGCGCGTGTCGTCGGACACCCTCCCCCCTATTTCCACACTAGCGACCACCACAACCACCACGGCGATCAGGAGCAACAGTCTTCGGATCCATGTAGTCAACATTTGTCGTCACCACTCGGAATGCACACACGAACCTCTGGTTCTGTGGTAGTCGACGCACCGACCGGCGCCTGGAGGAGGACGCCGAGGCGCTGAGTGATCTGATCAACCTGGGCCAGGGCATCGGAGTAGCCTGGCAGCTCTGACGACACCTTGTCGAGGAGCGTCTTGTATTGTTGGACAGACGGTTCGATTCCATCGCTGTAAGCCACGAGCGGCCTCGTGAGAAGTTTGAACAGACGACTGAGAAGGTCGAACCCGCCGCGGACGTTCTCGATATCAGGTCCCAGCGTACTGGCAACGAAGCTGAGTTGACGGAGAAAGTCGACCAGCATCTGCTTTTGATCGGCGAAAGCGTTGACGTATTCATCGGATAGAGCGACCGCTTTGTCGAGCTGACCGTACTGTCGCTCTAAGAGTTCCATCAAACTGCTGGTGTTCCTCAGTGCGTCGGGAATGTTTGTGTTGCCGTCGGAGAACGCATTCTGCAGCAGCGACGCAGTCTGACGGAGATCGACGCCCTTTACATCGCGGAACACCGGCGTCGTCGTCTCGAGCGTGTCCGAAATGTCGTAAGTACTCGATGTCTGAACAAGGGGGATCGCCCCCGACAGCGAGGTCGGTCCTGACCCTGGGTCCAGATCCAGAACTCGCCCGCCGATCGGCGTGATCAGGCGAACCGCTGCGGTGGCATCCGAACGGACTGGCACTGAGTCGTCGAGTCGAAATTCGACTGTGATAAACGTTCCCGCGAGGTCCACCGACGACACCGTTCCCTGTCTTATCCCCGCTATACGCACCTGATCACCCGACTCCAGCCCTCCGGTGTTGACCAGTTGCGCCGAGTACACCTTTTGGCCGGGCGGTGCGATATACACGGTCCCGGCGATTACCAGACCGACCACCACGGTCACCACCACCACAGCGGCGACGATGAGGTCGCGTCTGCGTTCGGACTGGTGATGCGGTCGATTTCGACTGAACAACCTCACTTACACACCACCAATCGTTGCCCCATAAGCGCAATCGTAGCTGTATCCGGCAGGGGCAGAAGGCCTTTCGAACATCGTGCCTCAGTCGGCGTGGAATTCGTCGAAGCGTTCAGCGAGTCCATAAGGGGCTTGAGCAGTACCGCGCCATTCAGTAGCCCCTCCAACTCCCCGGGTTCTCGCGCCAGACGCTGATAGATCGTCGCGAAACTCTGGTCGTACGTTGACTCAAGTTGCTCCCCGGCGATGACAGTTTTCTCCATGGACCGGTTGATCTCGCCTAGCGACTCCCGCAACCGGTCACTCACGCGGCTGAACTCGTCGACGATCGATCCCAGCTTGTCGACGAGTTCGACCAGCTGCGCCGAGCGGCCTTCGAGTTGGTCGGAGACCTGGCCGAGGCTCGTCACAATATTCGTGATGATCTCAGACCGCTGGTCCCCGTAGGCGGTGATGTTGGCGACCTGCTCCAGAACAGGCGATATACCCCTCCCATCACCTTGAGCAACGCGCAACAAGTTGGACTGCAGTTCATTGATCTCGTCGGCGTTAAGCGTGTCGAACACCGGCTTGAACCCGTTGAACAAGGTGGACACATCAAATGAGGGAACGGTCTTGTCGAGCGCCACCTGTGTAAGCGCCGCCCCCTGTGTCTTTCCCTGTGCCGCACCGATCAATTCGACATATCGCTGTCCGAGAAGATTCTGATACCTCACGGCGGCGGTAGTGCTCGACGTGATCGCGACGTCGTTGTTCAGTTGGAAATGAACGACCGCGGTGGGCCCTTTCAGGTCGATCGCCGTCACATATCCGACCTTGACTCCCGCCAACCGCACACCGTCGCGAGGCTTGAGCCCGGATGCATCGGAGAAGACCGCAGATCGTTCAGAACTCGGTCCGTCCGAGCTGGGTTCGAGGATGGCGATGATCACGTAGGTGAGAACGCCGATGACTGCGGCGAACGCGACGATCTTGACGATGGTGGGAGTTAACGACTTGAGCTTCATCTTCTTGGTCCTCCTGCTGCAAGCGCGCTCTGCAGCGCAGGTGACGTCTGCACTACCAGGGCGACCTGAAGTTGTACTCGCTCGCCGACTTGCGGCGTGGCGTTGTCGATGCTGTCCAGGATCTGCGGGATGGTGTAAATGGTCTGCGCGAGTCCCGATGCCGATCTGGCGACCGGCCTCGCCAGATCGAGGCCGACGTCCAGTAGTGAACTCAACGCCGGGTAGTTTTCGCTCAACAGTCCTAGTCCCCCGAACAGAAACTCGTTGTAGCTGTTGAGGTTGCCTGTGGCCTGTTTGATGGCCTCGTCGGTGGCGAAGAAGTCAGCGACGTCGACGTTTATGAGGATGCCCGGAACGAACGGCGTCATGAAATCGGCTACACCCTGGGACAGGTCTGCTGCGATCGCCAAATCCTGGCCCACTGGACGCTGTTGAACGTCCCGAGTGAGCTGCGCGATCTGGAACATGAGCTTGCCGGCGTCGGCAAACGTTTGGGAATCATCGACGACAAACTTCACCACAGAATTGAACGCCGGCTGATCGAGAGCATCGACCAGCTTCGAGAGTTTTCGAATCAGGGTCGATACCGACGTTTGTTCGGACTGCTGCTTGTTGACATAGACACTGCCGCCATCACCGATTAACTCTCCCCGTCCGGGGTCAACAATCTCCAGTGCCGTTGGCCCCAGCGCGCTGGCGGACGTGTAATTCACGGCCAGGCCCTGACGCAACCGGATGTCGTCGTTAGCTCCGGTGAGCTCGATTTTCACATTTACACTTTGGTCGCGCCCCGACACCGAGGACACCTTGCCCACCGTGAAGCCCCGATACTTCACCTCCGATCCGCCCTTCAGCCCGTCACCAATCGCGTCGGTGGTGATCGTCACTGTCGTGTTGTCTTCATATTTTCCGGTCGCGTTTCCCACCAGAAGATAGCCGGCAACCGTCACTACGACGAGAACCCCGATCCCGCGCAGGGTCAAGTTCGCCAGTGAGGGCGCGCGTCCTGATGGATCTTGAAATACAGCCACTTGAAACTCCTAGCCCGAAATCTGGACGCCCGAATCGAAACCCCACATCAACAGGGTCAAGATCATGTCCTCCACGACGATGATGATGAGACTGCTGCGGATCGCTCGACCAGACGCGCGGCCGACGCCTTCTGCTCCGCCGCTGGCGTAGTAACCCTGGTAGCTGTGGATGATGACGACCGATACTACGAAAATGAGGACCTTGATGACCGAGAACACCAGATCCTGCGGTTTGAGGAACGCATTGAAATAGAAATCGTAGGTGCCACCTGACTGGCCGTGTAGAAGGATGACGACCAGCTTGGCCGCGCCGAAACTGAGTATCAGCGTTACGATGTAGAGGGGGATGATGGTAGTGATCGCCGCGACTACACGCGTGCTGACGATGTACGGAATCGGCCGCACCGCCATCGACTCGAGCGCATCGATCTCTTCAGCGATACGCATCGAACCTATTTCCGCAGTGAGGCGACAGCCGGCCTGGGCTGCGAAGCCGATCGCGGCGATCATCGGTGCCAACTCTCGAGTGTTGGCGTATGACGAAATGAATCCCGTAAGAGACCCCATCCCGACCAGGTCTAGCGAGGCGTAGCCCTGGATGCCGATGGACGCCCCGACAGCCATTCCGAGAATCACAAGCACGATCGCGGTACCCCCGCCGACCAGTACAGCGCCTCGTCCCCAGGCAAACTCCTGTATGAATAAAAACGTCTGTCGTCGATAGGTGGTTGCGACGTGCCGAATTCCGGCGACGGTGTCGATGGTAAATGTTGTAATGTGCCCGAGCTGCGCGGGGACCTCAGCGAGGGGCGTCACAGCACGCACGATCGGACGAGTAACCGAAGTATAACGGGTGGATGGTACTGCGGTCACGTGTTCTCCGTCATCCGATGGTCTGCGGGACGAACATGATGGTCAGTTGGGTGATGAACACGTTGATGACGAAGCACGCCACCACCCCTAGGACCACGGTGGCGTTGACAGATGTAGCCACACCTTTAGGGCCACCTTTCGTGGACAGGCCCCGATGACACGCGATTGTCACGACCACGAGACCGAACACCACTGACTTGATCAGCGCTACAAGGATGTCCGCCGATGATGCGAACGATGCGAACGATGCGACGTAGCTCCCCGGCGTGATGCCCTGGACGTTGACGCTAAGGATGTAGCCGGCCACGAGACCGGTAAACACGATGAGCATGCATAACATCGGAGCGACGATGAGAACCGCGACGAATCGAGGTGCGACGAGTCGACGTGTCGAATTTAGTCCGAGCGTCTCCATGGCATCGATTTCTTCACGGACGGTGCGTGCGCCAAGGTCAGAGGCGATGGCCGACCCTGCCGCACCACCGAGCAGGAGCGCGGTGACGATCGGTGCCCCCTGCTGAATGATCCCGAGTCCACCGGCGGCTCCGGCGATAGATGTGGCCCCGACCTGCTGGGTTAGACTTCCGACCTGCACCGAGACGATGACGCCAAACGGAATCGCGACCAGGATCGCTGGCAACGTCGTTACGGTGATGACGAACCACGTCTGTGTGACAAACTCCCGAAACGGAAACCGTCCGGTGACAATATCGCGCACGGCCCACCGCAGTGCCTGGCCGGCGAGGGCAATCGAATTTCCAAAGGTCACAAGACTGGCTGTCGCTCGACCAGCAATTTCTGTATAGATACCGGTCTCCTCTTCTGTCTGCGCAGCTCGTCGCGATAAGGTGTTCGCACAGTATCAGGTACGTGCATACCTGATACATGGTTTCGGGAACTTCCGTCGGATTAATCAGCTGACAGGTTGGCGTGTCCCCAAGTGAACGGAGCCATCTCGATTTAGAGCCTTGTTGCCCATGAGCTGGGCGGATAGGACGATGGAAAACATGGCTGGACGGAAACGCAACTCTGTCGAGGACATCGTGCGCAAGCTGCGCAGTGCCGACGAACTGACCGCTGCGGGCAAGACGCAGGAGGAGATCGCGGCGGCGCTCGAGGTGTCGGCGGCGACGTTGTACAACTGGCGGCGTCAGTACGGCGGGATGGACACCGATGCCGCGAAGGAACTCAAAGAGTTGCGCGAGCAGAACGGCAAGCTCAAACGGTTGCTCGCCAAGGCCGAGCTGGAGAAAGATGCACTGCGGGAGGTAGCGAAGGGAAGATTCTGAGCCCAGCCGCCAAGCGCAGCGCTGTCGACATGCTCGTGTACACCATGAGTCTGTCGAAACGACTGGGCGTGCGAAGCTGTTGGGCTTACCCGCTCCACCTACGCACGAACACCGATCGCCGACGCAGCCCTGAGGGCCGCGTTGCGGACGTACGCAGGCTCGCATCCACTGCACGGCTTCCGCCGCGCCTGGGCGCATCTGAGGCACGACGAGGGGCTTGTCGGTGAACAAGAAGAAGGTCCACCGGCTCTGGAAGGAGGGTCTGCAGGTTCGAATCTACCATCCCCGCAAACGCGCCGGCATCAGTTCATGACCGCAGGTCGAAGCCGATGCCCCGAAAGTGTTGTGGGCTAAGGACTCTCAGTTCGATTCGACCGTCGATGGTAAGGCGATCAAGATCGCGTCGATGATCGACGAACACACCCGGCAGTCCCTCTTGAATATCGTAGAGCGGTCGATCACCGCACAGCGGCTGACCGGCGAGCTCGACAAGACGTTCGTGCTGTGGGACGGGCCGCCGCAAGTGCTGCGGATGGACAACGGTCCGGAGTTCATTTCCCATGTGCTGCAACATTTCTGCGCGACCGTGTCGGTATCTCCTACATCCAGCCGGGGACGCCGTGGAACAACGGACACATCGAATCCGTCAACAATCGACTACGGAGGGCCTCAACCGCAATCACTGGACGAGCTTGCTCGAAGCGAGGGTGGTGATCGAGGACTTCAAAGACCACCACAACCATCGACACCGGCACTCATCACTCGGATACCTCACGCCGCCCTGGGGGTCCCTCCCGCTTGCGGGGGCGTACGCTGCCCGATGCACCCACAACCACCAACCGGTCGAGGGCTGCGAGGTCGCTGAATCAACTACACCGTGGATCTAGAACACGGTGGCCCGACTTATCGGGGACCTGCCAAGGTCGCCTCGTCGAGCGTTGAAAACGTCGGCGAGGTTGCAGATGAGGGTCATCCACCCCGCAGCCCAGT
>NZ_JBMDIX010000057.1:0-20617 GCF_057808915.1 Rhodococcus sp. FG69 | reverse complement strand
ACCAGTGGGGACCTCGACCTGGCCACCAGTGGGTACTTTTTCATGGCCACGGACAACCAGGACGGCGAGATCGGGGCAGCCCCAACCAAGTTCCTGCACCGGGGGGATAGGGGCGGTGCGAGGCCGTGAGGTCTTGACATTTCGGCCTTCAACGGACTGCCGCGCGAACGTGTGGAATTTGTGCAGTATCGACAGGCAGGAAGCGCGAGATTATCTGACGGGATGCGATGCTGTTCAATCTGCAATGAAGAGTTGACTCGTCTTCAACAAGAAATTCCGACACGTGCCGCGTCTGGTAGCAATCGACGCAAACCCACATTGCAGCGCACAGTTACGTACAGTTAGAAAGCGTCGACAAACTTTATATTGTCGCGAGGGTGACTATACTCGGAAACGGATAAAGTCCTCCGAGCTGTGGGTGGCACTCCCAAAATATCCAACACTTTTGCTTTTGATTCGGCCGTCACCCATGCACTGTCTGAGGCCAGACGGCCGATGCGTGGATAATCGAGCCATTCTAACTTCAAGCCGCCGGATCGCCGATGCGGCATGATTTTGGGTATGCCCCTGGCGATGCGCCGCAACCAGGTACGCAGGAACATACCAGGTTACGGCGATCTGAGTCCGCTGGTCGAATCGAGCCCTTCGGTAATCGTCGATGGCGCGGACAACCACATCATTATCAGGGTAAGCGATTACCGCCAGTTCCGGAAGATAACGACGCTCCTGGATGTTTCGGGCCTTGCGGCGGAAGTGCCCGTGCGGTCCTGTGCGGCCTCGCTACAGCCGACTATCCGCAGCGAGACGGTAGGTCTGACGGTTCAGTGTTGCTGTGCTGCCAGATTTGCCATGTTTAAGCCCGGAAGTAGCATCTGCCCTGCGTCGATTGCCAACTCCTGGCCGGTCACATAACGTGACTCGTCACTGGCTAGCCATAACACACCTTCGCTAGTCGCCTCAGGAGGCAACATTCCCACGTCCTTCAGTAGCGCCACTGCCTTCCCGCCGGAATCCATGTGGTCTGGGGTGCCCAGGCCGGGCCCACCTGCCATCAGATCCCAGCCGCCCTGCCAATCGAGAATTGCCGTCCTGACCACCCCGGGCAACACAGCGTTGCATCGGATTCCGTATGGGCCGAGTTCGAGCGCAGCGGCCTTCATCAATCCGAGCACACCGTGCTTGGAGGTGATGTAGTGCGCATAATTGTGTCCAGGTTGCTTACCGTTCACAGACGAAATCACGATCATGGAGCCTGATCCACGTTCGATCATGTGTGGAGTGACTGACTTCAACGTCCTCATGACACCGAGAACATCGATGTCGATCACATCTTTCCACTCGTCCTCGGGTATCTCCCAGAACGGACCCACGCTCCACGCGCCTGCATTGGCGACGACCGTGTCTATATGGCCGAATTCAGCGATCCCAGCCTCGACCGCAGAATCGAGACTTGCTTGATTCCGAACATCCCCGACTATTCCCAAAATACGCCTGTCCAGCTTTTCGACCAACCTCACCGTCTCGTTCAAGTCTTCCTTGGTGGCGAGCGGATGCGGAATATTCCCTTGAGCCGGGCAGTCGAGCGCGATTATTTCCGCACCCTCCTCGGCAAGTCTGATTGCATGCGCTCGGCCCTGGCCGCGTCCAGCTCCGGTAATGAAGGCGACTTTTCCATCCATGCGACCCATGATTAACTCCTTTTAGTAGATAGTTTAGGTTGCGATGTTAATGAAATCTGTTAGCACAATGAGAAAAATCCCAACTTCTTCCATAACTTGCGCCAGGCGAGAATGTGCTGGCGTCCCATCTGGCAATTATCCTCAAGTGAGGGTGGTCATGCCATCGACCGAAAGTATTTGCCCGGTGATGTACGAAGAGTCAGCGGAAGCCAAGAACGCTACACTGCGTGCGATGTCTGTGGGTTGTCCTAGTCTACCGAGAACACTGCTAGCTGCTTTCTCCGCAAACCCGGTTTCGGCTGAATTCGCTTGTATGCGTCCTGTCATTGTATAGCCGGGTGACACAGCGTTGACTCGGATACCGAGGTGACCTAGATCTGCGGCGAGGTAGCGCGTGTAGTGCGCAAGCGCGGCTTTAGAGAGTGCGTAGCCGGCATATGCGCCCCCGGGAAGAATGCTTTCGGCCGACAGTGACGTTGTGTTGACGATCGAAGCGTTCGAGGACTCGCGCAGATACGGTACAGATGCTTGGCACATATAGATCGCAGACATCAAATTAACGTCTATCGCTTTGCGAACGTCTGCACTGCTGATTTCGCTGGCGCGGCTACCTTCGTACGGTGTGACTGCTCCACCTGCGATATTGATGAGTATATCGAAACCGCCCCATGCTTTCCCGACGGCCGACAGAATCTCTGACGCGCTTGACTCGTTTGTCAGGTCCGCCTGCAACCCAATGGTTCTTGCGCCCATAGCTTTGATCGCATCAGTGGTTAAATCGTCCGCTTCTCCGGGAATGTCAATCCCGGAGCGTAAATCTATATCAACAACGGCGACATCCGCTCCTTGCGCGGCGAGCGTAATCGCGGTGGCTCGTCCGATGCCCCGTCCCGCACCGGTCACTACCGCTCGCAGACCTGAAAGGGCAGAATTCATGCTTGGCCTCCTGGGTTGAGTAATTGTGCCACAAGTTCGTGAATCATTCTTTTGAAGTCTGCCGCTGATGTGCAGATTTAGACCAGATGGTTCCGACGGTGCCGATACGTTCTGCCTGGATTCAGCCTAGTTCAAGCGAATAACCGTTCAATTGCTTGTTTTTCATCCAGGTTTGCAAAACACTGTAATAGGCCAACGCTCCGTCGCCGTATCGACCGCCGATGAATAGATCTGCGGGGGTTTCGGCTTTGCCTTCGGCGTTGTAGTACCCAGGTGTGCATTGAGCGAAGAACCGAAACATCGCATGATTCTTGGGGGACTCGGCGATAATTCGGACCCACTGTTCGACGTCTTTCGGCTGAGCTTCGACGGCCTGTGCGTTCTGGGCCTCGACCTGGCCGACGATATGCGCGACGTACTGGGATTGTTCGTCAAGAAGGTGAACGGCATTGACCGCGGACGCGGTCTGGGTGTTTCCGCCGATGAAGAACATGTTCGGAAACTTGTCAGTGGACATGCCGTGCAGTGTCCGTACACCGTTCGCCCAGTGCTGCGACAGCGTGGTCTCTCGGCCGACGATGTCGAATCCGGTCAACTCCGTGTAGGAGATGGCAGACTCGAATCCTGTGGCCATGATCAAACAGTCGAGGGGGTACTCGACGCCGTCGACCACCACACCGTTCTTCGTGAAGCGCTCGACGCCTTGACCATTGGTGTCGACCAACGTGACGTTCGGCCGGTTGAACGCGCCGAGGTAGTCATCGTGCCAACCAGGTCGTTTGCACCACCATCGGTACCACGGTTTGAGGGCGTCGGCGGTAGTCGGGTCCTCGACGATGTCGTCGACTCGCCCGCGGATCTGGTTCATCAACCTGTAGTCGTTGATCTCTGATAGTTCGTTCAGTTCGTCCTGTGTAGGGCTACGGCCAAGCCGTTCGGACACCGCAGTCTCGGGTTCTGCAAGGATTTCGAACGCCCCGGTCCACCCGTCACCCACCAAGTCGACCTCGGGTCGCACGAAACCTGCCGTTGTGCCGAACTGCACGTGGGACTGAAAGTTCACCCGGCGTTCGCGCTGCCAACCGGGCTTGGACATGTCAACCCAGTCGGGCCCGGTTTCTTGTTGTCCGCGGACCCCGACCGTCGATGGAGTTCGTTGGAATACCAAAAGCTCGCCGGCGTCCTTGGCGACTTCGGGCACGATCTGCAGGGCCGTCGCCCCTGTTCCGACAACTCCGACTCGCTTGTTCGCGAGACCGGACATACCACCGGCGCTAGTACCGCCCGTGTAGTCGTAGTCCCAGCGGCTCGAATGGAAAATGTGACCCTCGAACTGGTCGATGCCGGGCAGATTCGGCAGCTTCGGCAGGCTTTGGCGACCGCATGCGAGAAGAAAGTAGTCGGCCGTGAGTGTGTCGTTGCGGTCCGTCTGGATATGCCAACGGTTGTCGTCCTCCGACCACTGCGCGCCCGTGATTGCGGTGTGGAAGCATGCTTTGTCGTAGAGCCCGTATTCCTTGCCGATCCGTTGGCTGATCTCGAGCATCTCAGCTGCGTACGCATAGCGGTGTTTGGGTGCGTAGTTCAATTCTTCGAGCAGCGGAAGATAGATGTGGGCTTCGATGTCGCACATTGCTCCTGGGTATCTGTTCCAGTACCAGGTTCCGCCGAAATCGCCGCCCGTCTCGATCACCCTGATGTCGGTGACTCCGGCGTCACGCAGCCGAGCGCCGAGCAGTAGCCCGCCGAAGCCGCCGCCCGCGATGATGACCGACGTATGGTCTGTCAGCGGTTCTCGGGGAGCTTCGGCGTCGTTCCACGGGTCTCGGCTGTACGCCTCGAACCGTCCGGCCGAGGTGCCGACGTACTGTGTTTTTCCGTCCGAGCGGATGCGTCGGTCGCGTTCGAAGTCGTACTTTTCTTTCAATGCGGTTGGATCGAAATCCAGCTCGCCAATGAGTTTTTCGTTCGACACTGGTTCCTCACCCTCGTGTGAAGGCGTCTGGGGATCGACGCCGAGTGCAGGTGTGCTGGTGAGCATTCCTGGCGGTGTTGAGCGAATCCGGGACTCTTACTGCTGACCAGTGATGGCCGCCTCCGGGAATGTCGGCATTGCTACCGTCGCACTGCACTCAGTCAATCAGTGATCGGCATCACCTTGAAGCGACATCAGTCGCTACCGACCGAGACAATTGTTGCGATCTTGTGGCGCTCGCCCCGTGAGGGGTGGAGCCCCTGCGGGGTTTCGCCACTGTGGCGCGGCGTCGCAGGGATTCCGTCAACCTGTCAGTCACTGCTGATAGATGAAAGCCGTCATGATCTGGGAGATCGTGACGGCTTTCGATCGATCGAGAGTTCCGGCTCGGGAATGGGAGCTGAGGGGCGTCGGTCTGTCAGAGCAGGCGGAGCAGGGTGGCGTTGGCTTGTCCGCCGCCCTCACACATCGTTTGCAGGCCGAACTCGATGCCGTTCTCGCGCATGTGGTGGACCATGGTTGTCATTAGTCTGGCACCGCTTCCGCCCAGCGGATGACCGAGGGCGATCGCCCCACCGTTCGGGTTCAGTCGTTGCTTGTCTGCCCCAATCTCTTCAACCCAGGCCAAGACAACCGAGGCAAAGGCTTCGTTGACTTCGTAGGTGCCGATATCGCCGATGCTCAGGCCGCGGCGCGCAAGTAGCTTCTCGGTCGCGGGAATGGGGCCGGTGAGCATCGGCATGGGCGGTGATCCGACGACGACAGCGGTGTCGATCGCCGCGATCGGCGTGAAACCGAGCTCCGCGGCCGTATCGGATCCCATGATCAGAAGGGCGGCGGACCCGTCGCTGATCTGAGATGAGTTGGCTGCGGTGACCTTGCCTTCTGGTGTGAAGGCCGGCTTGAGTTTGCCGAGCGATTCGAGCGTACCGCCGCGCCGGATACCCTCGTCGACCGATACACTTTCGCCGCCGACCGGGATGGATGCGATCTGGCCACCGAATCGTCCTGCGTCAATCGCCGCTGCCGCCTTGGTGTGAGATTCGAGCCCGAACTCGTCGAGCTGAGTGCGCGAGAGGTTCCATTGGTCGGCGATCTGTTCCGCACCGATTCCTTGATTGGGAAAGCCGGCTCCAAATCGCTGCGCGTAGAGCTCGCCGAGCGGTGAGTCGCCTGCCGCCGTCGATGACCCGATGGGGATACGGGACATCGATTCGACCCCGCCGGCGACGACTACGTCGTAGTGGCCGGCTATTACGCTGGCCGCCGCGAAACTGACGGCCTGCTGCGATGATCCACATTGGCGGTCGATTGTTGTGCCGGGCACGTGGATTGGCCACCCCGCCGACAACGCGGCTGTTCGAGCTATGTCGAAGCTTTGTTCACCGATCTGACTGACGCATCCCCAGATGACGTCTTCGACCAATGCGGGGTCGAGACCGGTTCGCTCGATGAGCGAGCGCAGCACATAGGCCGACAGATCGGCGGGGTGCACGCTCGACAACCCTCCGTTCCTCTTGCCGACGGGTGATCGGACGGCATCGACTATTACTGCTTCACGAGACATGATCCTGGTGCTTTCTGCTTGGTGCAAAATGGTGTGCGCGCTGCGCAGCGCGGCCGCTTTCGGTTAAACAACGAATCGACATCAGAACCACTGCGCGGACATCTCCACAGTTGTCCGATCGAGACTGTCCAGCAGGTCGAACTGCGCTGTGGTGGAGGGAAGTTCGTAGCGAAAGAAGTAGCGCGTTGCTTGGCGTTTTCCATCGTAGAAGTTGCCGGTCAAATCTCCGGCAACCAGGAACTGTTCGAGCCACATCCAAGCTACGACGACGTGACCCACTGCTTCGAGATAGATGGACGAATTGGCAAGTGCGCACGCCTTGTCCGGCTCGGACCGCAGATTCGTGGTCACCTCGAAAGTTCGATCGAGGGCAGCTTTCAACTCGATGGCCAGACCGGCTGCCTCGCCACCGGTGTTGTGTGCGCGGTCGATGGTCGATCCGATGGTACTGAGCAGCAAATCCAGGCCCGCGCCGTCCTGCATCGTCATCTTGCGGCCAAGCAGGTCCAGTCCTTGGATACCATGCGTTCCTTCGTGGATCTGGTTGAGCCGGTTGTCTCGGTAGAACTGCTCGACGTCGTAGTCGCGGGTGTAGCCGTAGCCGCCGTGTACCTGAATTGCGAGATCGTTGGCGCGTAAACACCATTGCGACGGCCAACTCTTTGCAATCGGCGTCAGTACATCGAGCAACAGGGTCTTTTCGGCCCGTTGGTCGGTGTCCTCTAGTGTGTCCTGTTCGTCGACGAGGTTGGAACAGAACAACCCGAGAGCGAGCGCGCCTTCGACATAAGCCTTCTGCGCGAGGAGCATTCGCTTGACATCGGCGTGCTCGACAATGGAGATCGGTTTCGATGCAGGGTCGCGGTTCGTCTGGCTTCGACCTTGTGTGCGTGTGAGCGCGTACTCCACGGATTGACGGTATCCGGCATAACCGAGTGCTGTGGCGAGGAATCCGACCCCGATCCGGGCCTCGTTCATCATGTGGAACATATAGTTCAATCCGCGGTTCGGTTCACCGATGAGGTATCCGATGGCCCCGGACGAACCTGCCGGTGTGTAGCTGCCGTCCCCGAAGTTGAGCAGAGCGTTCGTAGTGCCTCGATTGCCCATTTTGTGGTTCAGCCCAACGAGCGCGACGTCGTTGCGTTCTCCTGGATTACCGTCGGCGTCCAGGACATACTTGGGGACGATGAACAGCGAAATGCCTTTGACGCCGGCACCGCCTCCGGGGATTTTCGCGAGCACGAGGTGAACAATGTTCTCGCTCAATTCGTGGTCACCGCCGGAGATCCACATCTTCGTGCCGGTCAAGCGGTAGCTACCGTCTGTTTGCCGGACTGCTTTGGTCGTGATGTCCGCCAGTGACGATCCGGCCTGGGGCTCGGACAGACACATTGTTCCGAAGAACCGGCCTTCGAGCATGGGCCGGACATAGGCGTCGATCTGTTGCTCGGTTGCGTACGCGACGAGCAGATTCGCGTTGGCGACGGTTAGGAACGGGTACCCGGTGGTGGATGCGTTCGATGCCTGGAACCACGCCACCGATGCCCGCATGACCGATATCGGTAGTTGCATACCGCCGAGGGACTCGTCGAACGCACCGGCGAAAAGCCCTGCCTGTGCGAAAACTTCGAGGGCCTTCTTGGCTTCGGGTGTGAGGATGACTTTTCCGTCCTCACCTACCGTCGGCTCCTGGGCGTCGGCCAGTTTGTTATGGGGTGCGAAGAACTTCGCGGCCATGTCCGCACTGAGGTCGAGCACCGCATCGAAGGTGTCTCGGGAGTGTTCTGCGAACCGTGGGCGTGTAGTCAGCGATTCGACGTCGAGCCATTCGTAGAGCATGAACTCGATGTCGCGGCGGGAAAGCGGTGGCGTGGTCATGAGGTCCTTGTTTCTAGATAGAGGCTCCGCCGTCGACTGGCAGGACGACACCGGTGATGTAACCGGACTCCTCCGATGCCAGAAATGCGACGGCCGTGGCCATTTCGGATGGATCAGCGAAGCGCGCTATCGGGCCGGTCACCTCGGGGATCTTGTCTTCGGGGATAGAGGCTGTCATTCGTGTCGCAGCGTTGGGTGAAATCGCGTTGACGGTGACACCGAAAATGGCCAGTTCCTTGGCCGTGGTCTTGGTGAATCCGATGATGCCGGCCTTGGCGGCTGCGTAGTTCGACTGGCCCCGGTTACCGCGAAGGCCGGTGTACGAGGTGACATTTACGATGCGTCCGTAGTTCTGAGCGCGAAAGTGTGGAACGACGGCGCGGGTGAAACGGAATGTACCTCCGGCGTGGACATCGAGAACCTGTGACCAGTCGTCGTCGGTGAGTTTCCACACGACGCGGTCACGCAGAATTCCCGCATTGTTGACCACGACGTCGATGCGACCGGTCCGCGCGATGGTGGCACTCACCACTCGCTCGACTTCCTCTGTGTTGCTCACGTCGGCCTGTGCCGCGACGGCCCCGACGACGTCGGCCGCGCTCGCGAGCTCGTCGCCATCGAAGTCCACCATGACCACATCGGCACCGGAGTTCTTGAAATGTCGGGCCAGTTCGAGACCGATTCCTCGGGCGGCACCGGTCACGAGGACCGTCCGTCCGGTGAAGTCGAAGCTGATGTTGCCCATAGGTCGTCCTATTCGTAATACGTTGTCGATGAATAACTGTCAGGTACGGCGTTCGATCAGTGCTGCTCGACCACGGATGCGCGCTGAAGGACGGTCTCGAAGATGCGAGCCGTTGCTGCATCGACCATGATCCCGTCGATGGCCACGGCGCCGTCACCGGTGGCTTCTGCCGCGCGCATGGCATCGACCACCTTGCGAGCGTGGGCGACTGCTTCCTCGGTGGGGGAGTAGGCCTCGTTGGCCAGCGTGACCTGGCTGGGGTGAATGGCCCACTTTCCGACGGCTCCGAGTTCGGCGGCCCAATTCGCCTGCTGCAGATAGGCTTCGTCGTTCTTGAAATCTCCGAACGGCCCGTCGATGGCGTCCAGCCCGTTGCTGCGAGCGGCAACGATCATCTTGGTTCGAGCAGAATGCCAGATGTCGCCAGGATAACCGGAGCTGGTACCGATGTGAGCGGACCGCATTCCGTGGCTCGCGGCGAGGTCTCCCACTCCCAGAATGAGCGCTTCGAGTCGCGGACTGCTCGCCGCGATGGCATCGACAGCCGCCAGAGCTTCCACTTCTTCGATCAGTACCTCCAGTCCGATTCTGCCGATCTCGAGCCCGTGTTTGTGTTCGAGCAGCGTGAGCAGGGTGTCGATGAACCAGACGTCGCGTGCCGACTTGACCTTGGGGATGATAAGTACGTCCAGGTGCGCTCCGGCACCGGCGACAACTTCGGTGATGTCGTCGAGGCACCAAATTGTCTGAACGCCGTTGATGCGTACCGCACGGGTTTTTCGTCCCCAGTCGAGTTCGCGCAAGGCGGTGACTGCTTGCTTGCGTGCCACGTCTTTGGCGTTGGGGGCCACGGCGTCCTCGAGGTCGAGGAAGACCAAGTCGGCGTTGCCCGCAGCCGCTTTGGCCATCATTTTCTCGCTAGTGGCGGGGGTGGACAGTTCTGATCGGCGGGGCCGTACGGGCCTCTGGTTTGTCATCGGTTCTCCTGTGGAAGGGGTTGCTGAAGAAAAGGATTGAGCTTCTTTACGAGCGCCAATGGCTTCGTCGCTTGATCAATACGCGGCGCGTGCACTCGAATACGATGCGCATGTCGTCGGTGGCACCCCAGTGCTTGAATTCAACAACCCCGGCGTCATCGCGTTCTGCTGGTTCGACTCCCAAAACCTGGGTGTACGCGTAGATGGTGTCTCCGTGAAAGACGCTGGCTTTGAAGCGAATATGGTCAAGGCTGAGCTCGGCCAAGGCGTTCTCGGCGGTGTCCTGGCTGGTCAGGCCCAGAGTGAGCGAGCCGGTAATCAGTCCGAAAACGATCCGGCTCTTCCCCCACGGCGAGTCCTTCATGGACGCTTCGTTCCAGTGTTCCTGTGCGGTGTTCATGACCAGTTTGCTGATCAGCTGGTTCTCGACCTCGTCGATGGTTGCACCGCGCGCATGCTTCCACCGATCACCGACCAGGAACGATTCGAACCATCCCGAGTCCTCGGTTACCCAGTTCTCCGTAGCTGAGTGTGGTTGTAGCTGAGTCATTTTCGGTGGCTCCCGTCGATCTTCCAGTGTGTAGCTGCTGCGGCGTCGCGGTTTGCGTCACTCATAGCAACTTCTGCCCGGCCAGTAGGTTCTTACGTACGAAACGCAGGATCACCTCATCGTTCTGGTCGAACGCCGTGGTCCTCCAGGTCACGATCCCGTATCCGGGTCGGCTGGCGGACGGACGTGAGTCCAGTACGACCGACTCAGTTCTGACGGTGTCGCCGGGGTAGACCGGTCTTTCGAAGACGCACTCTTCTATACCGAGGAAGGGGCCCGCGGATTCGCTGAGATCTTCCACGGACAGCCCAACAACGGTACACAGCACAAGGAAGGGATTCAGTTGAGAGTCTTTGTGGCCATGTGCGCGTGCGTATTCGGCGTTGAGATACAGAGGGGACCAGTGCGCCAGTGCGGTGCTGAACAGCACGTTGTCCGCGGTGGTTATCGAGCGACCCCAATGATGGGGGAAGACCTTGCCCGTCTCGAATTTTTCGAAGTATGCGCCACGTCGGCGGAGTGGGAACTCCGCGAGGTCGGGGGTGGGTGCAGTGTCGGTCACGGATGCTCTCCTGACAGTGGGCGTCCAGCCCACGCTACAATGTTAGTAGTTGACTAACAACAAACTATCTATGACGCTTAGCCTAGCTGTCCGGCGTCGCGAAGGTCGATATTGTCGGTTCGCGGCAGGCGGTAGATGCAGTAGCCGGCCACTAAGCAGAAGAAGGCAAGCATGGCGAACACCGAGCCAAGTCCCAACCCGCTGGCTATGAGCAAGGACGCTGCCACTGGGCCGAGACCGCCGCCGATGAGAGACGAGAACTGATAGCTCATGCCTACCCCCGTGTAGCGCACGGCCGTGGGGAACAACTCTGAGTACAGCGCACCGATCGGTGCAAGACATAGAGAATGGAAGATGTAAACCAGCGAGTAGCTAACTATCACGCCTACTGCCGTAGCGCCGGTGAACAACAGCCCCAACACGGCAAGGTTCAGAGTGGCAAGTGTCACGCCGACTGCCAGGACGCGGCGGCGACCAAATCGGTCGGCAAGAAGGCCTCCGATGGGTATGCCGACGAAGGAAAATGCCACTCCGATGATCGAAGCGTTGAGTAGAAAAGAGCGAGTCAATCCGAATTCGGTGACTCCGTAATTGATAAAGAAGGTGCCGAGCAAAGATTGAATCATGAATGGCCCCGCAAACACCCCGGCGGCTAACGCGACTGGTTTGGCGTACTGAGTGAAAATAATCGTGAACGGCAGTTTTGCTGGACGGTCGTTGTTTTTGGCAGCCTCGATCATCACGGGACTTTCGGTGATTCGCAGACGCATGTACACAGCCAAACCGAAGAGAACAACGGTGGCCAGGAACGGCAGTCTCCAGCCCCAGGTCAGGAAGTTATCACCCGTTGCTGAGACAACTATCGAAAATGCAGCGAATCCCAGCAACACTCCCAGTGCCGACCCCATAGCGGTGGCGCTGCCCATGAAAGACCTGTTCTTTGTCGACGAATGTTCGGTCGTCATGACCACTGCACCGCCCCATTCACCGCCGACAGAGAGGCCTTGCACAACGCGAAGGGTTACCAGCAGAACTGGTGCCAGGACACCCACGGACTCGTACGTCGGCAGCACGCCGATCAGGGTTGTTGCGATACCCATCAGAACAACGGTGGTGATGAGGGTTGTCTTACGCCCGATCTTGTCCCCGTAGTGCCCGAAGACGATCGCTCCGACCGGCCGAGCGATATAGCCCGCTGCCAGCGTGAGGAAGGACAGGACCACACCGAGGGATGCCTGCGCCGGACTGAAGAACAACGGGCCGAATACAAGAGCGGCGGCCGTAGCGTAAATGCTGAAGTCGTAGAACTCGATGGCAGCACCGATGAAGCTGGAGAACCAGACCCGTTTGGGTTGTCGTGGGGGCGGTGCCTGCGGCCCTGGCGACCTTGTGGGGACTTCACTGCTCTCGATATCGGACATGGGAACCCTCTTTCGGTGGGGAGTGGATGTCGTTGGTGTGCCTCGCCAGTAATGCGCGCCTTCGACGAAGATGCGTAATAATCCGGCCGAGGTTTGTTGTGAACTACTAACTTTTTTGCTCATGAGTGCGCCTGAAATGCTGCGCGATCGTGTGGGTCAGAAGGTGTACCTGATGATCGACTCGGCAACGCACGCGGGTTTGTCCGAGCCCTTTACGGAGATCGTCACTTCCACAACTACATCGACGGCACCGGTTCGATCGACGATGTCGAGAATCCGCCCCTGGGCGCGCAGCGCAGAACCGGAGGGGACCGTGGCTGAAAACCGAACCCGGTTGAGTCCATAGTTGATCGAACTCGTGGCACCTTGCACTTCTATCAGGTCGGACAAAAATGGCGCAAGGAGCGACAATGTCAGAAAACCATGAGCGATCGTGGTGCCGAACGGACCCTGTGCGGCTCTCTTCGTATCGACGTGGATCCACTGCTCGTCGTTGGTCACAACGGCGAACTGATCGATTCGGGCTTGCGACATTTCGATCGTGCTCGAGGTGCCCAAATCGGCTCCTTTGGCTTGCCTCAGATGATCGGCGGAAGTGAAGATCGACATTGGTGAACGTTCCAATCTAATTCGGCTGTCAAAGATGGCTCAACGCCGCGGACTGAACGGCGGTGCTTGCACCTAGGCGTGATCGCTGCGACACCCACTGTCGTGCAGGGCATGTGCCGGTGGGCGGCTACGATTTGGAGCTGGAATCCGCACTGGTACAGATGCTTTCAGATCTGAGACCAGTCAGCGATCCACTCAAAATGGTCATCACTGCCTGCAGGAGTTTCTCTGAAGAAGTCTTTTCGACGAAATCAAGCGCACCGGCTGCCAGGGCGTGCTGCGCGTGCTCCTGTCTCACGCTCAGTGCTACTACGTGGTGGTCCCCGGCCAGTTGCCTGATCAGCGAGCAACTTCCGTCGAGGTCTGGTAGCCCCATGTCGACCAAGACAAGGTCGAACGAAGCCGACCTTGCTGTATCGAGTGCTGTTGTAGCGTCCGCTGTCTCGACAACAGCTACCCGTGGGTGGGTCGCCTTCAGAAGTTGAGTGAGCGCCGTGCGGACTCTCCTGTCCGAATCGACAACCATGACCGACTGCGCAACATCTGAATCGCAGTCAACGAGCGCCTCGAGTTTGTTCATGAAAGCCCCCTGTCTGGTTGCTGCATCAATGGAAACAGTTGTGACCCCAATCACGTAGAGTCCGTGGACGCGAACTCATCGAGTCAATTGTCTCGTCCTGAGGAGATCCGCTGCAATGCTTGGTAGTAGGCCCGCGTTATCGGTAGGCTTGTCTCCACTGAGCTGCGACGCTCTTACTTTCCGACTGTGTGTGTAACCGGTCGCCCTAATCCCCAATCGAAGGTGAGTTTGAAGATGGCCCGAACGTTTCGTCCCCGTCGATCATGCCTGGCTGTGCCCGGTAGCAATCCGAAAATGCTGACCAAGGCACACGGGCTTGCTGTCGACGAAGTGTTCCTCGATCTCGAAGATTCGGTCGCGCCCTCGGCCAAAGTTGTAGCCCGCGCTAATATTCTGACCGCATTGCACGACGGTGACTGGAGCGGGAAGGTCGTCGCTGTACGCGTCAACGATGCCGAAACGCGCTGGGCCTATGACGATGTCATCGAGATCGTTCGAGGCGCTGGCAGCATCATCGACTGCATCATGCTTCCCAAGGTTGAGAAGCTTGCGCACATTCACTGGCTCGATGTCCTGCTCGGGCAGCTCGAAAAAGACTTGAATTTGCCCGAGGGCAAAATAGGAATCGAAGTACAGATCGAGGGTCCGTCAGGACTGAGTATCGTCGACGATATCGCGGCGTCCACTCCGAGAGTGGAGACCTTGATTTTTGGCCCCGGAGACTTCATGGCGGCGATGCAGATCCCGACTCTGGTGATCGGGGAGAACAGCTTTGGCGGACACAGCCCCATCGATTCGGTTTTTATGACACTTGCTGTCACGGCGCGCAAATACGGCGTACAGGTTATCGACGGGCCGTATGCAGTCATCGGCGATCTCGACGGCTTCAACCGTGCTGCAGTACATGCCGCCGCGTTTGGCTTTGATGGAAAATGGGTTCTGCATCCCACACAGGTCGATGCCGCTAACTCGGTGTTCTCGCCCGTACAGGAAGCCTACGACAAAGCCGAGTCCATCCTCGACGCATACGACTTCCACCGCTCGGCTGATGGAGGCGCGAGAGGTGCTGCCATGCTCAATGGCGAAATGATCGACGAAGCCAGCCGCAAATTGGCCCTCGTCACTGCAAAGAAGGGCCGACGAGCGGGTTTGACTCGGTCCACCGACCATTTGCAGTAGCCGATGGCCACACAGATCCACCGACTCGACACGGCCCTCCCGCCGGCCGAACCGTGCTCGATGCGCTCGGTATTGCGCGTGGCGAGGCTGAACTCTGACTGGAAACCCTGAACGGGCGCAGAGCATGAACAGGAATAAGTCAATTGGATCCTAAGAAATGGTAGGACCCCTGCGGTGACGAGCGAAGCGATGGTCGTACCACCTCCGTGTAAGCCAAAGCCGGACAACTTCGACCGACGCTCGATACCGAAACCGTAGCCCAGGATTCTCGCAGCAGTTCCGCCTCCACGCCAAACCGTTTGCCTTTGCTCGTCCCCTCCGCATATTGGGCGGTGTACCCAGCCTGGACCCAGCGCCCCGAACGTGAGACCGACTCGAACCGAATTCTGCAATTGCTGGTCTCGGCGGGGCTTGCGTTCTAGACGTGAGCTCGGTGGGTGGTTCGCTGACGCGGGCACCACCCACCGAGAGCTGGATTGCTTGTATCTTCGGTTCTACAAGCGCGCCGATCAGCTTGCTGGTCTTGGAAGAATACGATCGCTGATGATTTTCTGCTGAATCTGGCTGGTGCCCTCGAATATCGTGGTCAGTCGGGCATCTCGCCAGTACCGTTCGATCGCGTATTCGCGGGTGTAGCCGTTTCCACCATGCAGCTGCAGCGCCTGTCCCGTGACCTCGACGGCCATCTCGGTTGCCAGCAGTTTTGTCATCGCGGCTTCCTTCTCACAGGGCACCCCGTTGTCCATCAGGTTGGCGACGTATTGGTAAAAGGTTCTAGCCTGTGCCACCTTGGCGGCCATGTCGGCCACGGTAAAGCGTAGGGCTTGAAAGTTCCCCAGTGGAGACCCGAATTGCACACGCGTTTGCAGGTATTCGACCGAGTCTTCGAGTGCTGCCCGGGCGAGGCCGACTGCACGAGCTGCGGTTTGTACCCTGGCCACGTTCAGACCGTTAGACACGGCCTTGAAGCCCTGGCCCTCCGCTCCTGAAAATCCGAAAGGTTCAACCAAGTCGTCCGCCGAGGCGAGAACATCATCGAAGGTGAGGTTCCAACTGACAATTCCGTGGTAGCCGATCTTGTCGATCGGCTCTCCTGAGACACCGTCGGGAAAGCTGTTGCGTGCCTTGGCCAATGCGAAGGTGCGAATCGGACCCAGCTCGTCCGACTCGTCCACAATGCGGCACAGGACGAGGATGAAATCTCCCTCGAACGCATTTCCGCACCAACGCTTCCGGCCAGTGATGCGGTAGCCGTCGCCGGATTTACGAGCGATGGTCTGGATCGAGCCCAGGTCAGATCCTGAATCCGGCTCAGAAAACGCCGCGGCCCCAATCCATTCACCACGTGCACTGCGACGCGTGAGTTCATCGCGGCGCTCAGGGTTCTCGAATCGTGTGCCGAGTCCCTGGGCGCGGGCAATGATGGAGGCAACGCTCATCCACGATCGGGAGAGTTCCTCCGAAATGAGGGAATATTCGAAAACCCCCAGGCCCAGCCCGCCGTATTCGGAGGGCACCGTTATTCCGAAATATCCCAACTCGGCCAATCGGCCCATCAACTCGCTTGGGATGGCGCTTTCGGTCCGGTCGAACTTATTGGCGGTGGGGAGTACTTCGGCGCGACTGAATTCTCGGACATCCGAGAGCAGTGCTGACCGTGCGGGCGTCAGCCACGGGGTTTGCAACTCCGGTGGCTGAGCGGCCAGCAAGACGTCTTGGTTGGTGTTTCGGTTCTCCAGTAGCAATGTTCGATCTTTCTTCGGTGTGCGGACAAAGTATGGGAATCAAGAGTTCTAGTAACCTCGAGTCGACGGTGGGATGCGACTGGAGTCCTCGTTGTGATCCAAGATTCGGATGATGAACTCGTTGATATATCGAAGGGCCCGCTTGGATTCGGGAATCTTTGATGCAAAGAACGGGAAGATATGAATCATTTCCGGCCATATATCGAGATCGACAAGGCCGCCAACATCTTTGATCTTACGGGCCAATCGCAAAGAGTCGTCCAGAAGGAGCTCGGCGGTTCCACACTGAATCAACACCGGCGGCAGCGAGTGGAGGTCTGCGTACAACGGGGAGGCCAAGGGCTCGGTTAGATCGCCGTCCTCGCCGAGGTAGCGGACACCGTAGGCGTGACTACCTTCCGGTGTAACAATTGGGTCCGCGTATGCTTTTTCTTCGACTGTCCTTCCGGTATGAGCCAGGTCGGCGAGGGGGGAGATGCACACTGCGCCGGCAGGCAAGGAATCCCTGGCCTCTCGCAGGGCCACCATCGTCGCCAACGTCAGTCCTCCGCCTGCCGAATCACCTGCTATGACGATCCGATCTGCCTGTGTACCGCTGGCGAGGAGCCAGCGGTACGCAGTGACCGCGTCATCAAGTGCGGCGGGGAATTGGTGTTCGGGCGCCAGTCGGTAGCCCACCGACAGCACCGCTGAACCGGATCCGTCGGAAATCTTGGCGCAGAAATCCCGGTATGCGGCGATGGAGCCGATGGAGTAGCCACCGCCGTGCAGGTAGAGCACTACCCGCGCATGATCGCATCCTGGTGTGCGAGCCCATTCGACCTCGACACCGTTCGCGCTATCGGCCTCGAATTCGACCGGTGGGGGGTCGTAGAACGACTCCGCGAATTTCTCGAAATTGGCACGCAGTTCGGGAACAGTGGTGGTGTCGGCTCGGAACGGGCTCTGCCGTAGTCGTCCTACCAGGTCTGTGAACTCGGGACTTACGTCGTACGAGGTCATCTGACGGCTGCCTGCACGGGTGCGCTTCGGATTTCGGCTCGCAGGGCGTCGCCATGTTCGTCGAGTTGCGGTGCCCGGGCACCGACCGTTGTCTTGGTTCGACTGAACTTGATGGGCTGGCCGGCGACGATCGCCTTTTGGTCGGATCCTGGGTTTTCTATCTCGACGAGCATATTTCGGGCCCACGCATGGGGGTCGTCGAAAATGTCTCGAATGTCGTTGACGGGTCCGAACGGTACCTTGCCTCCCAACTTTTCACTGACCTCGGCGCGAGTGAGGCTGCGCGACCAGTCATCAAGCAAGCGGCGAATTTCAGCGCGGTGTTCGACGCGAACACTCTCGTTCCGGAATCGTGCGTCGGTGATCAGCTCCGAACGATTCATGATGCGGCATAGGGCTTCCCATCGCAACTGTGTCGTGGCAGCTATAGCGATCCATCCGTCCTTGACTTCGAGTACGTCGAATGGGGTCAGGATTGGGTGGGTATTGCCGATCGGCTTGGGAACCTGACCGGTGTAGGAGTACTGGTAGACCATGCGTTCGCAGAGCGAAAGTATCGAATCGAACATCGATACATCGATCTGTTGTCCCTGACCGGTCTTCTGTACTTCCCACAATGCGGCAAGAACACCAATCGTCAGCATCGTTCCGGGAAATATGTCGCCGATTCCTGGTCCGATCTTCACTGGCTTGCCATCTTCGGTTCCCGTGATGCTCAACGCCCCGGCCATTGCCTGGATCGTGATATCCATCGCGGGCCAGTCTATGTAAGGACTTTTGCCGGACCACTCTGCGCCGTATCCGGTGAGCGAGCCGTAGACGAGTTTGGGATTGACCCGGCGGAGTTCTTCGTAAGAAATGTTGAGCCTCTCGACCACGCCAGGGCCGAAGTTTTCGACGACTACGTCGGCGGTGCGAACCAAGTCGAGCAGTTCGGCGTGACCGTGGGGTGTTTTCAGATCGACCGCAATGCTGCGCTTGCCGCGGTTGATGCTCTGGAAATATCCGCCCAGGGTCTGCTGGCCGTCCGTACTGGGCGGGTACGGGCCTACTCTGCGCGTGACCTCCCCGCCCGGGGGTTCGACCTTGATGATGTCGGCACCCAGATCGGCGAGGATCATGGTTCCGTACGGTCCTGCGAGTGCGGCGGTCAAGTCGATGACGCGTATACCCGAAAGTGGGCCGGTCATAATTGTCTCCTTCGTTGAGCTGATCTGCTCGTGCGGGTCCGATGTGGGTCCTCGGCAGTCCAGGAGCAGCCCGTGTTCGAGCGGTGGAAGGTTCTTTGCTGCACGCGTGTGCGTGCGCCAGGGCCGTGAGTTTGCGCGAAGCGTGTCTTTGACTCAATTCAAGACCTATGGTCCACGTCACAAAACCGTCTGTCGACGTGATTGCTCCGCGACATTCGTCGCGATGTCGGAAGGCGGATTGGATCAGAGCTCTGCAGTCACGCATTTGACGTGGGTGTGGTTCTTGCAGTGCTTCGGCCCTTCTTCGCACCCGTGTCTGCTCTGCTCGAATCCACCAACTGCCATGACACGTCTGTTGGGTCCAGGCAGCTAACCGGCGTCAACGGGCTAATTGTCCGCTCGTCCGAGAGTGACGGCTCCTGTGGAAACTGAAGCCGAGGTGTGATCCGAATTTCGCGATCAAGAGGCGCCGGTGAATTCCATATTGACAGGCGGCACGTCGTGCCGTAGGTGCGCGATCATTTTCCCATGGGTGGTTCTGGAGTTGGCAAATGCTGGAAAGTGGGCTTAGACAGGCAATAGATCGCAACTTACCTGCGGCCTGCCTGGTTTCAGCGAATTTCGCTAGCTATAGGGGGCGGTGCCGCGTCCTGGCTGCGAGTGCCTGGACTCGTAGATTGTGTGCCAGAACGCCTCACTTGGGCTACTCTCTGAAACAGCATGCCATTCAAAGGCACGCACTTCTACTGGACTGGGTTGGCCGCCATAGGCTCGAACAGGAGGCTCATCATGTTGCTGACGAGGGATGCGCAAGCGAATGTGTCCGAAGCGGTGCTCGCAAAACAATCAGCGCAATTGGTCTTCGAGCGAATCCCATCGGATGTCGTGGACACGGCTGTCGACTGCTTCATCGATACGCTGGGGGCATCTATCGCTAGCGGGTCGGAGGGAGTTGTACACATAGCAGAGCAGATCACCGGTGACGCTGGAATCTGTTCGCGCCTCAGCGATGGTGCAGAGGTGAGCGCTCGTTCGGCTGCACTGGCCAACGGGATATCGGCTCATGTTCTCGATTTCGACGATTGGCTGGCTGCGTCCGGGGTTCATCCTTCAGCGCCTCTGCTGCCCGCCGTTCTGGCCGCAGCACAAGCCCGCGGACCGTTCACACTTGGTTCGCACGCGTTGCTCACTGCGTTCGTTGCTGGATTCGAGAGCCAGGCTCGGATCGGTGCTGCAATGGCACCCCAGCACTATGCGTCTGGATTTCATCCCACTGCGACGGTAGGTGTGTTCGGGGCGGCCACGGGGGTGAGCCGTCTGCTTTGCGCAGACGAGAACGGCATCCAGCGCGCCTGGGGTCTGTCCGCAGCGCAGGCCGCAGGACTGCGGGCGGAGTTCGGGACAATGGGGAAATCTTTTCAAGTCGGACGGGCCGCCGAGGCAGGGCTCTTGTCTGCGCAGTTTGCAGCCGCGGGCGCTACAGCCCCGATGGATGCGATCTTCGGCCCTCGTGGATTGGCGGCAACCTACGGACATGGGGCGGATATCGACACGGCCACAGTTCCTTTCGACCAACGGTGGTACCTGCGTGAAACGCTGTTCAAGCGTCACGCGGCGTGCTTCGGTACTCATGCGGCAGTCGACGTCTTGCTTTCCTTACGTGACGAGCTTGCGGTGGATCAGGTGAGCGAGATCGAATTGACGGTCCCGGAATTGGTGCGAACCGTGTGCGCCATTCCCACGCCCACGACTCCCCTGGAAGGGAAGTTCAGCTTGGCGTTCACCGCCGCATTGGCCCTCGTTCGCGGATCTTGCGGTATCAACGACTTCTCTGTCGAGTCGGTGAACGACCCCGAGCTGGCAATGATGACACAGCGTGTACGTCTTGTGTACGACGAGACCTTGCGTCCCCAGCAAACGCACGTTCGTGTCGTCTTGCATGGAGGCGATGTACTGAGCCGGTCGGCGTGGTTGGGTCCCCAGGTAGAAGTCCAGTGTCTGTGTGAGTTTCGTGTCCGA
>NZ_JBMDIX010000056.1:0-27452 GCF_057808915.1 Rhodococcus sp. FG69 | reverse complement strand
CCCCCCCCCCCCCCCCCCCCGTCCGGCTTAGGGTAGCCGACCCTCATTCATTCTCGTGGAGCTACCTCTACGTGGTCGCGACGTGGTCCGATCAGCTCGGATCCAAGTCGTACACGGTCGTCGATCCGATGGTCTGTGCGGTGAAATTGGCTTCGACCCAGGCCAAGATCTCCGAGTTACTCCCCGGCGCACCCATACCGCCGGCGATGTAGTACCCGATGTCTCCCGCGGCCACCCAGTCTTGGAACTGCTGCATCGTCGGAGCGGGGTCGCCGCTCCACCCTCCGATGGCCATGATTGCGGTTCCCGAGGCAACTTCGATCTCGGCGGCCGACATGGATCCGGACGTCGCCGCCGCCCAGCGGTTGTCGGCGTCCTGAAGAAGCGACACGAGTTCGGGGTCGGTGGCGCCCATGCTTCCCGGTGCGCCCATGCTTCCCGGTGCGCCCATGCTTCCGGGTGCGCCCATGCTTCCGGGTGCGCCCATGCTTCCGGTGGGCGGCGCAGCTGCATCCGGCGCGTCCGAACCGTTTCCGCCCGTCGGATCCGACGGCATTCCTCCTGGACCGCCCATGCCGCTCATGCCGCCCCTCTCTTCACTGCCTGCAGGTCCGACGCTGGGGACCGGCCCGGTGTGCGAAGTCCCCACGGTGGCCACGGCATAGGCGCCGGTAGCTCCGAGGCCGGCAAGAACCGCTAGCGTCACCACGGCGACCGTCAGCTTCCGGACCCGGTCGACGGCCAGTAGCGCGAGACCGACAGCCGCGGCAATCGCTGCGATAAGAACGATCCACTTCAACGAGGGAAGCCAGGTCGAGTTGCGGTTCAACAGCACCCATCCGGATATTCCTGCAGCGAGGACCATTGACGACAACCCGAGACGAGCCCACAGTCGATCGCGTTCGATCCATAGTGCGTAGGCGCCGGTGCCGACCAATCCTGCGATCGAGGGGGCGAGTGCGACGGTGTAGTACTCGTGAACGATTCCCGACATGTAACTGAAGATCAGCCCGGTGACGAGGAACCAACCACCCCAGAGGATCAGTGACGCGCGAATCAAGTCGGTACGTGGGGCTTTGCCGCGGGCGATGAATCCCAGAACCAGTGCGATCAGTGCCGCTGGAATCAACCACGCGATCTGGAACCCCATTTCGCCGCTGAACAGTCGATCGAGACCCGTCGAACTGCCGAAGCCCGGTACACCACCGCCACCGCCGGGACCTCCCATGCCGCTCGGCATGCCCCCGGGCATCGTGCCCCCGGGCAAACCACTCGGCATGCCACTCGGCATGCCTCCGGTCATGTCGCTTCCTGATGCGCCGCCTCCGAGGCTCTGGCCGAAGATGCGTCCGAGCCCGTTGTAACCGAGGACGAGGTCCATGACGGTGTTGTCCGTCGAGCCGCCGATGTACGGGCGCGAGTCGACAGGCCACACGATGGTGGCCACAACCCACCATCCAGCCGATACCACCAGCGCTGCTGCCGCACCGAGCAGATGCACCAGTCGCGGGATCAGTCGAGACCGACCGGCAACGAGGTAGACCAGGCCGAATGCCGGCAGCACGAGCAGGCCTTGCATCATCTTGGTCAGAAATGCGAATCCGAGTGCCACGCCTGCGAGTGCAAGCCATCCTGCGGCGCGTCGTCCGATGTCGGTGCCGATCGCGCGGATCACGAAGTAGCCGCCCAGCGTCATGAGCAGGGTGAGTAAAGCATCGGGATTGCTGTAGCGGAACATGAGCACGGCGGACGGAGTCAGAGCCAATACCGCCCCAGCGAGCAGTCCTGCGCCTGGCGAGCTCACGCGTTTGACCGCGGCGTACACCAGAGCTACCGCTCCGACGCCCATCAGTGCCTGCGGAACCAGGACAGCTGCGCTCGAGAATCCGAAGATTCGCACGGACAGTGCCATCACCCAGATCGACGCGGGTGGCTTGTCGACGGTGATGAAGTTCGACGAGTCCAGTGACGCGAAGAACATGGCCTTCCAGTCCTGTGATCCGGCCTGAGCTGCCGCCGCATAGAAGGTGTTGGCGTATTCGTTGATCGTCAGATTCCACAGGTACAGAACTGCCGTTGCGATCAGCAAGGCGGCGAGACCGAGTCGATACTTGTTGCGCGCCAACGGCCGCGGACTCTCTTCGGCCTGTGAGTGGTCGGTGTCCACTTGAGTCATTACAGTCTTCTCCCTCGTTGCGTCCGCACGAGCGTGTAGGGGTAACCGTGGGATCGGCTGGGCGCAGGCTGTGATGTTGCTGGGAGCTGCCCCGAGGATCTTCACCGAACCTCCACAATTCCTGTCCGACTCCTCCATGGGCTCCCTCTAGGGTCAGATGCATGAACCGCACCGTTCTTGTCGTCGACGACGAACCGACGATCTCCGACGCCGTCGCCGTGCGCCTACGCGGCGAGGGCTTCGACGTGGTCACCGCGTCCGACGGACCTTCGGCCGTCGAGGTGTGCGGCCGCGTTCGGCCCGACATCGTGGTGCTCGACGTCATGTTGCCGGGTTTCGACGGTTTGGAAGTCTGCCGTCGGATTCAAGCCGACCGCGCCGTCCCGGTGCTGATGCTGACGGCCAAGTCCGACGAGACCGACATGCTGGTCGGCCTCGGCGTCGGTGCCGACGACTACCTGTCCAAGCCGTTCAGCATGCGAGAACTCGTCGCACGCGTACACGCGCTGGTGCGGCGAGCGGATCGCAGCGCTCTGCTCGAATCGTCCTCGACGAAGCTCGGTGTCATCACGATCGATCATCACGCTCGGCGAGTATCCGGCACCGATGGCGAAATACATCTGACTCGAACCGAATTCGACATCCTGCTCTACTTGTCTGGTCGTCCGGGGGCGGCCGTCGCCCGCGAGACTCTTCTGGCCGAGCTCTGGGGATGGCAGGATTCGGCGAGCAGTCGAACGGTCGACAGTCACGTGAAAGCGTTGCGACGCAAGATCGGTGGCGACTTGATCCGCACGGTGCACGGAGTCGGCTATGCGCTGGATGTGCCGCGGTGAGGCTCTCCGACGCGGTCCGCAAGCTTCCTCGCCCTCTCGACCCGCTCGGGTCGTTCAAGCTCAAGGTGTCGCTGATCGTGGGCATCGTGCTCGTGGTCGCCAGCGTCGTCTTCTGGATCGGCGCAGGCTGGCAGTTCCGGTACTCCCTGCTCGCCGCGCTGGTCATGTCGTTGGCTGCGACGCAGGTACTCGCGCACGGCATGACCTCACCGCTGCGAGAAATGACGTCGGCCGCGAAAGCGATGGCGAGAGGCGACTATTCGACGCGGGTTCGTGCCACCTCCCGCGACGAAATCGGCCAACTCGCCGAGGCGTTCAACACCATGGCCACCGATCTGGAGGCGGCCGATACGTATCGGCGTGAACTGATCGGCAACGTCTCGCACGAACTCAAGACACCTATCGCCGCGCTCCGGGCCGTTCTGGAGAACATGGTGGACGGCGTCACCGAACCCGAACCGGACACTCTCGCAATTGCGCTGAAGCAGACGGAAAAGCTCGGGGATCTAGTGACCGAACTGCTGGACCTGTCGCGATTGGAAGGGGGAGTCCTCCCGCTCCGTCCCGAACGTTTCGGTGTTCGCGGATTCCTCGAAGCGGTGACCTCGGAGCATCGGTGCGTCCGAATCGAGGTGCAGCCACCGCATCTGGGGGTATCAGCAGATCGGTCCAGGCTCACTCAGGTAGTCACCAACCTCATCGACAATGCCGTCCGGCACGCCCCGCGAGGAAGCGAAGTGACTTTGTCGGCGTATTCCGTAGCGGGCGGAATTCGGCTGGAAGTTGTCGATGATGGGCCCGGAATTGCTCGTGCAGAACACTTCTCGGTCTTCGATCGATTCACCCGCGGCGGTGCAGTGGACGGCGGTACCGGTCTCGGGCTTGCCATCGCCAGGTGGGCAACCGAGCTGCACGGCGGCACGATAGAGGTGCTGGACCGGACCCCGGGTTGCCATATCCGGGTGCAGATCCCGCACTCCTAGCTTCTCGACACTTTCCTTCGACGCACGCCCGCGTGACGTCGCTCCTTGTGTTGCCCGAAACACAGTCCTGCCCGAAACACATGTCGGTCCGAGTCCGGCCGACAAGATACTCATAGAGAGGTTCATCGATGAGCGCCACTGAAAAGGCTGTCGCCGAAAGTCCCGCACCGTCCGATCGTCCCGTACCGGCAGAAGAGCCTGTACCGGCCGTGAGTCTGAAAGTGCCTGTCCAGCAGCATCGCTGTTCACCCTGGCCTGCCAGGGTCTGGCCAGTTGTGCGTCATGCTGCCGCTCCCCGGCACGCATTGTTCGGAGCGCTGTTGGCGGGTGTCGTCGGCTCGGTCGTGCTGTCCGGCACCGGCATCGGCTATCCGATCACTGTGGTGGCGATTCTCGCGGCGGTGGCGTGCGTTCGCCCGGAACGAACGACGACGTGGCACGCTGCCGGAGCACTGACGGTCCTCGCACTCAGTTCGGTTGCCGTGTTCCGATCGGCCGGGTGGTTGGTGACGATGTCCATGTGGTTGGCGGTGTTCGTCGCAGGCGCAGTGCTGTCGGGGTCGTGGACCTGGAGGGGAACAGCGCTCGGGGCGATGACTCCGGTGTTGGTCATGTACAGAACGGTGCGTTGGACCTCCCACGGGATCCGACGCCTGGACACGGGTCGGGTCCATTTCGGCCGGGTCGCAGCGGTGGCCGTCGTCACCATCGTGGTTGTCGGAGTCTTCGCTGCGCTGTTCGCCGGCGCCGATCCCGCGTTCGGAAGGCTCGTCGACGAGGTCGCACCGGAATGGGATCCAGATGTGGCCGCGGCACGAGTGATGGTCTTTCTGCTGGTGGCCGGTGGAGTGCTCGCCGCGTCGTACGTCGTGGTCAATCGTCCACGGTTCGACAGGTTGGCTCGGCCGTCGTCGAGGTCGATTCGGCTGTGGGAGTGGGGCGTTCCGCTGGCGGCACTCGTCGCTGTGTTCGCAGGATTCGTAGGCGTGCAGATCGGCTCGTTGTTCGGCGGCCAAAGTCACGTGTTGGTCACCGACGGGCTCACGAACGCCGAGTACGCCCGCCAAGGATTCTGGCAACTGCTCGCGGTGACGGCTTTGACGTTGCTCGTGATCGCGATCGTCATCGGGAAGGCGTCGAGAGCCTCTGTGGTCGATCGCGCGGCGCTGCGGATCTTGCTGGGTCTGCTGTGCACCCTGTCGCTCGTCGTGGTGGCGTCTGCGCTTCATCGGATGTCCCTGTACGAACAGCAGTACGGATACACGACCCTGCGGTTGTTCGTGACCGCGGTCGAACTGTGGCTCGGTTCGGTGTTTCTGCTCGTCATGGCGACGGGACTGAAAATGTCGGGACGATGGCTCCCGCGAGCGGTGGGCGCGGGTGCGGTGCTGACCGTTCTAGGTCTGGCGGTTCTCAACCCCGACGCCTATATCGCGCGGCACAATGTGGAGCGATTCGAGACCACCGGGAAGATCGACACACGGTACCTGTCGCGATTGTCGAGCGATGCGGCACCCGAACTCGATCGACTTCCCGAGCCGTATCGAAGCTGCGCACTGGGTGCAGGAGAACCGTCGGGCAGTTGGCGGGACTGGAACGTGTCCGATGCGCGTGCATCCGAGCTACTCGAGCAGCGTCCGACGGCTACCTGTGCAGCGATGCCCTGAGCGGGTGCCTGCCCTGCGATAAGGTGAACCGGGAACGTCATCGATCGCGAGGAGGAATGCCATGAGATACATCCATCTCGTCGCGGCGTACCTCCTTGTCCTGTCCCTGCTCGCCGCTGTCCCCGATTCCGCCGGCACCGCAGCCCTGTTCGGCTTCGTGGTCACCGCACTGGTCGTGACGGTCGTGGCCGTGGGAAGCCGGAAAGACCTGCTGCGTGCGGTATTCGGCGTCCCATACGGCCCTGACGGCGCGCAGCGTCGGCTTCGCGGCGCGTTCCGCAGGCAGGAACGTCCCGACGAGGCAGGCCGTCCCATGCCTCGCGCTCCCGGTGCTCTGGTGGGGGCGCTCTGATCAGGTAACACCCGAGTTCCCTCCGGACCGTTCGTCAATCGTCAGTCCGCACCCCGGGAGCTCTCGTGTATTACCCGCGTTCGTTAGTAGTTAGCAGTCGTACCCTGGCGGCCCTGTTCGCCGCTGCGCTGTTGCTCGTCCTGGTCGTCGTCGTCGTCGACGACCAGCCGACCGTCCATCTGGCCCTTCTAGGGCTTGTAGTCTCCGCCCTCGTCGTTCTCGGCGTTCTCGGTTTGTCGGCGACTATCGCTGCCAGGACACCGCGTCCGCACCCACCCGCCGAGGAACGACGCCTCCGCGGGGGATTCCGTCGCCAATACCGTCCCGATGCACCGGGGCGGCCTATGCCGAGAGCACCTGGATCGGTCTTCTGACCGGTCCCGCGACCCGAACTCCGGGCGCCGTCGCCGGTCGAGCAGATCCATTCGACCGACTACTTCCAAGAGGTGCTTCTCATGCTCGATTTCGTCTATTACCCCGTGTCCGGGATCCTGTGGATCTGGCACACGATCTTCGGATCCGTCCTCGGCCCGGACAACGGGATCACGTGGGCACTGGCCGTTGTGTTTCTGGTGTTCACGCTTCGGTTGGCGCTCTACAAACCTTTTGTCCGGCAAATTCGTACACAGCTCACGATGAAGAAGCTGCAACCCGAGATCACAGCGTTGCAGAAGAAGTATCAGGGTGACCGGGCCAAGCAGGCCAGCGAGATGCAGAAGCTGCAAAAGGAACACGGGTTCAATCCGTTGCTCGGATGCCTTCCACTGCTTGCGCAAGCGCCGGTGTTCATCGGTTTGTTGCACGTGTTGAGATCGTTCAACCGCACGGCCACCGGGTTCGGCCAGCTCGGTATGTCCGCGCAAGACAACGCGAACACCCCGAACTACTTCTTCGATGTGGACGACGTGCAATCGTTCCTCGACGCTCGCTTGTTCGGTGCACCTATTTCGGCCGCCATCAGCAGTTCACAGGACACGTTGAATTCGTTCGCCCCGTTCGGTGGAGTTCCGACGGTAGTGACCATCGCGCTGGTTGCGATTCCGTTGATGGTGATGGCAAGTGTCGCTACGCATTTCAATGCACGCGCGTCCATTGCTCGCCAGGACGACGTCGCGCGGAGCAATCCGCAGACGGCGATGATGAATCGGCTGATGCTGTGGGTGTTTCCCGCAGGGGTTCTCGTCGGCGGACCGGTCCTGCCGATCGCGGTGCTGCTGTACTGGGTGAGCAACAACATCTGGACATACGCTCAACAGCACCTGGTGTACCGACGCATCGACGAAGAAGACGCACGCGCAGCGCACGCGGAACGTGCGTCGAAACCCGAAGTGCGGGTGATCGCTCCCAAGCCTGGAGCCAAACCGAAGCGTCGACGGTGAATCTGCTTGCTGTGTGATGTCGGGGCTGTCGGTGCCGTCGACTACGGTGCTGTGCGTGCCTATCACCGTGTCCACAGTCAACGTCAACGGAGTTCGCGCGGCTGCCAGGAAGGGGATGCTGCCGTGGTTGGAAGTAATCGATGCAGATGTCGTCTGCTTGCAGGAGACGCGTGCAAACGACGGAGAGTTGACCAAGGCTCTCGCGCCGGCACTCGACGCGGGCTGGCATCTGGCGTCGGCGGAACCTTCGGCCAAGGGTCGAAATGGTGTTGCCATTCTCTCCCGCGCGGCGCCGGACGCCGTGCGGGTGGGGATCGGCGCCGCGGAGTTCGAGGAGTCGGGCCGCTACATCGAGGCGGACTTCGGTGACGTCACCGCGGCCAGTCTCTACCTGCCTTCGGGGGAGGTAGGCACCGAGCGTCAGGACGAGAAAGAACGATTCATGGCGGCGTTCGCCAAGTACCTCGCCAAGGTCGCCAAAGCCGCGAAGGCCGCGGATCGAGACGTCGTCGTCGGTGGGGACTGGAACATCGCTCACACCGAGAACGACCTCAAGGCGTGGAAGACCAACCGTAAGAACTCGGGGTTTCTGCCTGAGGAGCGCGCGTGGGTGTCGGCTCTTCTGGCCGAGAAGAGCCCGTGGACGGACGTGGTCCGCCACCTGCATCCCGATGTCGAGGGTCCCTACAGCTGGTGGTCGTACCGCGGCAAAGCCTTCGACAACGACGCGGGGTGGAGGATCGATTACCAACTCGCAACGCAGGCGCTCGCCGATCGCGCGAAGGACGCGGTCACCGAGCGTGCCGAGGCCTACGACCAACGCTGGTCCGATCACGCGCCGGTGACGGTCCGCTACCGCTAGAGCCTGGAAGAAAAGACGTTGCCGCGTCGTGAAAAGATCATGAGCATGTCTTCCTCTTCTCCTACCGACGCACCACAGGGACCGCGCCAGCGCGTCCTGTCCGGCATCCAGCCGACGGCGGACTCGTTCCACCTCGGCAACTACCTGGGTGCCGTGCGTCAGTGGGTGGCATTGCAGGACGACTACGACGCGTTCTACTTCATTCCGGATCTGCACGCCATCACGGTGCCGCAGGATCCCAAAGCGCTCCGGCATCGCACCAGGATCGCGGCAGCGCAGCTCCTGGCCGTCGGTATCGACCCGAAGCGTTCGACGCTGTTCGTGCAAAGTCAGGTCCCCGAGCACGCTCAGCTCGCGTGGGTTCTCAACTGCATCACCGGTTTCGGTGAAGCCGGACGAATGACCCAGTTCAAGGACAAATCTGCCAAGCAGGGGCGCGATCAGACGTCGGTCGGTCTGTTCACCTATCCGGTCCTGCAGGCCGCCGACATTTTGCTCTACCGACCCAACCTGGTGCCGGTCGGTGAAGATCAACGCCAGCACCTCGAGTTGACCCGCGATCTTGCGCAGCGATTCAACACCAGATTCAAGAAGACATTCGTCGTTCCGGACGCACACATCATCAAGGGCACTGCCAAGATCTACGACCTGCAGGAGCCCGCGTCGAAGATGAGCAAGTCCGGCTCCAACCCGGCTGGCATCGTGAACTTGCTCGACGACCCCAAGGTGACGGCGAAAAAGTTCAGGTCGGCGGTCACCGACAACGAACGTGACATCGTGTTCGATCCGGCCAACAAGCCGGGCGTCAGCAATCTTCTCGTGATCCAGTCCGCGCTGTCGGATCGGTCCATCGAGGACCTCGTCGCGGGATACGAGGGCAGGGGCTACGGGGACCTCAAGTCCGACACGGCAGATGTGTTGACAGAGTTCGTGACTCCGCTCAAAGCCAGCGTCGACGAGTACATGGCCGATATCCCCGAACTGGACCGTATTCTCGCCGACGGCGCGGATCGGGCGCGGGAGGTAGCGTCACGAACGTTGGCGCAGGTGTACGACCGGGTGGGGTTCTTGGCCCCGCTTCCCTGAGAACAGCTCATACTGGTTGCCGGGGGACCGACAGCAAGGGCCTACTTTTAGGAGTGATTGACGTTCCTGACTTCGGCGCAATACTGCAGGACCGTCGGCAGAAGTGGCCGTGGTTCGATCACACGGTCCGTGCCGCATCGCGATACCAGGCACAAAAGGGCGACTATTACGCCGCGGGCATGACCTATTTCAGTGTGCTTGCATTGTTTCCGCTGCTGATGGTTGCTTTTGCCGCCGCTGGTTTCGTGTTGGCCGGTCAGCCCGAGTGGCTCGATCAGATCAGAGACCAGATCGCACAGAACGTTCCGGGAAGTCTCGGCGAGACGATCAATTCGCTGATCGACACCGCGGTGGAGTCGAGGACAAGCGTCGGCGTCCTCGGTTTGCTCGGCGCGTTGTATGCAGGTCTCGGATGGATCGCGAATCTTCGGGAGGCGCTCACCGCGATGTGGGAGTCCGTTCACGAGCGAGGCGGTTTCGTAACGACGAAGCTCAAGGATTTGGCCGCGCTCTTCGGTCTCGGTCTGGCGATGGCGTTGTCCCTCGGGCTCTCCGCGTTGAACGGCGGATCCGTCATGCAGTCTCTTCTGCGGCTGCTGAAACTGGACGAAGCACCTGGTGTCGGTGTGCTGCTGCGTATCGTCTCGGTATTGCTGGCGCTTGTCGCGACGTGGGCGGTGTTCACCTGGGTCATTTCGCGACTTCCGCGCGAGCCGGTCCCGTTCCGAAGCGCAGTCAGGGGTGGGCTGATAGCTGCCGTCGGCTTCGAGATCTTCAAGCAGATCGCGGCGATCTACCTGAGCTCCGTGACCAACGGTCCGGCCGGGGTCGTGTTCGGTCCGATCATCGGCCTGCTGGTGTTCGTGTTCACGACGTCACGATTCGTGTTGTTCGCCACCGCTTTCGCTGCGACGACTCGCGAGAGCATGGCGTTGGCGTTCGTGCCGCCACCGGAACCGGCAGTCATCACCACACGCCTCGAAGTCAACGACGGTCCGAGTATCGGCGAGGGAATCGCGCTCGTCGGAGCAGGTGCACTGGCAGCGATCGGGTTGGGATTCCTGGGAAGAAGACGCTGACCGATCAGCGCTTGCGGCTCAGCTGACGGGCCCACAGCAGCAAGCCGAGCACCACGAGTGCGCCGAAGATTCCGATTCCCACGCGGATTGCGGTGTCACCGCCGGATTCGAGTGCGGATTCGCGCTCGCTGGACCCGGACGTCGCGCTCGGGGGAGACGCAAGGGTGGGTGCAGCGGTACGCGTTCTCGTCACCTCGCCCACGGACTCGGGCTGGACCAGAGTGCCCACACTCGTGCCTGGCGGGAGCGCGAAACCGTAGTCGAGGAGCCGAGCGGCCTGCTCCCACGGTCGGACGGGCAGGACGTCGCCCAGCATGATCGTGACGGAGAGGCGCCGACCGTCTTTGGCGGCCCCGCCGACGAACGTCTGTCGGGCGTCGTCGGTGTATCCGGTCTTACCGCCGAGTGCACCCTCGTAGTTGTAGAGAAGCTGGTTGTCGTTCGACAGAGTGAAGCCAGGACGATCCACATCGTCGGGAATGGCAGGGTCCTTCGGGAATCCGGGGAACTGCACGGACTCGGTCGAGATGAGCTCGGCAAATGTCGGATTCTGCATGGCCGTGCGGAAGAGCAACGCGAGATCGTAGGCAGAACTGGACATTCCGGGGCCGTCCAGTCCGGACGGTGTTGCGGTCCGAGTGTCCAGAGCGCCGAGTGCCTGTGCTTCGGCGTTCATCTTCGCCACCGCCCGTGCGTCGCCGCCGAGCTGAGCTGCCAGCGCATGGGCGGCGTCGTTTCCCGACGCCATCACCAGGCCCTGCATCAGCTGAAAGTTGGTATACACGCCGCCTTTCCCGATCCCGACCGCGCTGCCTTCGGCGTTCGCGTCCTCGGCTGTAGCGACGATGGTCGTGCTCAGGTCCAGTTCCTCGAGTGCGACGAGGGCCAGCAAAATCTTGATCGTGCTCGCCGGGCGGTATCGACCGTGCGGGTCCTTGGCAGCGATGACGTCTCCGGAGTCGAGGTCCGAGAGAACCCAACCGGTAGCCGAGATGTCCGCCGGTAGCGGCGGTGCACCGTCAGGGGTTACCGTCCCGCACTGGCCGAGATTCGCACCACCGACAGCGTCAGCGGGGACCGGTAGCGGCGGGGGCACCGTTTCACCGGGCGCGGGGACCTCGGACAGATCGATCGCAGGAGGTGGCGACGTCGCGAACGGACAGTCGTCGGTGTTCGGCGTCGCGAACGGTGTCGTCGTGGTTTCGGTCGGTGACTCGATCGGTTGTGCGAACGCGGGACCGGCCGTCGTGAGCAGGACAGCGGTCGTCGCGAGGGCAGCGGTCACCCGTGAAATCGTTCTCATCGCGAATCACCCTAGGTGCTGAGGTGCTCGCCTACAGTCCGACCCACCGGTAGTGCGGGCACACGATCGACCCGAATCGGCGGAATTCGGACAAATACCGGTCATATCGTGCACTCGAGGTCGGCCCACGACGTCCTCTGGTACTAGTCGCCGGACGGACGGAGGAAGGGGCGCTGGATCTTCTTCCACTTCTCGTAGGTGGCGTACGCACCTCGAGTGGACTCGAGTGTCGAGGTGGCGCTGACCGGAACATCCCACCACGACTCGGAATCCGGTGCAGCGACAAGGGGATCGGTCTCGACGTGAATGACCGTTGTGGTCTCGCTTGCCTTGGCAGTCTTGACCGCGTCGGTGAACTCGGATCCGTTGTTCACGCGCACGACGTCTACTCCGAGGCTCGCCGCGTTCGCAGCCAGATCGACCGGCAGAATTCCACCATCGAGTCGACCCTTCAACAGCCCCGTCGCTTCGCTCGCCCCGCCGTCCCCTCGGTAGCGATAGGCGGTACCGAAGCGTTGGGAGCCCAGGGATTCCGACAACGAGCCGATGGAGGCGAACCCGTGGTTCTGCACCAGGATCATGATGATCTTGACGCCCTCCTGCACGGCGGTGACCAATTCGGTCGCCATCATGAGGTAGGAGCCGTCGCCGACCATGACGAACACGTCACGATCGGGTTCGGCCATCTTGGCGCCGATGCCGCCGGCCACTTCGTAGCCCATGCACGAGAACCCGTATTCGACGTGATAGCCCTTGGCATCGCGAATGCGCCAGAGTTTATGCAGGTCTCCCGGCATCGAACCCGCAGCACAGACCACGACATCGCGGGGATCGGACAGTGTGTTGGCCAGCCCGATGACCTGGTTCTGATTCAACGGTGCGGTGGGGTCCTCGATCTCGTAGGCCGAGGACACGGTTCGGTCCCATTCGGAGGCGAGGTCCGCTGTGCGAGTGCGGTAATCGGGATTTACCTCGTAGTCGGCCAGCTCGACTGCCAGAGCGTCGAGGGCTTCACGGGCATCGGAGACGACCGAGATGCCGCCCTGCTTGACCGAGTCGATCGACGCGACGTTGATGTTCACGAAGCGGACATTCGGGTTGTTGAACGCAGTGCGCGAGGCAGAGGTGAAATCGCTGTAGCGCGTGCCGATCCCGATGATCACATCGGCCTCGGTCGCGAGAGCGTTGGCTGCGGTGGTGCCGGTCGAGCCGATAGCGCCGACCGATTGCGGGTGATCGTACGGAAGTGATCCCTTCCCGGCCTGGCTCTGCCCGACCGGGATTCCCGTCTTCTCGCAGAGGGACGCGAGAGCCTCGGTAGCGCCGGAGTAGATGACGCCGCCGCCTGCGACGATCATCGGCTTCGTGGCGCTTCGGATGACCTCGGCGGCGCGTGTGATCACCGACTTCTCCGGTAGCGGGCGAGCGACGTGCCACGTGCGCGGTGCGAACAGTGACTCCGGCCAATCGAAAGCCTCGGCTTGAACGTCCTGCGGAATGGCGATGGTTGCAGCACCGGTCTCGACCGGATCGGTGAGCACGCGCATCGCGCCGAGCAGAGCGCTCGGCAGCTGCTCAGGACGCCACACACGGTCGAAATAGCGCGAGAGAGGCTTGAACGCATCGTTGACGGTGACGTCACCGCTCGACGGTAGTTCGAGTTCCTGCAGCACGGGAGCGCTTGCGCGGGTTGCGAATGTGTCTGCGGGGAGCAGCAACACGGGCAGACGGTTGATGGTGGCGAGCGCGGCGCCGGTCAGCATGTTCGTTGCGCCCGGTCCGACGCTTGCCGTGACGGCCCATGCCTGCAGTCGATCCTTCTGCCGAGCGTAGGCGACGGCGCTGTGCACCATGGCTTGTTCGTTGCGCCCGAGGACGTAGGGGAGTTCGGGTTCGGTACCTGCTTCGACGGCGTCGATCTCGGCCTGCAGCAACGCCTGACCGAGGCCTGCGACGTTGCCGTGGCCGAAGATCCCGAACACGCCGGCAAAGAGCTTGGTTCGCGTGCCGTCGCGCTCGACGTACTGGTTGGCCAGGAACTTCACGACCGCCTGAGCGACAGTGAGGTGCAGTGTGGGTTCGGTGTTCTCGATCTTGTTCGCCGAGATCGGCGCAGTGGACACCACGGTCATGCTCCTTCGGATGCGGTGTGAAGTGGAAGACGAGAATCGACGGCCTGGTCCGCCCAGGTACCACGGATCCAGGTGTGTTCGGGATCGTCGACGATGTTCCAGGCGCGTTCTTTGCCCGGTCCGGCCATGACGTTGAGGTAGTACATGTGATAGCCGGGAGCTGCGACGGACGGGCCGTGGTAGCCGTGGGGTACGAGGACGACGTCGCCGGTGCGAACCTCTTCGAGCACCTCGATCGGGCGTTGCGGAGTGCCGTAGACGCGGTGGTAGCCGAATCCGTTACTACCGTCCGGACCTTCGGCGATCTCGAAATAGTAGATCTCTTCGAGTGCTGATTCGTTCTCGGTGTTCTCGTCGTGCTTGTGTCCCGGGTAGGACGACCAGTTTCCGCCCGGAGTGATGACCTCGCAGGCGATGAGCGAGTCGGCCTCGAACGTGTCGGCGGTGCCGAAGTTGTGGACTTGGCGGCTGCAGTTGCCTGCGCCCCGGAGCTCGACGGAGATGTCGGCTGCAGGCACGTAGCGGAACGGGAGCTTCTTCTCGGCCCGTGCGCCGCACAAGGCGAACCGCCCGCCGTCGCGGCTTCCGATCGTGTACGCGGAACCCTTTCCGACATAGACGAAGTCGGACGGTCCGTCGAAGACCGAGGCGCGTCCGCGGAGGGTTAACTCGGTACCGTCGCTGGTGACGGTCGCCGAACCGGACAGGGGGACGACCATGATCTCGTCGCCTCCCGAGTTCAGATCCGCGGATGCTCCAGGGTCGAGCGTGATTGTCCACAGGCTGGATTCGCTCCAGCCAGCAGAATCCGGCGTCACGACGACGTCGAACCCGTCCTTGCTACCCGAACCTGCTGCAATGTAGTACTCGGAGTTCATCTCTCACCTCACCATGTCGACGGCGGTACCGACGGCTGCTTCGACGTCGCCGTCCGGCGGGTAGAGCAGGGTGCGCCCGACGATCAGGCCGCGTACCGCCGGGAGTTCCAGGGCCTGGGCCCAACTCGCGTACGTTTCCTCGGGCGCCGTCTGCGGATCTCCTCCGAGCAGAAGCGTCGGAAGTGTTGTGGCATCCATGACGCGTTCCATCTCGGCGACGACGGGAAGTTTCATCCACGTGTAGGCCGAGGTTGATCCGAGACCCTGGGTGATGTGGATGGACTTGATGACAGCATCGGCGCTGAGGTCGTTCGTAACCTTGCCGTCGATGCGGCTGGAGAGGAACGGCTCGACCATCGCGATGAGCTGATGGGCGGCGAGTTCGTCGATTGCCTGAGCACAGGCCGTCATCGTCCCTAGAGTGCCGGGATCGTCGAGGGCGATGCGCGTGAGCATCTTCGCGCCGTTCATCCGCGCCTTGGCCGTGGACGCCGCGGTGGCGCCGGTCATTCTGTCGTCGAATTCGAACGAAGCGCCGGCCAACCCGCCGCGGTTCATCGAAGAGAAGACGACTTTGTCCTCGAGCGCGCCGAGCAGCACCAGGTCGTCCAAGATCTCCGACGAGGCGAGAACTCCGTCGACGCCAGGGTTGGCGAGCGCCGTGCGCAGACGATCGAGGAGTTCGGTCCGGCTGTTCATGGCGGTTGCGTTGCCGCCGACCGACAGTGCGCCGCGCGCCGGGTGATCGGCTGCGACGATCATGAGCCTGCCATTGCCTCGAATGGTGTCGCGGGTGACTCGCGTGGCCCATGCTCGGTCGATGGCTTGCGGATCGCTGGCGCGGAGTGCGGTCACGTCGGAATACGTGGCCGCGGCCGCAGACGTCATGGCGGTGTCAGGCATTGACGGCCTCGTTGCTGGAATCTTCGGGGGCGGATTCTTCTGCGAGAGTTGCGACCTCGACAGCGGTGGGCATGGCCGTCGAGCATTCGAGACGTGAGGCGACGATCGCGCCCGCAGCATTGCCGTAGCGAAGAATCTTCTCCAGCGGCCAGCCTTCGAGGAGGCCGTGGCAGAGCGATCCACCGAAACTGTCACCAGCGCCGAGACCGTTGACGACGTCGACGACATTCGGCGGGACGGTGACCGTGTGGGTCCTGGTCTTGCCCATCACTCCGTTGGGGCCCATCTTGACGATCGCGAGTTCGACACCCAGATCCAGGAGCGCGTCGGCGGCCTTGTGCGGATCGGTCTCTCCGACAGCGATCTCGCACTCCTCCTTGTTACCGACGGCGACGGTGACGTGCTGGAGGGCTCGGCGGACCTGCTCGGTGGCGGCGGCCGTCGTCTCCCAGAACATCGGGCGGTAGTCGAGATCCAGAACGGTCAGCGGCGCGCGGCCGCGCGCTTCCCACGCGGCGAAGTGCGCACTGCGGCTGGGCTCCTCGGACAGTCCGGTGACTGTCGACCAGTACAGGCGTGCACGCTGCACGGCGTCGACGTCGATGTTCTCGGGGCGAATCTGCAGGTCCGGTGCGGAGGGCTTCCGGTAGAAGTACAGCGGGAAATCGTCCGGCGGGAAAATCTCACAGAACGTGACAGGCGTGGCGAACTGGGCATCGGTCACGACGAAGCGATTGTCGACGCCGAGGCGGGCCAATTCAGCGGAGACATATCGTCCGAACGGATCGTTTCCGACGCCCGAAATCAGTGCGGATCTGCAGCCGAGCCGAGCTGCGGCCACGGAGACGTTCGCTGCGCTCCCACCGAGGAACTTGCCGAACGATTCGACGTCCTCCAAGCCCACACCGGTCTGCAATGGGTAGATGTCGACGCCGCTGCGCCCGATGGCAAGGACGTCGAAGGCCGTGGTGTTTGCGTCGGCTGTGGTGGTCAAGATCGACTCCATTGGGGTTGTGGGAACGGGGGGAGGAGTTGTTCGCGCGGGTCGTGGGCCTGCGGCATCCACTGTGCGCCAGTTCACACGTCCATGTCAATAGTTTGTCCTGACATTCTTACTTCAAGTCAAGGTGATGTTAGTGTTCGCCTACACTTCCGATCAAGCTGGGCGAAGACTGACGGCCCCGGAGGAGAAACGGAGCAAGCGCTGTGACTGCATCGAATGTGTCCACAGGTGAACCGCGGACGCCCAGTGCGGTAGCGACTCCGCTTTCTGTCGAGCTCGACCGAGGCAGCCCTGTCCCGTTGTACTTCCAGCTCGCCCAGGCGATCGAGGCCGCAATACTCAGTGGACACCTCGCGCCGGGAGACCGCTTCGAGAACGAACTCGCGCTCGCGAAGCGGCTGAACCTGTCGAGGCCGACGACGCGCCGGGCCATCCAGGAGCTCGTGGACAAGGGCCTCCTCGTGCGCAAGCGGGGCGTCGGCACTCAGGTCGTGCAGAGCCCGGTCCATCGTCCGGTCGAACTCACCAGCTTGTTCGACGACCTGGCTCGTGCCGGTCAGAGTCCGTCGACCAAGTTGCTCGATTATCACGTCGGGATCGCGACGGCCGAGGTCGCACGCGAGTTGAACATCCTCGACGACACCGAAGTGGTGACCATTCGCAGACTTCGCAGTACCAACGGTGAGCCTCTTGCGGTGATGACGAACCACCTGCCGTCGGCGATCGCTCCCGATCCGGACGAGCTCGAGTCGCAGGGCCTGTACCAATCGCTGCGGACAAGGGGAGTTCATATTCGGTTGGCGCGCCAACGAATCGGTGCGAAGGCCGCCGACCGCGAGGAAGCACTGTTGCTGGACGAGAAGTACAAGGCTCCGCTGCTCACCATGCACCGCACGGCATTCGACGATTCGGGCAGCGTCGTGGAGTTCGGTGCCCACGCCTACCGGGCGTCGCGGTACTACTTCGACACCACCGTCGTCGATCGCTGATTCGAGCGGCTAGCTGCTCCGGGACGGGGTGGTAGTCGATCCTCGGACATGCAGTGCCGGCGGCACCAGTTCCAGAGACCCAGGGGCCGTCGGGTCGGCGATCCGCTGGATCAGCGCACTCGCGGCACGCCGTCCGACTTCGACCGTTGCGTTGTCCACGCTGGTCAGCTGCACGTGCCGTAGCCGGGCGAGGTAGGTGTTGTCGTAGCCGATGATCGAGATGTCGAGTGGAATCGCGAGCCCGCGCTCCTGACATGCCGTCATCGCTCCGATCGCCACCATGTCGTTGACGGCATAGACAGCAGAAGGCCTGGAGCGTCCGTCGAGAAGGGTGCCCGCCGCCCGGTGCCCGTCGTCCTCGGTCATTCCACTCGTAACCACCCGAATGAACCTCGCAAGGCCGTGCCTGGTCATCGCGTCGCGGTAGCTGTTCGCGCGGATGTCGGCGACGGCGCCCACGCCTGCCAGGTGAGCGATTCGGCGATGGCCGAGGTCGGCGAGATGGTCGACGGCGAGCCTCGTCCCGAGTTCGTCGTCGTTGGCGACGACGTCCACTCCAGCGCACTCCAGATCTCGACTTGCTACGACGACGGTGGGCATCGTCGCGGCGGCCTGGGTAATGGCGGGCGTGGTCGCTCGTGTGCCGACGAGGGCGAGTCCGTCGAGCCGTAAGTTCATGAAGCTTTCGAGGTACGACGCGTCGGAACTGCGGTCGAGTCTGCCGTCGGCGAGGAACATCTTCAGGTCATGCTGCTGCAGAATCGAATTCATGCCTTCGAGGCAGTCGACGAACCACGGATTGCGCAGATCGTTCAGGAGTACGCCGACGATGTTCGTGCGCTTCTGCGTCAGGCTGCGCGCGCTCAGGTTGGGGCGATAACCCAGCTCACGGATGGCGTTCTCGACGGCAGTCCGCTTCTCCGCGCTCACCGAACTGGACCCGCGAAGCACCAGGGAGACAAGAGACTTCGATACCCCAGCGTGCGCGGCGACCGTTCGAATGGTCGGTTGGGTCATGAGCTGTCCTCTCGTGCGCGGTGCTCGGTGCCGGTATTGACACGTCAGCGGTGCATGTCGCACACTCTACTAGGCATTGGACCGGTCCAAATCGGCCGGTTCGCGACTGCACGGAGTAGATCGAGGTGAGTTCGACGAAGAACATTCGTGTGGGTGTGGCCGGTTTCGGCTGGATGGGTCGAGTGCATACGCAGGCATACGCCCGCCTGCTGCACCACTATCCCGAGCTCGCGCTCACGCCGACCTTGGCGTCGGTGGCAGACGAGGTTCCCGGCCGCGCCGAACAGGCCGCGGCGCAATTCGGATTCGAGAACGCCACGACCGACTGGCACGATATCGAGTCCGACTCGTCCATCGACGCGGTGTCGATCACGGCCCCGAATTTCCTGCACCGCAGCATCGGAATAGCCATGGTCGATGCTGGAAAGCACATCTGGATCGAGAAGCCGGTCGGACTTTCGGCCGACGATGCACGCGCCGTTGCACTGGCCGCAGACAAGGCGGGAGTCCAGACTGCCGTCGGTTTCAACTATCGCAACGCGCCCGCTGTCGAGCAAGCGAAGGTGATCATCGAGTCCGGAGACATCGGCACCGTCACGCATGCACGGTTCCGTTTCTTCAGTGACTACGCCGCGCATCCCGACGGCGCACTCAGCTGGCGCTTCGAGCGGGCCCGCGGCGGCAACGGAGTGCTCGGCGATCTGGCGTCACACGGCGCAGATCTGCTCCGGTATCTGTTGGGCGACATCGACTCTCTCGTCGCAGATACCGCGGTGTTCGTTCCCGATCGCGCGAAGCCCACCGGCGCGACCAGCGGGCACGCCCTCGCAACCGGCGGCGAACTCGGGCCGGTGGAGAACGAGGATTTCGTCAGCAGTCAGATTCGTCTCGCGTCCGGCGCTCGTGCGACGTTGGAGGCCAGTCGTGTGGCGGTCGGTGAGCAGAATGCGTACGGCTTCGAGATTCACGGCACCAAGGGCGCGGTGTTCTGGGACTTCCGTCGCCTCGGAGAGCTGGCACTCAGCGTCGGTGATCGTTATCAGGATCAGCCCGTCTCCACCATCTACGTCGGACCACAGCAGGGCGAGTACGGTGCATTCCAGCCTGGTTCCGCGTCGACGATGGGCTACGACGACCTCAAGGTCATCGAGGCCAAGCGGTTCCTGCAGTCCATTGCCGATGGCAAGCCGGTCGGAGCGACGGTGTGGGACGCCGTCCGTAGCGCCGAGGTGCTCGACGCGATGACGGAATCGGTGTCCTCGGGTCGTTGGGTCAGGCCGGGCGCGTAGCGATTTCGGCCCGCAACAACGGTCAGTTCGGCGCCGATTTCTCCACGATCAGCCGCTCCAGTTCCCTCGGGTTCCGAGTCTGGGTCAGAACTCTGCCGGGACCGGTGAAGTCGAAGACCCAGCCTTCACCCGACTTGAGCGACTGCATCGTCTTGCCGCGCACCGCGCGACGCAGCTCGAACTGCATGGCCAGGTGATAGGCCACCACGTGCCCGGAGTCGATCGTGATCGATTCTCCCGCCGCGAGATCGAAGGTATCGATGGCACCGTAGACCGCGATCAAGGCGTGTCCGTCACCGCTAGCCTTGAAGCCGAATCCGCCTTGGCCGCCGAAGACGTTCTTCATTCCCCCCCACTGCGAGTCGACCGATACTCCGCGCGAGTTGGCCAGCCACGATCCCTGGCTGAGGTAGAAGTCCTGGCCGGGCATGATGGGCAACGCGATCGTGTCTCCGGGGAGGCGGCCTGCGACGTCCACCCAGCCGCCCTGGGGAGGGGCCGTGTAGGTGGTGACGAAATAGGAACCTTCGCTGAGCGCGGCCCGCTTGAGGCCACCGAGGAAGCCTCCTGGCGTGCTTGCCTCGACGTGCATCTGCGCCGAGCACGCGAGCATCGACCCGCCCTCGACGTTGATGGCCTCACCTGGCGCGAGCACGCAGCGGGCGACGGTCGAGGACGGTGCATGACGTAGTTGAATATCCATGCGACAGGATCGTAGGCCAGCAGGCACAGTCGCGTCGTCGTCTCGGGACGAACGTAGAGGGTGATTTCTCTACCGCGGCGACATACCCGCTTTTCGGTAGGCGTCGTCGATCATCGCCATGTTGGCGACACCGTCGGCGGCATCGAGAGGAAGGGGCGTTCCATCGAGAACGTGGTCGGCGAACGACTCCAGCTGATACGTGTACGAGGTACGCGTCCCGAGATGCTCGACGGTCGTCGTCGATCCGATCGTGACGGTGACTCGATCGTCTTCGTTGGGCTTGATGTAGTTGTGCGCGAACGCCTGACCTTTCGATCCGGACACGGCGAGGGTGAACAGGTAGTCCGGATCGATCATGGAGTTCGACAGGGTTCCCGTCGCCCCGCTGGGGTAGTGGAGCGCAACTTCGAACGACTCGTCGACGCCGGGGTGTCGCTCTACCGCAGTGGCCGCCGCTATCTCGGGAATGCCACCCGCATACTGCCCGAACAAACGCGCAGCGTGTAGCCCGTAGCAACCGAGGTCCATCATGACGCCACCTGCAAGGTCGAGCGACCATCGGAGGTCGTCCGGCTCGGGAGCAGGCATACGCATGACGACCTCGATATGCCGAAGCTCGCCGAGCGAGCCGTCCTCGACCAGCTGTTGCACCCGCCTGGTCACGGGATGGAACACGTAGTGGAAGCCTTCCATCACCGTCACTCCTGCGGCAGCAGCGGCGTCGGCGACCAGCGTGGCCTCGGCTCGGTCGCGCGCGAACGGCTTCTCCGTAAGCACAGGCTTTCCCGCTCGAATCGCTGCCAGGTTCCACGGCGCGTGCAGCGAGTTCGCCAGCGGGTTGTAGATCACATCGACTTCAGGATCGGCGACGACGGCATCGTAGGAGTCGAGAACCCGCTCCACGCCGTGATTTTCGGCAAAGATCTCGGCCCTGTCGCGATCACGCGCAGCACACGCGACGATTCGATGCCCGAGAATACGCGCTGGTTCGACCAGCGCTACCTCGGCGATGCGAGAGGCGCCGAGAATGCCGATCCGAAGACCACTCATACGGTCGACGCTACGCGCGCATCCACGACGCTACGCAGGTACGCAACACTGGTGATGACGTCGGTGACCGGTCCCGCGTCGGTCGGCTCAGCGTCGAGGATCGTGTCCTGTTCGAGCACGAACCAGCCGTCGAAACCGGCGTCGAGCAGCTCGTTCACGACCGTGCCGATGTGCGCGTCACCGGTACCGAGCGGGGTGTACATGCCCTGTGCGACGGCCTCGGTGTAGGTGAGTTCACCGGACCGGACGCGCGCGGCGAGTGCCGCATCGACGTCCTTGAGATGAGCGTGCGCAATGCGTGAGGAGTGCGCCTGCACCAGTTCGAGTGGGTCGGTGCCGCCGATCAGAAGGTGCCCGGTGTCGAGGCACAGTGGAATGGTCGAGCCGTCGAGAACACGATAGACCTCGTCTCGCTTCTCGACCATGGTGCCGATGTGCGGGTGCAACACAGCGCGGATACCACGCTCGGCTGCCGCCGCGCGTAGGCGATCGAGGTTGCGTAGCAACGTGTTCCACTGAGCATCGTCGAGATCGGGACGAGAGTCGTAGCCCTCGCTGCCGGTGGCAGCAGCGAGCACGAGCACCTCGGCACGGGAGGCGATGAAGGCGTCGAGCAAGGGCGTGATGCCGGGGACCGGATCGTGGTCTTCTTCGTGCAGCAATACCGGTGCGAATCCGCCGACGGATTTCAGGCCGAACGTGTCGAGTGTTGCGGCCAACTCGTTCGGGTCGGAAGGAAGGAAACCCTCGGGGCCGACTTCGGTTGCGGTCAGTCCTGCATCACGCATCTCGGTCAGGACGCGGTCGGGCGCGATCTGGTAGCCCCATCCGGGGACCTCGCAGACGCCCCAGGAGATAGGAGCTCCGGCAATGCGGATGTCGGTGTTCGTGCTGATGCTGTTCATAGTCGTACCTCATCGATCCGCACCGGGCGGTGCTGGTGCATGGACAATGTTGCGGCCTCGGCGATATAGGCCACCTCGAGGGCGTCGCGCGGCGTGCAGGGCGATGGAATTCGGCCGGCGATCACGTCGACGAACGCGCTCAACTCCACCTGATAAGCGGAGGAGAACCGATCCATGAAGAACGCGTGGGGGGTGCCGTTCGGGAATGTGGTTCCGGCTTCCAGATTTCGGACCGGTACCTGCTCGTCCCATCCGGCGACGACAGCATCGTCCGAGCCGTGCACCTCGAGGCGACAATCGTAGCCACGGGCGTTGTAGCGCGTGTTGGAGACGACTCCGATAGTGCCGTTCTCGAAAGTGAGTGTGGTGGTGGCGGTATCGACGTCGCCGTACTCGGTGAATCTCGGGTCGCCTTGGTTGGATCCCGCGGCGTACACCTCGGTGACCTCGTGGCCGACGATCCAGCGGACGATGTCGAAATCGTGGACGCTGCAATCGCGAAAGATACCGCCGGACACGGCAACGTATTCCAGGGGTGGGGGAGCGGGATCGAGCGTCGTCGAGCGAACGGTATGCAGCCACCCGAGATCGCCCGACGCGGCGGCGTTCTTGGCGGCAGCGAACGCGGGTGCGAATCGACGGTTGTAGCCGATCTGAACTTCGACGCCACTGGACTCGATGCCCGCGACGACGGCGAGGCTCTCGGCGGGTGTGGCTGCGATCGGCTTCTCGCAGAACACCGGAATGCCGGCGTCGACGCAGGCGAGAACCAGCGCGGCGTGCGCGGGGGTCGCGGCGGCGACGACCACGCCGTCCACCCCGGAGGCGAGCATCGCGGCAGTGTTCTGCACTGCCGTGGCGCCGAGCTTGGTCGCTACGGACTCGGTCACCGTCGGCCGTTCGTCCGTCACGACGAGGCCGTCGACGCCGGGCAGCGTACTCAACGTTTCGGAATGGAATGCGCCGATTCGGCCGAGGCCGATGACGCCGACGGTTACGCCCATCAGTGGTGGTCCTTGATTCGGAGGGAGACATCTCGGACCTCGAGTCTGACCCGTCCTTGCCGTAGGATCAACCAGTAAATGCCATCAAAAACACCTCAGGGGTGACGGTGACTCATCGGTACAAGGTTCGCGAGATAGCCCAGCAGGCAGGTCTGAGCGAGGCGACGGTCGACCGAGTGCTCCACGAGCGCGCGGGTGTACGCGCAGACACGAGAGCGGAAGTGCAGCAGGCAATTTCCGATCTCGACAAGCAGCGATCTCAACTGCGGCTCAACGGTCGGAAGTTCTTGTTCGACGTCGTCATGCAGTCACCCGCCCGATTCTCCGCCGAGTTCAGGGCGGCGGTGGAAGCGGAACTGCCGATGCTGTCACCCGCCGTCGTTCGGTGCAGGTTTCACTTCAGAGAAACCGAGTCCGTCGCGGCGATGGTCGAGACGCTCGGAAAGTTCACCAGCCGCGGATCCCAGGGAGTGATAGTCAAGGCGCCGGACGATCCGGACGTGATCGCGGCCCTCGACCGCCTGGTCGACAAAGGAATTCCGGTCGTGACCTACGTGACGGATGTTCCTGCCAGCAGGAGGTTGGACTATGTGGGAATCGACAACCGTGCGGCGGGGGCAACCGCGGCGTATCTGGTGGACAGCTGGCTCGGCGACGCCGACTCGTCGGTTCTCGTGATCTCGACCAGCAATATCTTCCGCAACGAAGGGGAACGCGAGATCGGATTCCGAACCACGCTGCGCGCGTTGGGTGCCGAGCGCGGTGCCGCGGCGGGCAGGCGGGTCGTAGAGATCACGGACAGCGAAGGACGCGACGAGACCGTGGAACGGCTGGTTCACCGCGCGCTCACCGAACACGAGGGAATCGAGGCCGTCTACTCCATCGGTGGCGGAAACGCCGGGGCGTTCCGAGCATTCGGACGGGCGGGGCGACGGTGCCGTGTCTTCATCGGCCACGACCTCGACAGCGACAACCGCACACTGTTGAAATCGGGTGCGCTGTCTGCAGTTCTTCATCATGACCTCCGAGCCGATGCACGGCTGGCCTGTCGGTTGCTCATGCAGGCGGGCGGGGGATTCGCGGGCGTCGTCAGCGAGCCGTCCCGAATCCAGGTGCTGACGAGATTCAACACACCGCACCCGCCGGTACGCGAAAAATGACCGTAGCCCTGCCGCACGGGCGGCGGGTATCTCAACAATTCCTATTTTGTCTGGACATTCTGATGTCATACTCAACGAATGACAGTACGCGTCGGAATAGTCGGTGTCGGCATCATGGGAGCCGACCACGCTCGTAAGATCAACGGCTCGATTTCGGGCGCGGAGGTGTCCGCCGTCGCCGACTTCGATGCCGGGCGCGCGTCGTCGGTCGCCGCCGAACTGCGCGACGCATCCGTTTCCGCAGACGGATTCGCGCTGATCGCCGATGACAGCGTCGACGCCGTCATCGTCGCCTCGCACGACTCGACGCATGCCGAACTGGTTCATGCCGCGCTTGCTGCGAACAAGCCGGTGCTGTGCGAGAAGCCGCTTGCGCCGACCGCGGCGGAGTGTCGCGGCATCATTGCCGCCCAGGGAGATCGGGATCTGATCACCGTCGGATTCATGCGGAGATTCGATCCTGCGTACACCGAGCTCGAGCGCGCGGCGTCCGTGGAGCGAATCGGAGAGAGGCTCGTTGCGCACTGTGTCAGCAGAAACGTGCAGGCCGGGCCTGGAGACTCGTCGGCGACCATCACCAACTCCGCGATACACGAACTCGATATCATGCCGTGGTTGCTCGGGTCGCCGATCACCGAGGTCAGCTGGCACGCGGGCCGCACCTCGAAGCATTCGGGCATCCGCCAGGATCCGCAGATCATGTTGCTGCGCACCGAATCCGACGTCCTGATCACACTCGAACTCTTCGTCAATGCGCGCTACGGTTACGACACTCGGTGCGAGATCGTCGGCGAGGACGGTGTTGCATCGTTCGCAGTTCCGGCGCACGTCGTCGTCGACAGCGGGCTTCGTCGTTCCATCGACTACCCGCTCGACTGGATACCGCGCTACTCCGAGGCGTATCGACTCGAACTGCAGGAATGGGTCGATTCGATCGAGCAGGGACGACCGTCGACCCTCGCCGATGCAGAGGCCGGGCTCCGCGCTGGGATCGTCGCAGACGCATTGGTGGAATCGATGAACGACGGTGGCCGCACGGTCACCGTCGAATACTGACGCACTTTCTGGAGGAACACATGACACCGACTGTCACTCTGAACGACGGAACCGCTCTTCCCGTCATCGGTCTCGGGACCGTGCAGTCCGAAGGCGAAGACATGGCGGCGACGGTGACAGCAGCGTTGGACTCGGGCTATCGCCTCATCGACACCGCGCTTCGGTACGAAACCGAGCCAGGTGTCGGACGAGCAGTCGCGGCGTCGAGCGTTCCGCGCGAGGACATCCTGATCACGACGAAGATCCCCGGACGTCTTCACGGCTACGACGAGGCCAAGGAATCCGCGCGGACATCGCTCGACAATCTCGGAGTCGACTACATCGATCTGCTGCTGATCCACTGGCCGTTGCCCAAGGTGGACAAGTACATCGATACGTGGCGCGCAATGATCGACCTCCAGAAGGAGGGTGTGGTCAGATCCATCGGGGTATCGAATTTCACTGTCGCGCATCTCGATCGACTTGTTTCGGAGACATCGGTGGTGCCGTCGGTCAATCAGATCGAGCTTCACCCCTATTTTCCGCAGGCGGATCTTCGGGCGTACCACGCCGAGCACGGCATCGTCACCGAGAGTTGGAGCCCGCTCGGACGCGGATCGGAACTACTGACAGCGCCACCCGTCGCCGAGGCGGCCGCAGCGCACGGTGTCTCCGCAGGACAGGTGGTGCTGCGGTGGCACATCCAGTTGGGTGCGGTACCGCTGCCCAAATCCTCGAACCCGGATCGCCAGAAGCAGAACCTGGACATCTTCGGCTTCGAGCTGACCGACGACGAGATGGCAGCCATCTCCGGTTTGGAGCGCGGGCGGATCTGGGGTCAGGACCCGGACGAGTACGAGGAGTTCTGACACCGCGAGTGCACGTGACTCAGGGCGAACGCAATATCAACTCCGCGGCGCTGATGTCGTCGATCACCAGGTCGGTGATCAAACCACCTTTCAGTGCCGCATTCAGCGCATCGAGTTTGGACTCGCCCGCAACGATGCACAGTCGGCGGGGGACCGCCTTGAGTCGATCGAGGCTGGGTCCGCTGGATCGGTCGTTCAGGGCGATACGGTCGTAGCTGCCATCGGATCGCAGAAACACTGTCGCGATGTCGCCGACGACGCCGTCACGTTCGAGTTCGGCGCGATCACGACGTTCGAGATAGCCCGCGCTGTACACGTGGCTGGGTACCGCACCGCTGACGACGCCGATGGAGAAGACGGCCAGGTTCATGCGGTCCTGTAGTTCGAGGACGCGCTTGATGCTGCGCTCGCGCCACAAATGAGCTCGCGTTTCGGGGTAGTCGAAGAATGCCGGGACCGGAAATCCCTGCGCCACAGCGCCGTACGCATCGGCGAAATTCTTGATGATGTCGCTTGCATAAGACACCCCCGTCGTGCGGGTATTGGCTGCGCCGTTGAGTTGTACGACGTGGGAGTTGTGGGTGCGTTTGGGGGCGAGCTTGCGGCTGACCGCACTGACGGTGGTTCCCCACGCGACTCCCATCACCATGTCCGACTCGAAATACGAGGTCAGCAACCGGCCCGCGAACGTCGCGACGCGATCCAGACGTTGCAAGTCGTCGACGATTTCCGATACGGGTGGTTGGGTCCCCAGGTAGAAGTCCAGTGTCTGTGTGAGTTTCGTGTCCGAGA
>NZ_JBMDIX010000055.1:0-27936 GCF_057808915.1 Rhodococcus sp. FG69 | reverse complement strand
CCATCACCGATGACGGGCCCCGCGCACCGTTCCACCGTAGCCATACCCGGCCGTTCCGCGTTTCAAGCCTGCGTGCGATTCACCAACCGCGTGCGCGCCATTCGTCGAGGTGGGGGCGTTCGGCGCCGAGGGTCGTGTCCTTGCCATGGCCCGGATACACGACGGTGTCGTCCCCGTATACGCCGAACAGCTTCGTTGACACGTCGTCGAGGAGCTGGGTGAATTCCTCGGGTCCCGACGTCTTTCCGACGCCACCGGGAAACAGTGAGTCGCCGGTGAAGAGGTGCGTGACGCCCGACTCACTGTCGGTGAGTGCCAGCGCAATCGACCCGGGTGTGTGTCCTCGGAGGTGAATCGTCGTCAGTGTGAGTTCACCCACCGACACCGTCTCCTCGTCGTCGAGCAAACGGTCGGGCGCGACGGGCAGAGGCTCGGCGTCGAGGCTGTGTGCAGCCGTCGGTGATGCCGTGCCGCCAGCGATGTCCGCCAGGGCCTGCCAGTGGTCGGCATGCTGGTGAGTCGTCACGATGAGAGTCAGCGTCGGGGCGTTCTCGTCTATCAACTGCGACAGGCGTTCCGCCTCGTTGGCCGCGTCGATCAGGAGAGATTGCCCGGTGGCGGAACAAACGATCAGGTAGGCATTGTTGTCCATCGGGCCGACCGACATCTTGATGATGGTCGCGCCGGAGATGGTTCGCCGCTGCGGAGCCGATCCCTGCGATACCTCGCCGGTGTACTGGTCGTCGATGACCATGAGGTGCTCGTCCATTTCGAGGAGGCTACCGTCGGTGCGGGTCGTGTGCCTGTTCGGCCCTGGCGAGTAGCGGGTGGTCGTGAAGTCGCGTGGGGAAACCTGTCGGTGGGTCGGCCTAGCATTGCTACTGCGTGAGGTTCACTCTTGCGCCTGCATCGACATCGTGTGTGCATCGAAACTATGTGCATCGAACAAGCTTCGGTTCGATCGGACCGGTCGGTGGTAACCACCGATGTCCGACTGGTCCGAAAAGAAGGGAACACTGTGGCGGATCGCCTGATCGTGCGAGGTGCGCGTGAGCACAACCTGCGGGGAGTCGACATCGACCTTCCACGCAACAGCCTCGTGGTCTTCACCGGACTGTCGGGTTCGGGCAAGTCGTCATTGGCCTTCGACACGATCTTCGCGGAGGGACAGCGTCGATACGTCGAATCCCTGTCCGCATACGCACGTCAATTCCTCGGGCAGATGGACAAGCCCGACGTCGACTTCATCGAGGGTTTGTCCCCGGCGGTCTCGATCGACCAGAAGTCGACCAACCGCAATCCGCGTTCGACGGTCGGCACCATCACCGAGGTCTACGACTACCTGCGCCTGCTGTTCGCACGAGCAGGAACGGCTCACTGTCCTGTCTGTGGAGAGCGGATAGCCAAGCAGACTCCTCAGCAGATCGTCGACCAGGTCCTCGCTATGGAGGAGGGCATCAAGTTCCAGGTGCTCGCTCCGGTCGTGCGGACCCGTAAGGGCGAATTCGTCGACCTGTTCGAGTCGCTCAACACACAGGGTTACTCGCGAATTCGAGTAGACGGCGTCGTCCACCAGCTGAGCGATCCTCCCAAGCTGAAGAAGCAGGAAAAGCACGACATCGAGGTCGTGGTCGATCGACTCACCGTCAAGTCCAGCTCCAAGCAACGCCTCACCGACTCGGTCGAAACTGCCCTGCGTCTCGCCGACGGCATCGTCGTACTCGATTTCGTCGATCGTGAGGAGAACGCGCCGGACCGCGAGCGTCGGTTCTCGGAAAAGCTTGCATGTCCCAACGCACACGCGTTGTCGATCGATGATCTCGAACCTCGTTCGTTCTCGTTCAACTCCCCGTACGGCGCATGTTCGGAGTGCCTCGGGCTCGGTGTACGCAAGGAGGTCGATCCGGACCTGGTCGTGCCCGACCCGGATCTTTCCCTCGCCGATGGAGCAATTGCACCGTGGTCGATGGGTCAGACCTCCGAGTACTTCGGTCGTCTCCTGTCCGGCCTCGCCGACGCCATGGGATTCGACCTCGACGCGCCGTGGAGCAAACTTCCCGCAAAGGTCAAGCGGGCGGTCCTCGAGGGCAGCGAGCATCAGGTTCACGTCAAGTACAAGAACCGATACGGCCGGACCCGCTCGTACTACGCGGAATTCGAAGGTGTCATGCCGTTCCTGCATCGCAGGCTCGAGCAGACCGAGTCGGAACAGATGAAGGAGCGGTACGACGGCTACATGCGCGACGTTCCGTGCCCGACGTGCGGCGGCGACCGACTGCGTCCGGAAATCTTGTCCGTCACCATCGAGGCGGGTGGCTTCGGCGCAAAGTCCATCGCCGACGTGTGTCGACTCTCCATTTCGGACACCGCGGACTTCCTCAACAGTCTGACGCTGGGCCAAAAGGAGGAGGCCATCGCAGGTCAGGTGCTCCGCGAGGTGCAAGCTCGACTCGGATTCCTCCTGGACGTCGGTCTCGAATATCTGTCGCTCTCGCGTGCGGCAGGCTCGCTGTCCGGTGGCGAGGCGCAGCGAATTCGCTTGGCGACTCAGATCGGATCGGGTCTCGTGGGCGTTCTGTACGTTCTCGACGAACCGTCGATCGGTCTTCATCAGCGGGACAACCGCCGTCTCATCGACACACTGACGCGGCTGCGCGATCTGGGCAACACTTTGATCGTCGTCGAGCACGACGAAGACACCATCCGCACGTCGGACTGGGTCGTGGACATCGGACCGATGGCAGGCGAGCACGGCGGACGCGTCGTACACAGCGGTTCCTACGAAGACTTGCTCACCAACGAGGAATCGTTGACCGGTGCGTACTTGTCCGGTCGGCTGGCAATTCCGCTCCCGGACTTCCGCCGGGTCGTGGACAAGAAGCGACAGGTCACCGTGGTCGGCGCACGCGAACACAACTTGCGGGGGATCGACGTGAGCTTCCCGCTCGGGGTGCTCACCTCGGTGACGGGCGTGTCCGGCTCCGGCAAGTCGACACTGGTCAACGACATTCTCGCGACTGTGATGGCGAACAAGCTCAACGGTGCACGTCAGGTGCCGGGCCGACACACGCGGATCAACGGGCTCGATCAGCTGGACAAGTTGGTGCGCGTCGACCAGTCACCGATCGGACGCACACCACGGTCGAATGCCGCAACCTACACCGGTGTGTTCGACAAGATCCGGACGTTGTTCGCTGCCACGACCGAGGCAAAGGTCCGCGGCTACCAGCCAGGTCGATTCTCCTTCAACGTCAAGGGCGGCCGGTGTGAGGCGTGCTCGGGCGATGGAACGCTCAAGATCGAGATGAACTTCCTGCCTGACGTGTACGTCCCGTGTGAGGTGTGCGAGGGTGCGCGATACAACCGCGAGACGCTGGAAGTGCACTACAAGGGCAAGACCATCGCACAGGTTCTCGATATGCCGATCGAAGAGGCGGCGGACTTCTTCGAGCCCATCACCTCGATACACCGTTACCTCAAGACGCTGGTCGAGGTCGGCCTCGGGTACGTCCGACTGGGTCAGCCGGCGACGACGCTGTCCGGCGGTGAGGCTCAGCGCGTGAAGCTGGCGTCCGAGCTGCAGAAGCGTTCGACCGGGCGGACCGTGTACATCCTGGACGAGCCCACCACGGGTCTGCACTTCGAGGACATCCGCAAGTTGCTCGGCGTGGTCAACGGTCTCGTGGACAAGGGCAACACGGTCATCGTCATCGAACACAACCTCGATGTCATCAAGGTGTCCGACTGGATCATCGACATGGGACCGGAAGGTGGCTCCGGCGGTGGAATGGTTGTCGCGCAGGGCGATCCGGAGTCCGTCGCCGCTGTGCCGGAGAGCTACACCGGAAAATTCCTGCAGGAAGCGCTGACGCGGGACGTCGTCGCCGAGCCTAAGAAGGCACCGGTGAAGAAGCGTCGTCCGCGCAAGGCCGCCGCTGTGTGACTTTGTTGGAACGCTGTGTGACGGGCCAGAACCCTGGTTGCCAGTGTCAGCACACCGAAACGCCCGCCTGATCCTCGCGGATCGGGCGGGCGTTTCCACGGTGGTACGTGTTGATGCCACAGATGCGCATCGAATGGTCAGGCGCGCGCTAAATTGCTAGCAATCAGCCGCGCATCTGGCAATTTCGCGCGCACCTTCCAACGCGCGGTGTCAGTAGACCGGGCCGGTGTACTTCTCTCCCGGACCCTTACCGGGCTCGTCGGGGTACGCGGAGTTCTCCCGGAACGCCTTCTGCAACGCCTGTAGACCGTCGCGGATCGGGCCTGCGTGCGGTCCGAGGTACTCGACGGACGCGGTGACGAGTCCGGCGAGGGCGGTGATGACGCGTCGGGCTTCGTCGAGATCGAGGTGTGGGCTGGTGGTGGGGTCTGCCTCGGACAGGCCGAGCTTCTCGGCGGCCGAACTCATCAACATCACGGCTGCGCGGCTGATCACTTCGACAGCCGGCACGTCGGCGAGTGCGCGGACGTCCGGTTCGGCGCCTGATTCAGGGGTGCTCGTCATACCTACGAGGATGTCACGGCCGAACATGCCGAGCGCGCACCAGCGTCGATTCGCGGTAACGCCTGATCGGCTGGTACTGTCACTCAACGACCGTCTTCGACGTGCCCTCTCCTTGTGAATGGGGCTCGCGCGGAGGCAGCAAGTGGAGCCCGACTCCCACCGGTACGAAGTGTTACAGCTACTACCGGTCCGGTCGCTCGGAGAGAATCCGTCCATTGGGATGAATCTTCGTCGAGCTTCCTCGAAAGAGGAGACCTATAGCCATTGCGGCTGTAGATCGATCGGTCGACATCGGGCCCTGCACCAGCGGAATGCTGGAGCAGGGTTTTTGCGTTGAATGGGACAGTGTCCCACGGCGACGATGTCGAAGGACTCGGGCAGGCGGGCTGTGCCAGAGACAGGCGGTCGGCTCGACCCCACACCGCACTACCTAGGAGGCCCCATCAGCACTGAGACTCGCATCAACGATCGCATCCGTGTTCCCGAGGTTCGTCTAGTTGGACCGGGCGGTGAACAGGTGGGCATCGTGCGTGTTGAAGATGCACTCCGCTTGGCTCTCGAAGCCGATCTCGATCTCGTAGAAGTGGCTCCCGACGCACGTCCGCCGGTCTGCAAGATCATGGACTACGGGAAGTTCAAGTACGAGGCAGCGCAGAAAGCGCGCGAATCGCGCAAGAACCAGACTCTCACCGTGATCAAGGAGCAGAAGCTCCGCCCGAAGATCGACGCCCACGACTACGAGACGAAGAAGCGTAACGTCATCCGCTTCCTCGAGGCAGGGTCGAAGGTCAAGGTCACCATCATGTTCCGCGGACGAGAGCAGTCTCGCCCGGAACTCGGCTTCCGTCTGCTGCAACGACTGGGTGCCGATGTTGCCGATCTCGGCTTCGTGGAAACTTCTGCGAAGCAGGATGGCCGCAACATGACGATGGTCCTCGCTCCCCACAAGGGTGCGAAGACTCGCGTCAAGGCGCAGGAAAGCGCAGCAGCACCGCCCGCACAGCGCGCGGTAGCTCCGACTCCGGACGCAGCGCCGGCTCCGGCTACCGGGGATGCTGCACCGGCGGCCGCAACGCCGCCGAGCAGCTAGAAGCTTGAACGATCAGTAAGACAATCGAAGGTCGGTGCACATCGACTTTCGATTGTGCCGAGCAAGACCGAAGAGCAACACAGAACTGAGGACTCCATGCCCAAGCAGAAGACCCACAGTGGCGCCAAGAAGCGATTCAAGGTGTCCGGCAGCGGCAAGATCCTGCGCCAGAAGGCCGGCCGTCGCCACCTGCTGGAGCACAAGCCCACCAAGGTGACCCGTCGTCTCGACGGCGTCGCAGTCGTCAAGAAGGCCGACGTGCCGCGGATCAAGCGCCTGCTCGGCATCTGATCTGGACTTCGTAGTCGGCGAAACTTCGTCGGCGCCATCCCAAACCATTCGGGGTTTACTACTTAGCCCCCAGATCGACAGGATTTACCAGTGGCACGCGTAAAAAGGGCGGTCAACGCCCAGAAGAAGCGCCGTTCGATACTCGAAGCGTCCAAGGGCTACCGCGGACAGCGCTCACGTCTGTACACCAAGGCCAAGGAGCAGCAGCTCCACTCGCTCACCTACGCATACCGCGACCGCAAGGCTCGCAAGGGTGACTTCCGCAAGCTGTGGATCACGCGTATCAACGCTGCGGCTCGGGCCAACGACATCACCTACAACCGCTTCGTCCAGGGTCTGAAGGCGGCAGGCGTCGAGGTCGACCGCAAGATCCTCGCCGAGCTCGCTGTGTCGGACGCAGCGGCATTCGCCGGCCTGGTGGCAATCGCCAAGGCTGCGTTGCCTGCCGACGTCAACGCTCCTGCCGGAGAAGCAGCCTGAGCAAGCTGACGCACGACGATCTCGATCCGAAACGGCCCGTGGACACGCTCACCGAGCGAACCCCACGGGTCGTTTCGGCTGTCAAGCTGCTTAGGGCAGCCGAGCGTCGGAAGACCGGGCTGTTCCTCGCCGAGGGGTCCAATTCGGTGTCCGAGGCGCTGCACGCAGGCGTCGTGCACGAGCTCTTCTTTCGCGAGGACTCGGCCGAACGAAACGGCGCCGTCCTCGACCTGGCCCGGACCTCGGGAGTCCGTTCTCACGCCATCACGGAACGGGCAGCCAAGGGGCTGTCCGACACCGTCACTCCGCCAGGCATCATCGCTGTCTGTCGAACCATCGACGTGGCTTTGGAGAGAGCTCTCGGCGCGGCTCCACAGCTCGTCGCGGTTCCCGTCGAGGTATCCGAACCGGGTAATGCCGGAACGGTCATCCGAGTCGCAGATGCTGTCGGAGCGGACGCTGTCGTCCTGCTCGGCGACGCTGTAGATCCGCACAACGGGAAATGTGTGCGGGCGTCGGCCGGCAGCATCTTCCACCTCCCGATAGCTCGGGAAAGGTCGGTGGAGTCGGGACTCGATGCGCTACGACGTGCAGGTGTGACGATCCTCGCAACGGCCGCCGACGGGGAAGTGGACCTCGACGACGCCGACGATCTGTTGAGTGGTCCGACCGCGTGGTTGTTCGGCAACGAAGCACACGGCTTGTCCCCTGCAGTCGCTGCGGCGGCGGATCACCGCGTCAGGATCCCGATTCACGGTCGCGCAGAGAGCTTGAATCTCGCCACCGCCGCTGCAATCTGCCTGTATTCGAGCGCGCGCGCTCAGCGCAGGTCCAGCAGAAATTGATTTTGCACGTCGCCTAGGATCGCGAGTGTCGTCAAGCGACGCCCGAACCATCGGTGACACCCGAACCAACGGTGACACGAACGACCAAGGAGTTGCACTTCACGTGGCGAAGAAAGAAGCCGACTACGCCCAGCCGGTCGATCCGAACGTACTCGAGCCTGCTGCGCTCGATGCTGCCGCCGACGGGGCCGAGAAGGCATTCGCCGAGGCACACGACCTCGACGACCTGACGAAGGTCAAGATCGAGCACATCGGCAATCGAGCTCCTCTGGCACTGGCTCAACGAGCTCTCGGATCAATTCCTGGTGATCAGAAGGCCGACGCGGGCAAGCGCGTCAAGGGTGCGCGTGACCGCGTGCAGAAGGCGTTCGATGCTCGACGGGAAGTGCTGCTGGCCGAGCGCGACGCAGCAATTCTCGTCGCCGAGACGATCGACGTGACATTGCCGTCGGATCGCCGTCCGGTCGGGGCACGGCACCCCATCACGATCATCGCCGATCAAGTTGCCGACGTGTTCGTAGCCATGGGTTGGGAAGTCGAGGAAGGTCCCGAGGTCGAGACCGAGCACTTCAACTTCGACGCTCTGAACTTCCTTCCCGACCACCCTGCCCGCACCATGCAGGACACGTTCCACATCGCTCCCGAGGGATCACGACAAGTGCTGCGGACACACACCTCTCCGGTGCAGGTTCGGTCCATGCTGTCGCGTGAGGTTCCCATCTACGTTGTGTGCCCGGGGCGCACGTTCCGCACCGACGAACTCGATACGACGCACACCCCGGTCTTCCACCAGGTCGAAGGTCTCGCGATCGACAAGGGTCTGACGATGGCGAATCTTCGAGGAACCCTCGATGCGTTCGCTCGTGCCCTGTTCGGCGAGGAAACCCGCACACGTATGCGACCCAACTACTTTCCGTTCACCGAGCCCTCGGCCGAGGTCGACGTGTGGTTCCCCAAGAAGAAGGGTGGGCCGGGGTGGGTCGAGTGGGGCGGCTGCGGCATGGTCAACCCGAAGGTACTGCAGGCCAGTGGTATCGATCCCGAGGTGTACTCGGGCTTCGCCTTCGGTATGGGCCTCGAGCGAACGCTGCAGTTCCGCAACGACATTCCGGACATGCGTGACATCGTCGAGGGCGACATTCGCTTCACGTTGCCCTTCGGTGTCGGCGCCTGATCCGCGCAGCCTTGCGTTTCGACCAGACGAATCTTCCTACCATCTCTAGAAAGAGCTGAGCAGACGTGCGAGTTCCACAATCCTGGCTGACCGAGGTTCTGCAGCGCACTGCGCCGCAGTGGAAGGTGACACCCGAGGAGCTCGACGAAGGCTTCGTACGTGTCGGTTTCGAGGTCGAAGAGCTGGACTCGCTCGACAACGTCACAGGCCCACTGGTGGTCGGCCGCGTCACGACGATCACCGAGCTCACCGAGTTCAAGAAACCGATCAGGTTCTGCTTGGTGGACGTCGGTGCCGACGAACCCCAGGAAATCGTCTGTGGTGCACGAAATTTCGCCGAGGGCGACCTGATCGTGGCGGCGCTTCCCGGTAGCGTACTGCCCGGCGGGTTCGCGATTGCCGCGCGCGAGACGTACGGCAAGACCTCGAACGGCATGATCTGCTCGACGCTCGAACTCGGGCTCGGTCGCGATCACTCCGGAATCCTGGTGTTGCCCGACGGCACAGCTCAGCCGGGTGAGGACGCCAAAGTTGTTCTCGGGCTCGATGACTCGGTCATCGAACTGAATGTCACCCCGGATCGCGGATACGCGTTCTCGGTTCGTGGACTCGCTCGTGAGCTGGCGAGCAGCTTCGATCTGGAGTTCGCAGATCCAGCAGCGGGACCGGTGCAGAACAACGAGGGCGACACCTGGCCGACCTCTGTTGCACCGGACGCGAACGTCACGCGCTTCGCGTTGCGCAAGGTCAGCGGGATCGACCCCACCGCGGTGACCCCGTGGTGGCTGCAACGCCGACTCCTGCTCGCCGGAATCAGGCCCATCTCGGCTGCTGTGGACGTCACCAACTACGTGCTGTACGAGCTCGGGCAGCCACTGCACGCATTCGACGCAGCCAAGCTGACCGGCGGCATCGTCGTTCGCCGGGCCACTGCGGGGGAGAAGCTGAAGACCCTCGACGACGTGGAACGCACCCTCGATGCCGAGGACGTCGTGATCGCCGACGATTCGGGTGCGATCTCCTTGGCAGGCGTCATGGGTGGTGCATCCACGGAGGTCGACGACAGCACGGTCGAGGTGATCCTCGAAGCTGCGACGTTCGATCCGCTCGCTGTGTTCCGCACGGGCCGCAGGCACAAGCTATCGAGCGAGGCGAGCAAGCGTTTCGAACGCACCGTCGACTCGGCGTTGCCCGTTGCCGCGTTGGACCGTGCAGCTCAGCTGTTGGTCGAGATCGCGGGCGGACGCATCGAACCTCTGCTCACCGACATTGGCGGACAGCAGTCTTTCCCGCCGGTCCGCATGAGTCTCGACCTGCCGGATCGCGTCGCCGGTGTTTCGTACCCGAACGGCACGTCTTCGCACAGGCTCACCCAGATCGGCTGTGAGGTCGAGGTCGACGTCAACGAATCGGGCCACGGCGAACTGGTCGTGACACCGCCGACATGGCGTCCGGATCTGCAGCAGCCCGCCGATCTCGTCGAGGAAGTGCTTCGGCTCGAAGGGCTCGAGCAGATCCCGTCGATTCTGCCTGCGGCACCGGCAGGGCGAGGCCTTACCGCCACGCAGAAGCGGAAACGAGCCGTCGGCAAGTCGTTGGCATTCGCCGGCTATGTGGAGGTACTTCCGACGGTGTTCCTGCCCACGGGTGTGTTCGACACCTGGGGTCTGCCCGCCGACGATGTCAGACGTCGCACGGCGTCGGTACTCAATCCACTCGAGGCCGACCGCCCGGACCTGGCGACCACGATTCTGCCCGGCCTCCTCGAGATACTGGCCCGCAACGTCAGCCGTGGGCAACGCGATCTGTCGCTGTTCGGTATCGCGCAGGTCGTTCGTCCCGGTGATCACACCGTCGCGGTCGATGCGATCGCCGTGCATACGCGTCCGAGCGACGAGCAGATCGAGCATCTGCGCGGGTCGCTTCCGCATCAGCCGGTGTACGTCGGCGCTGTGCTGACCGGTTATCGCGATCCCTCGGGTCCCTGGGGGCCGGGCCGCGTCGGCGACGCATCCGATGCTTTCGCCGCTGCGCGCACTGTCGCCTCGGCCGCGGGTGTGGATATCGAGTTCCGCGCCGCGCAGTACCTGCCCTGGCATCCGGGTCGATGTGCGGAGATCCTCGTCGACGGCGTCGTCGTCGGACATGCGGGCGAGCTGCATCCTGCTGTCCTCGAGCGGGCCGAGTTGCCTGCTCGCACGTGCGCCGTGGAGATCAATCTCGACGCATTGCCGATCGTCGAAGCTCTTCCTGCGCCGATCGTGTCGCCGTTTCCTGCGGTGCTGCAGGATGTCGCCGTCGTCGTCGACGCATCGGTCCCTGCCGCAGATGTGGAGGCAGCGCTGAAGTCGGGAGCCGGCGATCTCCTCGAGAGCATCAGATTGTTCGATGTCTTCGAGGGTGACCAGGTGGGCGAGAACAGAAAATCGCTGGCGTTCGCACTGGTATTCCGCGGCAGCGAAGGAACGCTGACCGAAGCGCAGGCCACCGAGGCGCGAGATGCTGCCGTGGCTGCTGCGCAGGCTGCGGTTGGTGCCCGACTTCGCAGCTGAGTGCATTCCGAGTCCGTAACCCGAGTACCCAGTCAAAGTCCGTAGCCTGGATCGAAAGACGCTTTCCACATCTCGGGAGGAAGTATGACTACGGACGATCGAACCGATGTTGCGGTACTGCGCGAGGTACTCGTAGCGGTGAGTGGGCGCCCGGCGCTCGCGCCGGTTCACGCTGCGGCTGCGGCGCTGCTGGCCGACATCGACACGGCAGGAACGACAGTAGATCCTGAGGTGGTACCGCCGGGTGACATCCCGGACGTCGATATTCCGCAGACGACGCGGCCCCGAATCGATCAGCCGCTCGGCGATCCCCCTCTGCACGGAACACCGGGCGACCCGTCGCTGGGGATTCTCGATGCGGAACTCGTCGGCGACAGCACTATCGATCAGGCGATCGGTGGGGGAGTCAGCTCGGGCCTGTCCAACTACGAGTCGCCGACGGGTTTCACCGATCAGGGCGTCCCGACGTGGGACAGCGTCCGCAGCAAAGTCGAGAATCGCACCACGACCGCGCTCGGTCGCGAGGAACTCGACCACGAGACGCCCGCTGGCCGTACGCTCGACGATCAGTGGAACGAGCGAGAGGCTGCCGGCCGCAAGAAGCTCGACGAGATCAGACGGTCGATGAAAGACCGCTGAGGTCCAGGCACCCCGGCAATGAATGAGCTTGCATCATGATGCATAATCAATCGCATGAACGCTGTCAATGAAGACGCCCGGTCGTCTTCGCTTCGGATCGCGGTAGCCGGAGCGAGCGGATACGCGGGTGGCGAGATCCTGCGACTGTTACTCGGCCATCCGGGCGTCCAGTCAGGGCGACTCGTCATCGGCTCGCTCACCGCAGGTGGCAATGCGGGCGCAACGCTCGGTGAATTTCATCCGCACCTGTTGCCACTCGCCGATCGAGTTCTCGGAGAAACGACTCTCGACGAGTTGAATGGCCACGACGTGGTGTTCCTGGGCCTTCCACACGGCAAGTCTGCCGAGATCGCGCAGCAGCTTCCGGAGTCCGTCGTCATCATCGACTGCGGTGCAGACTTCCGGTTGTCCGACGCCTCCGCCTGGGAGAAGTACTACGGGTCGCCGCACGCGGGAACATGGCCGTACGGACTCCCCGAGTTGCCGGGCCACCGCGAGAAGCTCGTCGGCGCAACGCGTATCGCGGTGCCCGGCTGCTATCCGACGGTCGCGAGCCTAGCTTTGGCACCCGCCATCGCCGCCGGGATCGTCGAGCCCCGAGTGAACATCGTCGCGGTCACCGGCACCTCGGGTGCCGGCCGTGCCCCAAAGGCAGACCTGCTGGGTTCGGAGGTCATGGGATCGGTGCGCGCGTACGGAGTTGCGGGCGCACACCGGCATAATCCCGAAATGGTGCAGAACCTCTCGGCGTTGTCACCGGAGCCGGTGATCGTGTCGTTCATTCCTGTTCTCGCGCCGATGCCACGCGGCATCCTCGCCACGTGCACCGCGGTGACGACGGCGACGCAGGAGCAGGCCGTCGAGGTGTACGAAAAAGCCTATGCGGCAGAGCCGTTCGTTCACGTTCTCGGTCCGGGGCGACTGCCGCAGACCGGCGCGGTGATCGGCTCGAACGCAGTGCAGTTGAGCGTATCCGTCGACTCCGATGCGGGACTGCTGGTCGTCGTCGCCGCGATCGACAATCTGACCAAGGGCACCGCCGGCGCGGCCGTCCAATCCATGAACCTTGCACTTGGCATAACCGAGACCGACGGTCTCTCGACAGTAGGAGTCGCACCGTGACCAGCGCTTTCCAGACAGAGTCGACTTCGCTGGCGGGCAAACTTGTTCGCACACAAGGGGTTACGGCGCCTGCAGGCTTCCGGGGTGCAGGAATCGCGGCCGGCATCAAGGCGAATGGCAAGTCGGATCTGGCGCTCGTGTTCAACGAAGGGCCCGACACGGCAGCTGCGGGCGTCTTCACCCGGAACAAAGTCAAGGCGGCACCGGTGCTGTGGTCGCAGCAGGTATTGAGCGCCGGGAAGCTTCGCGCGGTCGTCCTCAACTCCGGCGGTGCCAACGCGTGCACCGGTTCTGGAGGATTTCAGGACACGCACCGCACGGCCGAAGAAGTGGCGACTGCGCTGAGCAATTGGGGCACCGAGACCGGTGCCGGCGAAGTAGCGGTGTGCTCGACCGGGCTCATCGGTGACCGGCTGCCGATGGACAAGCTCATTCCGGGCGTCTCCGAGGTCGTCCACGAACTGGCCGGTGGAATCTCCGGCGGTACCGACGCTGCGTACGCGATCATGACGACCGACACCGTCCCGAAGCAGGCGGCCTTCCACCACGTGGACAAGTGGAACGTCGGAGGAATGGCCAAAGGTGCGGGCATGCTTGCACCGTCCCTCGCCACCATGCTGAGCGTCGTCACCACCGATGCCGTGGCGACCGCAGACCAACTCGACACTGCCCTGCGCAACGCGACGCGCCTGTCCTACGACCGTCTCGATGTCGACGGCGCGACGTCGACCAACGACACGGTGTTGCTGCTGTCGTCCGGTGCGTCCGGCGTCACGCCCAGCCAGGAAGACTTGAATGCCGCAGTTCTGGCGGTGTGCGACGACTTGGCCGATCAGATGATGGCCGACGCCGAGGGCGTCACCAAGCGGGTGCGGGTCACCGTTTCCGGCGCGGTATCCGAAGACGATGCGCTGATCGGTGCACGGACCGTCGCGCGGGACAGCCTGGTCAAGACAGCGCTGTTCGGATCGGATCCCAACTGGGGCCGGGTGCTCGCGGCCATCGGCATCGCGCCCATCGAGCTCGATCCCGATCGAATTGCGGTCTCCTTCAACGGTAGTCCGGTCTGTGTCGACGGCGTCGGGGCGCCCGGTGCCCGCGAGGTCGATCTGACCGGCGAGGATATCGAGGTCACCATCGATCTCGGTCTCGGCGACTTCACCGTGAGCATCAGGACCACCGACCTCTCGCACGCGTACGTCGAAGAGAACTCGGCGTACTCGTCGTGACGCAATCGAACCTCGCCGCGACCCAGAAGGCACAGACTCTCGCCGCTGCACTGCCGTGGCTCCAGCGTCTGAGCGGCAAGATCGTCGTCGTGAAGTACGGCGGCAACGCCATGGTCGACGACGAACTCAAGCGCGCGTTCGCTGCCGACATGGTGTTTCTCCGGACGGTGGGATTGCATCCGGTCGTCGTCCACGGCGGTGGCCCACAGATCACGGCGATGCTCGCCCGGCTCGGCATGAGCGGCGAGTTCCGTGGCGGGTTCCGGGTCACGACGCCCGAGGTCATGGACATCGTCAGGATGGTCCTCTTCGGTCAGGTCGGTCGTGAACTCGTCGGCTTGATCAACAGTCACGGGCCGTACGCAGTAGGTATCTCGGGCGAGGATGCGCACTTGTTCACCGCGACGCGGCGTTCGGTGATGGTCGACGGCTCGGCGACGGACATCGGTCTGGTCGGCGACGTCACCTCGGTCAACCCGGACGCAGTTCTCGACCTGATCGGCGCAGGACGCATTCCGGTGGTCTCGACCATCGCTCCCGATGCCGACGGCGTCGTGCACAACATCAATGCCGACACTGCCGCTGCTGCTCTCGCCGAGGCGATCGGAGCCGAGAAGCTCGTCGTGCTCACCGATGTCGAAGGGCTGTACACCGATTGGCCGGACAGATCGTCGTTGGCGTCGGAGATCGACAGCGACACCCTCGCTGCACTGCTGCCCTCCCTCGACGCAGGCATGGTCCCCAAGATGGAGGCATGCCTGCGAGCAGTGCAAGGTGGCGTTCCGTCCGCTCACGTCATCGACGGACGCGTGCCCCACTCGGTACTCGTAGAACTCTTCACCGGTGAAGGAATCGGCACGATGGTATTGCCCACCCAGACCCAGACCCAGACCCAGACCTCAGGAGTCTCTTCATGAGCGAGCACACCTCGACACTCGACCTCCAGTCTCGGTGGTCGAAATCGTTGATGGACAACTACGGTGTGCCGCGCGTCGCTCTGGTGCGCGGTGAGGGCGCGGTGGTGACCGATGCCGACGGCAAGCAGTACCTGGATCTTCTCGCCGGTATCGCGGTGAACATCCTGGGCCACGCCCACCCCGCGGTCATCGACGCGGTGACGACCCAGCTGTCGACTCTCGGGCATACGTCCAACCTGTACGCGACCGAGCCAGGTATCGCACTGGCCGAGCAGTTGCTTGCGCACCTCGGTGCGAGCGTGCACGGCCGAGTATTTTTGTGCAACTCCGGTACCGAGGCGAACGAGGCCGCCTTCAAGATCGCGCGCCTCACCGGCCGGACGAAGATCATTGCCGCCGAGAAAGCATTCCACGGTCGCACGATGGGCGCGCTTGCGTTGACAGGCCAGCCCGACAAGCGCGCACCGTTCGAGCCGATGCCCGCCGGCGTGCAGCATGTGCCCTACGGCGATGTCGCGGCACTCGAAGCTGCGGTCGATTCCGACACCGCTGCAGTGTTCCTCGAGCCCATCATGGGTGAAAGTGGCGTCGTGGTTCCGCCGGACGGTTACCTGGTGGCTGCCCGCGAAATCACCGCGCGTCACGGCGCCCTGCTGATTCTCGACGAGGTGCAGACCGGCATCGGGCGGACCGGCTGGTTCTACGCGCACCAGGCAGTCGGGATCGTGCCGGATGTCATCACACTCGCAAAGGGACTCGGCGGTGGACTGCCGATCGGGGCGTGCATCGGTATCGGGGAGGCTGCGAATCTGCTGCATCCGGGCAAGCACGGCACCACGTTCGGTGGAAATCCGGTGTGCTCGTCCGCGGCTCTTGCCGTGCTGCGGACTGTCGCGGACGAGGACCTGATCTCCCACGCGGATCGACTCGGCAAGGTCATCAACACCTCGATCGAGGAACTGAACCATCCACTCGTGAATCACGTTCGCGGAGCCGGTCTGCTGCTCGGCATTGTGCTGAACAAGAAGATCGCCGCGAAAGCCGAAGCCACTGCACGCGATGCAGGGTTCCTGATCAATGCCGCTCAGCCCGACGTTCTACGCATAGCCCCGCCTCTCGTCCTGACGGAGGAGCAGGCGGCGTCGTTCGTCGCGGCACTGCCCGCAATTCTCGATTCTGCCGACGAAACGGATTGACCCATGGCACTGAAGAACTTCCTTCGCGACGACGATCTCACCCCGCAGCAGCAGGCCGAAGTTCTCGCTCTTGCAGCCGAACTCAAGCGCGCGCCCTTCTCCAAGCGGCCACTCGAAGGCCCACAGGGCGTCGGGGTCATCTTCGAGAAGAACTCCACGCGGACACGATTCTCCTTCGAGATCGGGATCGCACAGCTCGGTGGTCACGCGGTGGTCGTCGACGGTCAGAGCACACAGCTCGGACGCGAGGAGACATTGCAGGATACGGGCCGCGTGCTGTCCCGGTACGTCGAGGCCGTGGTGTGGCGCACGTTCGGGCAGAAGCGACTCGAACAAATGGCGACCGGGGCCACGGTCCCCATCGTCAACGCACTGTCCAACGAGTTCCACCCATGCCAGGTGCTTGCGGATCTGCAGACGTTGGCCGAGCGGAAGGGCGATCTGAAAGGGCTGAAGCTCGCCTACTTCGGTGACGGTGCCAACAACATGGCGCATTCGCTCCTCCTCGGGGGAGTGACGGCAGGCGTCGACGTGACGATCGCGGCGCCGAGAGAATTCGCGCCGATGGAATTCGTGCTCGACGCGGCCAAGGCGCGCGCCGCAGAAACTGGGGCGAGCATCACGATCACCGAGGACCCGTACGAGGCGGCCGCCGGTGCCGATGCACTCGTCACCGATACCTGGACCTCGATGGGACAGGAGAACGACGGTCTCGACCGAGTGGCTCCGTTCCGGCCGTACCGCATCGATACCGAATTGCTGTCGCGGGCAGCGTCCGATGTGCTTGTGCTGCACTGCCTTCCGGCGCATCGCGGCGAGGAGATAACTGACGAGGTGCTCGACGGTCCGCACAGCGTCGTGTGGGACGAGGCCGAGAACCGGCTGCACGCGCAGAAGGCTCTGTTGGTCTGGTTGCTCGAGCAGGCGCGACGTCCGTGAGCGAGGAAGTGTCGTCGGTTCCATTGACTGCATCGACCCGAGCGGGACGGCAAGCACGTATCGTCACGCTGCTGTCGACTCACCAGGTGCGTAGTCAGCCGGAGCTCGCGACGCTGCTTGCTTCGGAGGGAATCGATGTCACCCAGGCGACGCTGTCGCGTGATCTCGACGAGCTGGGTGCGGTGAAGTTACGCGCCGCCGACGGGGGAGCTGGGGTGTACATCGTGCCGGAAGACGGCAGCCCTGTCCGAGGAGTGTCGGGCGGTACCGACCGCCTGACGCGCCTGCTGGGAGAGCTGCTCGTCTCGACCGATTTCAGCGGAAATCAGACAGTTCTGCGCACCCCACCGGGTGCTGCCGGCTATCTGGCCAGTGCGCTCGACCGAGCCTCTCTCCGAGAAATCGTCGGAACCATTGCAGGGGACGACACCATCCTCCTGATCGCCAGGGAGCCGTTCACCGGCGGCGACTTGGCCGAGAAGATCGAAAAACTGGCCCGACGCGCTGACTAGCGCGGCGGCCGAACTTTACCAACTAAGGAGTACACACACCATGGCCGAACGCGTCGTTCTCGCCTACTCGGGCGGACTGGATACCTCCGTCGCCATCAGCTGGATCGGCAAGGAGACCGGTAAGGAGGTCGTTGCCGTCGCGATCGATCTCGGCCAGGGCGGGGAGGACATGGAGGTCGTCCGGCAGCGCGCACTCGACTGTGGCGCTGTGGAGTCCGTCGTCGTCGACGCCCGCAACGAGTTCGCCGACGAGTACTGCCTTCCCACGATCCAGAACAACGCGCTCTACATGGACCGATACCCGTTGGTGTCGGCCATCAGCCGTCCGTTGATCGTCAAGCATCTCGTCGACGCGGCTCGTTCGCACGGCGGAACCGTCGTAGCTCACGGCTGCACGGGCAAGGGCAACGACCAGGTGCGCTTCGAGGTCGGCTTCAACACACTCGCTCCCGAGCTCGACGTCCTCGCGCCGGTCCGCGACTACGCGTGGACACGCGAGAAGGCAATCGCGTTCGCCGAAGAGAACAAGATTCCGATCAACGTCAGCAAGAAGTCGCCGTTCTCGATCGACCAGAACGTGTGGGGACGGGCAGTCGAAACAGGGTTCCTCGAGGACCTGTGGAACGCCCCGACCAAGGACGTCTACGACTACACCCAGGATCCGACGGCCAACTGGCAGTCGCCCGACGAACTGATCATCGGTTTCGACAAGGGACGCCCGGTCAGCATCGACGGTCGTCCGGTGTCCGTGCTCGACGCGATCCAGGAGCTCAACACCCGTGCAGGCGCGCAGGGCGTCGGACGCCTCGATGTCGTCGAGGACCGTCTCGTCGGCATCAAGAGCCGTGAAATCTACGAGGCTCCTGGTGCGATGGTACTGATCCGTGCGCACGAAGAGCTCGAACACGTCACCCTCGAACGCGAGCTCGGCCGCTACAAACGCCACACCGACCAGAAGTGGGCCGAGTTGGTCTACGACGGTCTCTGGTACTCCCCGCTCAAGGGCGCTCTCGACACGTTCACCACGCACACCCAGGAGCACGTGTCTGGCGAAATTCGCCTCGCGCTCCACGCTGGTTCGATCATCGTCAACGGCCGGCGCAGCGAGGAATCGCTGTACGACTTCAATCTTGCAACCTACGACGAGGGCGACACGTTCGATCAGTCCTCGGCCAAGGGGTTCGTCCAGCTTCACGGTCTGTCGTCGAAGATTGCGAAGAAGAGGGACCTGGGCCTGTGAGCGAGCCGCACGGAACCAACGAAGGATCGCTCTGGGGCGGACGCTTCGCGTCCGGTCCCGCCGAGGCGATGGCAGCGCTGAGCAAGTCGACCCACTTCGACTGGGTACTCGCGCCGTACGACATCCGCGCGTCCATGGCGCACGCACGCGTTCTCAACGGTGCAGGTCTCCTCACCGCGCAGGACCTCGAGACCATGCTCGACGGTCTCACGCGTCTCGCCGCCGACGTCGCGTCCGGCGCGTTCGTCGCGGCCGAATCCGACGAGGATGTGCACGGGGCGCTCGAACGCGGTCTGATCGACCGGGTCGGCCCCGAGGTCGGTGGACGCCTGCGGGCGGGCCGCTCGCGCAACGATCAGGTCGCGACGCTGTTCCGTATGTGGCTGCGCGACGCTGTCCGCCGAGTTTCGGCCGGAGTGCTCGACGTCGTCGACGCCTTGGCGACGCAAGCAGCCGCCCACCCGGCAGCAGTCATGCCAGGCAAGACGCACTCGCAGGCAGCGCAGCCGGTTCTGCTTGCGCATCACCTGCTGGCCCACACTCACCCCCTGCTGCGCGATGTGCAGCGGTTCCAGGACTTCGACAAGCGAGCTGCGGTGTCGCCGTACGGCTCCGGAGCGCTGGCCGGATCCTCGCTCGGGCTCAGCCCGGAAAAGATCGCCGCCGAACTCGGTTTCGATTCCTCCGCGGAGAACTCGATCGATGCCACGTCCTCGCGGGATTTCGCGGCCGAGGCGTCGTTCGTGTTGGCGATGACGGCGGTCGACCTGTCGAGGCTTGCCGAGGAGATCGTGTCGTGGAGTACGCCCGAATACGGCTACGTCACCCTCGCCGACGCGTGGTCCACCGGCAGTTCGATCATGCCGCAGAAGAAGAACCCGGACGTCGCAGAACTGACTCGCGGCAAGACCGGGCGTCTGATCGGCAACCTCACAGGTCTGCTCGCGACGCTGAAGGCGCAGCCTTTGGCTTACAACAGGGACCTCCAGGAGGACAAGGAACCGGTCTTCGATTCGGTCGCGCAGCTGGAATTGCTGTTGCCTGCGCTTGCCGGTCTGGTCGGCACCCTCGAGTTCCATGTCGATCGGTTGGCCGAATTGGCTCCGGCCGGTTTCACTCTCGCGACGGACATCGCCGAGTGGATGGTGCGTCAGGGCATCCCGTTCAGGGTCGCGCACGAAGCGGCAGGCGCCTGCGTGAGAGCCGCGGAGGCACGCGGTGTCGGTCTCGACGAACTAACCGACGAGGAACTGGCAGCGATCGACCCGTCGTTGACGCCCGACGTCCGCGAGGTGCTGACCGTCGAAGGATCCATCTCGTCCCGAGACTCCCGCGGCGGTACCGCGGCAGTGCAAGTGGCGCACCAACTCGGCGGAGTGCGGTCCGCAGCGGAGGCGGCACGAGCGTGGCTTGCCACCGGTATCCCGGCACGCTGATGCACCAATAGATCAGGCTCGCCGGATTCAGCGCAGGCGGTGTGAGAAGCTTCTGGCAACGCAGTGAATGGGCGGTCGGGAACCGGGCCGTGAACGCAGCGATCGAGCGCAGGAGTTGTAGTGGTTGGACTGAATGCAGACGCGGTCCGCGGACCGTTGCGGCGCGCCGTCGCGACTGCACAGAACGGGCTCGAGGTCATCCGTCTCGGAGGCCTCGAAACCGAGGTCGATCCGTCTCCGTTCAAGGTCGTCGATCGTGAGCCGATGTATCGGCTACGTCGGTACTTTGCCGACGAGAACGAGGGCGTGTCCAAGCCCCCGGTGGTGTTGGTTCCGCCGATGATGGTGTCGGCCGACGTTTACGACGTCACCACGGAGAACGGTGCTGCCGGCATCCTGCGGGACATGGGTCTCGATCCGTGGGTGATCGATTTCGGGTCGCCCGACAGCGAGGAAGGTGGGTGGAGCCGCACGCTCGCCGATCACGTTGTCGCGATCAGCGAGGTCATCGACAAGGTCCACGAACACACCGGACGCGACGTGCATTTGGGTGGATACTCGCAGGGCGGCATGTTCTGCTACCAGGCCGCCGCATATCGCGGTGGGCGGAACCTCGCCAGCCTCATCACATTCGGCGCACCGGTGGACACACTCGCTGCATTGCCGCTCGGGATTCCCGCCGGCGTCGCAACGCGGGGTGCGGAGTTCCTGGCCGATCACGTGTTCACCAGGCTGGCTGTGTCGGGTTGGATGGCACGCACCGGTTTCCAGCTGCTCGATCCCGCCAAGACAGTGCGCTCGAGGCTCGATTTCCTCCGGCAGTTGCACGACCGGGAAGCGCTCCTGCCTCGTGAGCCGCAACGACGGTTCCTTGCGCTCGACGGGTGGGTCGCATGGTCGGGCCCGGCCGTTGCCGAGTTGCTCAAGCAGTTCGTGGTGCACAACCGCATGATGACGGGCGGTTTCGTCATCAAGGAACGACTGTTGACGTTGTCCGATCTGACGGTGCCGGTCTTGGCGTTCGTCGGCGAGGTCGATGATATCGGTCAGCCTCTGGCCGTTCGCGGAATCCGCCGCGCCGCTCCGCGCGCCGAGGTCTACGAAAGCACTTTGCGTGCAGGTCATTTCGGGCTCGTTGTCGGAAGCACCGCGACGGCGCAGACGTGGCCGACGACCGGCGAGTGGATTCGTTGGCGCGAAGGCATGGGGGAGCGACCCAACGCTGTACACGAGATGACGTACGACGAGCACCTCGATTCGGAGAGCGGAGTATCGGTCAGCAACCGAATCATCCACACGGCGGCCTCGATCGCGGAGGTCGGTGTCGGCGTCGGTCGCGGCCTCGCGGCGGCGGCGACAGGTGCAGTTCGCGGAACCCGGGAAATCTCGTCGGAGGCGGTTCGGACGCTGCCTCGTTTGGCGCGCCTCGGCCAGATGCAGCCGCACTCGACCGTCTCGCTCGGACGCCTGCTCGCCGAACAGGGCCGCAAGTCACCTGCAGGTGAATGCTTCTTGTTCGACGACCGGGTGCATACCTATCAGGCCGTCAACGTCCGGATCGACAACGTGGTCAAGGGCTTGATCGCTTCGGGTGTACGGCCGTCGGCGCGAATCGGGGTGCTGATGGAGACGCGGCCGAGCGCACTGGCGGCGGTCGCCGCTCTGTCGCGCATCGGCGCGATCGCTGTGCTGTTGCCTCCGGGCAGCGACCTCGAGGGCGCGCTCGCGGTCATGGATGTCGATACCGTGATCGCCGACCCCGAAAATCTGAAGTCGGCGACGCTCGTTGCCGCGAACGTTCTCGTCCTCGGGGGCGGTGACGCTCGGCAACTCGACATTCCCGGTGGCTCGGATGTCATCGACCTCGAAGCGATCGACCCGGATTCGGTTCGACTCCCCGCATGGTTCACGCCGAATCCTGGCCGTGCCCGGGAATTGGCGGTGGTGCTGTTCACCGCAACGGATCGCGGGCTCGAGCCTCGCTTCGTCACCAACCACCGGTGGGCGCTGTCGGCCTTCGGCACTGCAACCGCAGCAGCTCTCGGTGCCGGGGACACCGTGTACTGCCTCGCTCCGCTTCACCATTCCGCAGGACTTCTGGTCAGTGTCGGTGGCGCCCTCGCCGGAGGTTCGCGCATCGCGTTGTCCCGCGGACTCGATCCGACGCGGTTTGCCAGTGAGGTCTCGCGCTACGGCGTCACGGTCATCAGCTACACGTGGGCAATGATGCAGGGCATCCTGGACGAAGAGAATCTCGATCTCGACCGCAGTCATCCGGTACGTCTGTTCATCGGCTCCGGAATGCCTGTCGGATTGTGGAGGCGGACACTCGAAACATTCGCTCCGGCACGCGTACTGGAGTTCTACGCATCGACCGAGAACGACGTGATTCTGGCCAACGTCGGCGGTTCGAAAGTCGGATCCAAAGGCCGCCCGCTTCCCGGCAGCGCTCGAGTCGCGTTGGCCGCGTACGACCCCATCTCCGGCAGGCTCGAAGAAGACGACAACGGATTCGTGCGGATGTGCAGGGATGACGAGGTCGGTCTTCTCCTCGGCCGCCCGAGCAGCGACGGCGAGGTCCTGAGCCCGCTGATGCGTGGAGTGTTCGAACCGGGGGACTCGTGGGTGCCCACCGAAAACCTGTTCCGTCGAGACTCCGACGGTGACTACTGGCTTGTCGACCGCAAGGACACCGTCGTCAAGACCGCTCGCGGGCCAGTGTTCACGCAGCCGATCATCGATGCTCTCGGCGAACTCCCCTCTGTGCAGTCCGTGGTCGTGTATGGGGTGGACACCGGTGGTGATTCGCGTGTGGCTCGGCGGCTCGACCACGCCGACGAGATTGCCGTGTGCGGTATCTCGGTGCGCGGCGCCAACACCTTGCCCGCCAAGACCGTCACCGACGCCGTCGCGGTTCTGCTTCCCGTGCAACGTCCGGACATCGTGCACATCGTCGACAGCATCCCGCTCGGCCGCGCTTACCGCCCGCGCGCATCCGTCCTGCAGAAGCAGGGGATTCCGGCGCCGAGCGCTCGGGCGTGGTACTACGACACCGCTTCCAGTTCGTACCGACGATTGACCAAAGCTGTTGCCGCGGAACGGTTCGGCAGGGTGGACGACAGTACCGGTGGATCAGCCTGATTCCGACGTACTGGAGTCGGCTAGGTTGTGCTCATAGAGCTGTTCGATGTGGAGTCGGGTATCCGCGGGGCAGTGAACGGACGAGAAAAAGGAATTTTGACGTGGCAATCGACAAGACACTCCTCGGCATCCTCGCGTGCCCGGTCGACAAGGGACCACTGCTGCTGGTGGAGAACGAGTTGCTCTACAACCCGCGTCTTCGTCGTGCGTACCCGATCGAGAACGGAATACCGGTGCTGCTCACCGATGACGCAAGGGACGTCGACGACGCCGAGCACGAGTCGATTATCGCTCGCGCGCAGTCCTAGGGAAGTTCGCCGGTAAGGTAGCGCTGCAGGGTCGGCGCCACCGATGCGACGACCTTCTCGGCCGGCGTCGATGCGAGTGGTTCCAGCTTCAGGATGTGTCGGGTGAGCAGGACCCCGGACATTTGGGATGCAACCAGGTTGACGCGGAGTTGGCCGGACCCCGCAGGGTGGTCGACGCGTTCGGCGATGTCCTTCAGGACGATGTGCATCAGAAACGTTCCGAGTAGAGTGGTGTCGCCCCCTGCAATCATGGCGCGAAAGGCCGCGACGACGGCTTCTCCGGCCTCGGATTCCCACACCGCCAGCACAGCGGTGATGAGTGCCTCGCCCAGGTCTTCCGTGTCGGCTGCCAGCACCGGGCCGAGCACGACCGCCGGATCGGTGGGTAGTGCGATGCAGGCGACGAACAACTCTCGTTTGGTTCCGAAATAGTGATGAACGAGCGCTGAGTCCACGCCCGCTTCGGCGGCGACCGCCCGGACCGAGGTCTTGTCGAATCCTGTTGCTGCAAAGCGGGCCCGTGCGACAGCCAAGATGGTCTCGCGGGTGCCGGGGCGTCCCGGTCTACGTCCGGTTCGGATCTGTTCGGTCACGGCGTGCGGCGTCGCAGTGTTGCGGCCGCTGCGCACAGCGCAACGATGGTGAATCCGAGCACGACCCCGATGTCGAGGGCCATCCGACTCGTGAAGTCGGGATTCGAGGAAATCTGTTGCAGTGCATCGACTGCGTAGCTCAGGGGGAGTACGTTGCTGATCGCGTGTAACCAGTCGGGCATCTGGTCGCGGGGAACGAGCAGTCCGCACAGAAACAGCTGCGGCACGACAACGACGGGCATGAACTGAACGGCTTGGAATTCGGTGCGGGCGAATGCGCTGCACAGCAGCCCGATGGCCACGCCGAGAACGGCATTCAGTACGGCAACGACGATGACCCATCCGATCGAACCGGCTGTGGACAAACCGAGTAGGCCGAACGCGACGCCGCACGCGAGAATCCCTTGCAGCACTGCAGCTATCGAGAACGCCGATGCGTAGCTTGCCAGGAGGTCCAGTTTGGACATCGGTGTGGTGAGCAGACGCTCGAGGGTCCCCGAGCTCCGCTCCCGCTGCATGGCTATCGACGTGATCAGAAACATCACCACGAACGGCAGGATGCCGAGCATGGTGATGGCGATTCGATCGAACAAGGGCGGACTTCCCGGCGCCGTCGGGTAGTCCTGATACAGGAAGTAGATCAGCACCATCAGCAGAGCCGGCACGAGGAGAATCATCGCGACCGTCCGTCGATCTTCCCGAAGCTGACGGAGGATTCGTCCGGTGCCTGCAGCGTAGATCTGCATGCTCATGACGCGATCTCCAGATTCTGCGTGGTTCGAATGAGCGTGAGGAATGCGTGTTCGAGGTTGGTTTCTCCGGTGCGCTTCAACAGTTCGTCGGGAGTGAGCTGGGCCAGCACGGAACCGTCACGCATGAGGATCAGGTCCGCGCAGTGCTCGGCCTCTTCCATGACGTGACTCGACACCAGAAGCGTGGTGCCACTGCGGGCGATGTCCTCGAAACGTGCCCACAGTTCGGCTCTGAGCACAGGGTCGAGCCCGACCGTCGGTTCGTCCAGTACGAGTAACTCCGGTTCGGCGACGAGAGCACTGGCCAAGGACACGCGTCCCAACTGACCGCCCGATAGTTGGCCGGCGAGCGAGCGTGTGTGGTCCGCAAGTCCGACGGCCTCGATAGCGGAGGTCACCGACTGTCCATCGCGGCCGTACAGAGCGGCGAAATATCTGACGTTGTCGCGGACGGTGAGGTCGCGGTACACGCTCGGTGCCTGCGTCACGTAGCCGACTTTGCGTCGCAGTTCTTTCGTCCCTGCCGGCGATCCCAGTACCGTCACGCTCCCCGATACGACCTTCTGTGTGCCGACGATCGATCTCATCAATGTCGTCTTGCCGCACCCTGACGGACCGAGAAGTCCAGTGATGGTGCCCGGTGGGATGGACAGATTCACGTCGTTGAGGACGGTGCGTCCGCCGCGTTCGACAACGAGGGAATCGACGACAACGGCTGGGTCAGGCATGACGCCCTCCTAAGGATTTCATCATTTGATGAAATCATCGTGTGATGAATTTAAGCCTGCCGTCCGATCCGGTCAAGGGGTGCGGGCAAGATTGGTGGATGTGGACGTCGACATCCTGAGGGCACATCCGATCGAGGCAGCTCGGAGTCTGGTCGGCGCTCGGATCCGGACTGGAGATGTCGTGGTGCGGATCGTCGAAGTGGAGGCGTACGGCGGCCCGGATGCGGGGGCGTGGCCGGATCCGGCAGCGCACTCCTTCCGCGGCCCGACACCGCGAAACTCGGTGATGTTCGGACCTGCCGGGCGGTTGTACGTCTACCTGAGCTACGGGATGCACCTGTGCATGAACATCACGTGTGGTCCTGACGGCGACGCGGGTGCCGTGTTGCTTCGCGCAGGAGAAGTCGTCGAGGGAATCGAGACTGTCCGCGCGCGGAGGGGGCAGCGACCGGGTGTGGCAAAGATGGCCAGCGGACCCGGAAATCTAGGGCAAGCGCTCGGCGTCACGCTGGGCGACAACGGAATCGATGTGCTCGATCGCGCTTCGTCTTTCGTGTTGGTGGACCGTACGGACGTCGACGTGGACATCGACATCGCCGAAGGTCCGCGAGTCGGCGTGAGCACCGCAGCCGACAGACCGTGGCGGTTCTGGATCCGAGACTCTGCGTCGGTATCGAGCTACCGACGGAGTCCACGGGCCGCACCGGCCTGACCGTCCGCAATCGGCAACAGCAGGGCTGGCGTACCCAGGTGTGTAGCGATGCGGGAAGATCGACGTCGTGAGTAAGAACATCATCGACGAACTGACCTGGCGCGGATTGATCGCGCAGTCCACCGACGTGGACGAACTGAAGAAGGCGACGTCCGACGGCCCGATCACTGTGTATGCGGGTTTCGACCCGACCGGACCGAGTCTTCACGCAGGTCATTTAGTTCCGTTGTTGGCGCTCAAGAGATTTCAACGAGCGGGTCACCGCCCGATTGTCATGGCAGGCGGTGCCACCGGGCTCATCGGCGATCCGCGTGACGTGGGCGAGCGGGTCATGAACTCGTCCGAGACCGTCTCCGACTGGGCTGACCGCATCCGCGGCCAGCTCGAGCGTTTCGTCGAGTTCGACGACAGTCCGACCGGCGCGCTCGTGGAAAACAACCTGAACTGGACGGGTGAACTGACGGCGATCGACTTCCTTCGGGACATCGGTAAGCACTTCTCGATCAATGTCATGTTGGCCCGCGACACCGTGAAGACTCGCCTCGCGGGGGACGGTATGTCGTACACCGAGTTCAGCTACATGCTTCTGCAGGCCAACGACTTCGTTCAGCTTCGGCGGACCTACGGGTGCACCATGCAGATCGGTGGATCCGATCAATGGGGCAACATAATCGCGGGCGTGGAACTGAATCGGCGCACGGATGCGGAATCCGTTCACGGGTTGACCGTCCCGCTGGTGACCTCGGCCGACGGCAAGAAGTTCGGTAAGTCGACGGGTGGCGGAAGCCTGTGGCTGGATCCGGACATGACGAGCCCGTACGCCTGGTACCAGTACTTCGTGAACACCGGCGACGCGGATGTCGTGAAGTACCTGCGATGGTTCACGTTCCTCGAGCAGGATGAACTCGCCGCGCTGGACGAAGCTACGCGCGAGCGTCCGCACGCCAGGGAGGCGCAGAAGCGTCTTGCCGCCGAGATGACGACGCTCGTGCACGGCGAGGCGAATACCCGGGCCGTGGAACTGGCAAGTCAGGCGCTGTTCGGCCGTGCGGAGCTCGGTGACCTCGACGAGCAGACGCTAGCGGCGGCGTTGGGTGAAACCTCGGTGGCGGAGCTGTCGGTGGGGGAGCAGTCGACCATCGTCGACCTCCTGGTGGCGACCGGATTGTCGGAGAGCAAGAGCGCAGCACGCCGCGCGGTGAAGGAAGGCGGCGCGTCGGTCAACAACCAGAAGATCGCCGACGAAGAGTGGATTCCGTCGCCTGAAGACCTGCTGCACGGCCGATGGCTCGTCGTGCGACGTGGAAAACGAAACTTCGCGGGCGTTCGCATGAGCTGACGCCGGCCAGGACAGGAGTGTCGCGAGTCACACTCGTGTAATTCTCGGTTCCTGACGGGTGGGGCGGCTCGAACCAGGTCGCTACCTCGGTGTTTGCCGGGGAGTGACCTGGCGACCTGGGGATTTGACGCGGCGTTCTCGCTCGCGTAACTTTTGTCGAGTCAGAGCGACGGACACCGACCAGGTCTTCACGG
>NZ_JBMDIX010000054.1:0-27951 GCF_057808915.1 Rhodococcus sp. FG69 | reverse complement strand
GGAACCTGCCCGCACTGCCACCACAGATTCCCAACCTAACAAAGTACTACTAGGAACATCATGAAAATTCGCACCATGAGTATCGCTGCCGCGGCAACCGTGCTGGCCGTGCTGCCTGCCTGCTCGGTGGACGCCGTCGCCGACCAGTCGGGCGCGGAACGCGAGCAGACGGTCCCCACCGTCGATTCGGCGTCCGACCTGAAGATCGCATATTTCTCGGCGGGTGCCAGCAATGCGTACCTCCAGGCATCGATCGACGAAGCGAAGAAGACCGCCGACGAACTCGGCGCAGAACTCGACGTCTTCGATGGGCAGTTCGATGCCCAGACCCAGTTCGACCAAATGCAGAACGCGATCACGAGCGGTCGGTACAACGCATTCGCTGTCGAACCGAACGACGGGAACCTAGTGTGCAACATGCTGACTCAGCAGGCGCCGGAGAAGAACATCATCGTATCGGTGTTCAACCTTCCGATCTGCGGCCGCGCTACCAACAGCGGTGAGGAGACGTGGGAGCCCGGCACTGTGAACTATGTCGGCGGCCAGACACTGGATGTGTACGAGGCGTGGGTCGAGAAGGTCAAGGCCGATCACCCCGACGGCGCGAAGATTGCGCTCATCTCCGGGCCCGATCTGAACGCCAATACGCTGTGCTTCTTCGACGCAGCCAAGGCATTCGAAGGCGACGGCCGGTACGAGGTCGTCTCCAAGCAGACCACCGACTACACCACGCCCAAGGGCTTCCAAGCGGCGCAGACGATTCTGCAGGCCAACCCGGACCTCGACGTCGTGATGTCGAACTTCTCCGGCATGACCCGCGGCGTCGTCCAGGCAACTGCGGGCCGCGACGTCGCCGTGTACGACTTCGGTGGTGACCAGTGGGCCTTGGACAACGTCGAATCCGGTGCCATCACCAGCAGCGTGATGATGTTGCCGCGCCTGGAAACTCGGTTGGCGATCGAAGGACTCGCGGACACCGTCGAGAAACGAGAGACTCCGAGATTCGTCGACCTGTCGGCTTCGGATTCCCTGCCGGGCACGCCGTTTGCGGAGCGCAGCAACGTTGCCGACTTCACGGCCGAGTACTAGGGGGTGGGAGGGGCATGACGGTTTCCGAAACGCGACCGATCGCGATCGACTGTATCGAGGTGTCGAAGACCTATGGCGCCAACCGCGCGGTGAAGTCAGCGACAGTGCAGATCACCGCGGGTAGTGTGCACGCCCTCGTCGGTGAGAACGGCGCGGGGAAATCGACGCTGCTGGGCATGATCAGCGGACGTGTCGAAGCGAGTTCGGGGTCCATTACGGTCTCGGGCACCACACTGCACGGTGGCAACCCCCGTGAAGTCCGTCGACTCGGGTTGGCGGCCGTCTATCAAGAGCTGACGATGGTGCCCGCACTCGACGCGGTGGCCAACGTCTTTCTCGGGCAGAACCTCACGCGCCGGGGCATCCTCGACACCAAGTCGATGCGTGCTCGGTTCCGTGAGATGTGCGTCGACTTCGACGTCGAAATTCCCATGGGTGTGCCGGTGCGGGAACTGTCGGTGTCGTCGCAACAGATCCTCGAAATCATGCGGGGCGTTCAGGCCGACAGCAAGGTGCTGATGCTCGATGAGCCCAGTGCTGCATTGGCCGAACACGAGCGAGACACCCTGTATCGAGTGCTCGATCGTCTTCGCTCGCAGGGGACCACCATCGTTTTCGTGAGCCATAACCTGGAAGAGGTTCTGGCGCTGGCCGATCGGATAACGGTTCTTCGTGAGGGTGCAATCATGCGGACAGCGGACCGTGCCGAGTGGGACCGCAAACGGCTCATTCAGGAAATGGTCGGACGGGACGTGGAAGTCGCGGTACGCGCAGACCGTCGACCGCTGGGCGAAGTGGTGTTGAATGCGCAGAACGTGTCGTTGCCGAACGTGCTTCACGGTCTCGACTTGACAGTCCGGGAGGGTGAGATCGTGGGGCTGTGGGGGCTCGTGGGTTCAGGCCGCACCACGTTCATGCGTTCGGTGTGCGGCATGGAGTCGATGTCGACGGGCGAGATGACTCTCGACGGTGCTGACACCGCGTGGCCGACAAGCCCGCGCGCAGCGATCGACGCCGGTCTCGTCCTGGTTCCGGAAAGTCGACGTGCCGGACTGGTGCTCGACATGGACGGCGCCAGTAACTTCTGGCTCGGTCGTTCCACGCGCACATTCGGGTGGCTGAGGCCGGGGCGTGAGCGTGACGGCGCGTCGGAACCCGTGCGGTACTTCGGATTCGATCCGAAGCGACTGTCGGAGCCGGTGGTGCACTTGTCCGGCGGCAACCAACAGAAGGTGCTGCTCGCGAAGTGGGCGGGACATGGGCCTCGCGTCCTGTTCGTCGACGAACCCACCCGAGGCATCGACATCGGTGCCAAGTCGGAGGTGTTGGCCTCGCTGGTCCACCTCGCAGAACGTGGCGCATCCGTCGTCGTCACCTCCTCGGAGCTCGAGGAGGTACTCGCCGTCGCCGACCGTCTGCTCGTCTTCGCCCACGGACGGATCGTCGACGACATTCCTGCAGGTTCACCGGCATTTACGGTGGCCGACATCGTCAAGCTCGGCTTTCGAGAGGATGCAGCATGAGTACATCGACCGAAACCAACGCGGTCGCCGGCACGCCGGAACCGAAGAAGTCGCCCGGGGGATGGCCGGGCACCAGTCCGTCGACCTTCCTGGTGAAGTACAGCATGCTGGTGGTGCTGGTTCTGCTGGTGGTGGTTGCGACCTTCTTGTACGACGGATTCCTGGCGCCCGCCAACATCCGGGACATCTTGGTTCAGAATGCTGCCGTCGGCATCATTGCCGTGGGGATGACCTTCGTGATCATCTCGGGCGGCTTCGACCTCTCGGTCGGTGCTACGTATGCGCTCGGGTCCACGGTGTTCGCCGGTGTCACGATCTCCACCGGGTCGGTTGCGCTCGCCGGAGCAGCAGCCTTGGCGGCCGGGCTGCTGTGCGGTCTGGCCAACGGACTGCTCGTAGCGAAGTTGCACATCAACCCATTCGTCGCGACGCTGGGTTCGGCGTCGGTGATCTCGGGGCTCGCGTATATCTACTCCAATTCCGCCCCGTTCATCGTGTCGCAGCCCGGCTTCCAGTCGCTGTCCAAATCCCACACGATGGGCATCCCCACCCCGATTTTCATTCTGATACTGACCATGATCGTCGGTGGCATCGTGCTCGCCAAGACCACGATCGGACGCAACGTGCAGGCAGTGGGTGGGAATGCCGAAGCAGGATGGCTTTCGGGATTGAGAGTCCCGTCGATCACCGCGAGTGTGTACGTATTGACCGGAGCGCTCGCTGCCCTCGCGGGGATGATCGATGCGTCACGATTGGCCGTCGGACAGGCCGATGTCGGTGCGAACATCGCGCTCGACGCAATTGCGATCGTCGTTGTGGGTGGAACGTCGTTGCGGGGCGGTGAAGGTGCGATGTGGCGTTCCGCGGTCGGACTGTTGATACTCGCGACCCTGACCAATGTGTTCTACAGCCTCAACGTCAGTCAGCACTGGCAGCTGATTGCCAAGGGACTGATCGTGATTGCTGCCGTGGCACTCGACTCTGCTGCACGCCGTCGCTCCTGAGAGGAAGAGAGCAGGCCATGTGAAGGGCTATGGCGTAAGGCGGAAGTCGGACCGCCATCCTCACCAGAAGTCGAACGGATTTAACTCGTTCGACACAGGCCGTGCCGGTTTCCGGATTAGTGTTCTGACCAGGGCGGGGGAGATCAGGGTCTAGGTCGGAAAGGCTCGTCGCCAGTGAAGCTACACTATCGCGCGGACTGTACCGTAGCGGCGAGCTATCTCGTTCGTCCTGACGGAACCGTCGAACATTCGCGGGCCGCCCAGCCTGGCCCGATGTCGGTTATCCCGGCAGATCTGATCGACATTGCGGTCGGAGTGATGCGAGACGGCCTAGTCGAGGCTCGGTTTCGGTGGTTGTCGCCGAGCAAGCAGCTGCTGGCGATCTCGGTCGTTCTCGTCGACGTGGGAGCTGAGTCGCGCGCCGAGGTATCGATTCGCGACGACGCTGAACTGGCTTGGGGGCTGACCGCTCGGGAGGTCGACGTGGTGACCCTTCTCGCAGGGGGTCTGACCAATCAGAACATTGCGGACCGGTTGTGGCTCAGTCCTCGGACTGTCACCACACATGTCGATCGTGTACTCGCCAAGCTCGGAGTGAAGAGCCGCACGGCCGCGGCCACCAAGGCGCTCGACGAAGGCATGACGAGACTTCCCGTTCCGGGAGGGACCGACGGTTTCGAACATCTCGCGTTGGTGAGAGCGTCTGCCACGGTAACGGTCAAGAGGCCTATCCCCGCGTCGCGCCGGATACGTCTGCAACCACTCGTGATCGGTTCGGCGGTACCGATTACGGGTATCGCTCACGCCGACGGTGAAGAGATGGTCCGGGGAACGGAGCTGGCATTGGCAGAGATCAACGCCAGGGGAGGAGTGGGCGGCCGCCGGGTCGAACTGGCGACCGCCGACGTGGACATCGTGTCGGAAGACAGTATCGAGAAGGGGATGCTCGAGCTGGCAGGCAGAGGTGTAGATGCGATCACATCGGGCTATTTTGCCTGGCAGGAAGTCGCCCACGAGGTTGCAGCGGACTACGGTGCACCGTACCTTCACGCTGCAACGCTCGACGCAATGGTGCAGCGCGTCGAGCATGATCCGTCGCGCTACGGCCGAATCTTCCAGGTCTGTCCGAGTGATACGAATTACGGACCGGGCTTCGTGAACTTTCTTGCAGGTTTGAAGAACCGAGGGCGGTGGAATCCGTCGTCGAAGCAGTTGGTCGTGTTGCTCGGTGCGTGGAAAGTATCCAATCTCGGTCTCGACCGCGCCGCGGACTTGGCGCAAGCGCAGGGGTGGTCTCTCGACGTCGTGCGGGTCGGTCCCAGTACCCAGGATTGGGTCGACGCTGCGAGTCGGGTGCGTTCGCTCGCTCCGGCGGCGCTACTGATCGGCCATTACTTCGTCGACGGGACCGTCGCAACGATTCGTGCGCTCGTCGACAACATGCCGGACACCTTGATCTACAGTCTCTATGCGCCCTCGATTCCTGAATTTCGCGAGCAACTGGGTGATCACGCCAACGGAATACTGTGGGCGACGGTCACCGGTACCTATTCGGATCCGGTCAGTACTGGATTCGCCGAGCGATACAAACGCGTATACGGCGTATTTCCTGGCAGGTCGCACGCCGGAATCGCGTACGACCGCACGATGATTCTCGCTGACGCCTGGTCGCGCTCGGCGTCGCCGCGCGACTACGGGAAGGTATCCCAGGAGATCCGTAGCCTCGTGCACCGCGGTGTCAACGGCTCGTATTACCTCGGTGGCAAAGGACAGGCGGCCGTCGCGTATCCGTTGGGTACGGCGGATGCGTCGCTTGCTCAGGCCCATCTGGTGTACCAGATCCAGGACGGGAAGCATCGCATCCTCAGCCCGGATCCACAGGCCGACAGCGTGTTCGAACTCCCACCTTGGTTCGGGGCGAAGGCGCCGAGAACGATCGGGTAGTCCTGTCTCGACTACCCCGAGTGGCTTTCGTCGAACTCCCTGGATCGACACCCGCGCACGGAGAAGTGGGCATCTGACGGCCAGTGTTAGGCCCCAGGTTCGTCCGCAGCCGGAGTGAATTCGCCAGCTTCGACTCGTCGCCTATCGGCACAGACGGGCGGGCAGGGGAGCCGTACTGTCGCGGAAATCGACGGTGTGACGGCCGTGACCACGATCGCACGCTGACCGTTGGTTTGCGGCGTCGTGGCCGGGGGTATCGACTTCGTTCGGTGGCGGGCGTCTGTGCCCGTCCTTCTGCGACGAGGGATGGGCGTGAACGACAGTGCTAACCAGTTGGGGTCATCGGTGACGTTGGAGTGAGTACCGGCAGATTGAGCGTTGCGCTGATTGCATCCAACAGGTTCCCCATTGCTCAACCGTTCGCAGGCGGCCTCGAGGCCCATATTTGGCATCTGACAAGGGAATTGGTGCGCGAGGGGCACCGTGTCACCCTGTTTGCAGGTCCGGGTTCGGACCCCGACCTGCCGAGCGACCTTCTCGACGTCCAGCAGTTGCAACTCACGCAGTGGGCGAAATCGGACGTGTCGATGCCGTCGGACGACTTCATGACCGATCATCACGCCTACCAGCGACTGATGTTGGACCTGGCGTCGGACCATCGGTTCGACATCGTCCACAACCACAGCCTCCACTATCTTCCGGTCGCGATGGCGTCGACGTTGACTACCCCGTTCCTGACGACGCTGCACACCCCGCCGACGCCGTGGATCGAATCTGCGGTCGCGGCATCCGACGGGAACAGCGGCCGCTTCGCAGCGGTGAGTAGGCACACTGCGTCGATGTGGGACAGCGTCGTGAGCGACGTCGACATCGTGCCCAATGGCGTCGGAGTCGAAGACTGGCCGGCCGGCGAGGGTGGTTCGTATCTCGTGTGGTCGGGACGGTTCACGCCGGAAAAGGGTCCACATCTGGCAATCGAGGCCGCAGAGATGGCGGGCTATCCGTTGAAGCTCGCGGGACCTATTTCCGATCCGGATTATTTCCTTCGTGAGGTAGCCCCCCGCCTCGGCGAGCGAACCACGTACGTCGGTCACCTGGAACAGCGCGAGCTTGCTTGTCTGGTCGGCGGCGCGGCAGCGGCCCTCGCGACGCCGCTGTGGGACGAGCCGTACGGGCTCGTGGTGGCGGAGGCGCTTGCGTGCGGAACGCCCGTGGCAGCATTCGCACGGGGTGGTATTCCGGAGATCGTGTCGTCCGACAGCGGTGTTCTCGTGCCCCCGGGGGACGTCCGGGCCCTGGCTGAGGCTGTTGCGCGAGCCACGGAACTCCCGCGTGCAGGCGTCCGAGCCCACGCGGAACGGCACTGCTCGGCGCGAACCATGGTCGACGCCTACATCGAGCTGTACCGGGACATGATCGGGGCATCGGTCATCCACCTACGGGACAGGCATCGGCACCTCACCGGTTCGAGAACACAGACCTCTGCACGCGCGTTGACGGCCGACTGTCGATGAGGCGTGCGCGATGGCGCGAGCGTGCTCGGCTCGTGCGATGGTGGCGGCTCTGGCGGACTTCGCGTCCGACCACCTTCACCGAGAAGGTGCGGTACAAGATGCTTCGTGATCACCGGAGGCTGTTGATCACCTTCGCCGACAAGGCGGCGATGCGCGACTACGTCACGTCGATCGTGGGACAACGACACCTGCCGACGCTGTACGCGCTACTGGACCATCCGGCCGACCTCGTCGATCTGGACCTGCCCGACAGCTACGTGGTCAAGCCGACCCACGGAAGCGGCGCGGTGGTCGTCGTGTCGTCCGACGCGGATCCGAACGCGACATTGCCGAGCATCGACGCCTGCTGGGCGTATACGCACGTTCGTCCGGAACACGCAGACCGCTCCACGCTCGTCGACATCTCGCAGTACTGGATCGAACAACTCTACGGTCAGGGTCCCAACCGAGAGTGGGCGTACGTCGCGGTTCCTCGGCGAATTCTCGTCGAAGAAATGCTGGTCAAGCCGAACGGCAAGATCGCGGACGACTACAAGTTGTTCGTGTTTCACGGTCGTTGTGAGTTCGTTCAAGTCGATGCCGGGCGGTTCGAACGGAGGAGTCAAGACTTCTACCGGAGGCCCTGGGAGTGGCTTCCGCTCAGTGGTGGACTCCCACACTCGGCCGACGAACAACAGCAACCAGAGTGCCTCGCGGAGATGATCGAGATGGCCGAACGCCTGGCGTCGGACACCGATTTCCTTCGGGTGGACCTCTACGTCGTCGACAGCAGGATCCTGGTCGGAGAGTTGACGAGCTATCCGGCGGGTGGTGACAGCCCGTTCCATCCAGAATCCTTCGATGCCGAGTTCGGGCAGTACTGGACGGTTCCCCGCGCTTACCTCGATCGCGACTTCGGTGGAACCGACGTTTGCTGATCTTCCGGATCGGGCACTCGTAGAGCAACGACCCGGAGGCTCCATGACTGCTGCACGAGAACGTACACAGACGCTGATCAATGTCGACGCTGGGGTATATGTCCCCCAGGAGGATTCATTTCTCCTGAGCGACGAAATTTCGTCACGATCGAACATGGCAGGGGCGCGAGTCCTGGATCTGTGCACAGGCAGCGGTATCGCAGCCATCGAAGCGGCACGAATGGGAGCGCGAGATGTTGTCGCATACGACATCTCCGCCGACGCTGTCGCGTGTGCGTCCGCCAACGCTGCTGCCAACGGCGTACAGGTGGACGTTCGGCTCGGCACGATCGCCGATGCGCTACTGCAGGCGAAATTCGACTTCGTAGTGTCGAATCCACCGTATGTGCCGTCTCCGGAACCGCCGGTCGGTGCCGGTGTGCACCGGGCCTGGGATGCGGGAGACTGCGGACGAGTCGTGCTCGATCTGTTGTGTACCAGAGCTGCTGATCTTCTCGCGCCGGAAGGAGTGCTGTTGGTCGTACAGTCCGAGTTTTCGGGGGTTGTCGACTCGATGGGGCAACTGCAAGGAAGTGGACTGGTCAGCGACGTGATTCGAACGACGACAATAGACTTCGGCCCAGTGATGCAAGACCGCGCGAGCTGGATGGAAGAAACGGGACGTATCGCGCCGGGATGCAGACGCGAGGAACTTGTGCTCATCGAAGCACGCCGACGCACCAACCGGTGAAGGTGAATTCGACCGAATCCAAACAATCGAGGACAAGCCCGGGCCAGGAAGTCTATGGTCGAATAGTGGCAACGGCTTCGAGCAGTGCCCATATGTTGCGTACCGCAGGATTGCGAGTGACGCAGCCTCGCATTGTCGTCTTGAGTTCCGTTCAGGCGCATCCGCATTCGGACACCGACACGATCTACGGACTCGCGCGCGAAGTCCCGCCTGTCGTATCTCGACAGGCCATCTACGACGTGCTCGACGCGCTCACCGTCGCAGGCTTGCTTCGTCGAATTCAGCCAGCAGGCCACGTTGCTCGTTACGAGACGCGTGTGGGCGACAACCATCACCATATTGTGTGCCGCTCCTGCGGTTTCATCGTCGACGCCGACTGCGGGGCCGGCGAGGTCCCATGTTCGACGCCTAGCCGCAGCGGCGGTTTTGTCGTCGACGAGGCAGAAGTCACCTACTGGGGTATCTGTCCTGACTGTGCAACCACCACGAATTCGGTCACACCCCGTGATCGCACACCGAACAAGCCTCTCGGAAAGGAACGCGCGTGACCTCCGACGCTCGCCCGCCTCACTCGGACACCGGCACCGACAGCACGAGTGAGAGCGAAAACCCAGTAATCGAGTCCCCGAAACCCAAAGCGCATGCGCCGCTGACGAACAAGGACTGGTGGCCAGAGCAAATCGATCTGTCGATTCTGCACGCGCACACCTCCAAGTCCAACCCGCTGGGTGAGGGCTTCGATTACAAGTCCGAGTTCGCCAAGCTCGACGTCGAGGCCCTCAAAGCCGATCTGATTTCGGTGATGACCACCTCGCGTGATTGGTGGCCTGCCGACTACGGCCATTACGGCGGCCTGTTCATCCGCATGAGCTGGCACGCGGCCGGGACCTATCGCACCTTCGACGGTCGCGGCGGCGGAGGACAGGGAGCTCAGCGATTTGCACCCCTGAACAGTTGGCCCGACAACGCGAACCTGGACAAGGCTCGTCGCTTGCTGTGGCCGGTGAAACAGAAGTACGGAAACAAGATCTCCTGGGCGGACCTGCTCGTGTTCGCGGGCAACGCCGCCCTCGAGTCCATGGGCTTCGAGACGTTCGGTTTCGGCTTCGGACGCGAGGACATCTGGGAACCGGAGGAAGTGTTCTGGGGCCCGGAGGATGCCTGGCTCGGCACGGACAAGCGCTACGCGGAAGGCCGTGAACTGGCCAAGCCGCTAGGCGCCACCACGATGGGCTTGATCTACGTCAATCCGGAAGGTCCTGAAGGAGAACCGGATCCGGTCGCTGCGGCCCACGACATTCGTGAGACGTTCAAAAGGATGGCGATGAACGACGAGGAGACTGCAGCGCTCATCGTCGGCGGTCACAGCTTCGGGAAGACGCACGGCGCAGGCCCAGCAGACAAGATCGGACCGGAGCCCGAAGGCGCGCCGATCGAGCAGCAGGGTCTCGGATGGAAGAACGGCTTCGGCAAGGGCAAGGCCGAGGACCAGATCACCAGTGGCCTCGAAGTCGTCTGGACCCCGACGCCCACCAAGTGGGGCAATGGCTACCTCGAGAACTTGTACGGCTACGAGTGGGAACTCACGAAGAGCCCTTCGGATGCATGGCAGTTCACGGCGAAGGACGGCGCAGGCGCAGGTACGATCCCCGACCCGTTCGGTGGCCCGGGCCGCGCCCCGACGATGTTGGTCACCGACATCTCGTTGCGCGAGGATCCTGAATACGCCAGGATCACCCGTCGATGGCTCGAACATCCGGAGGAGCTGTCCGTCGCCTTCGCCAAGGCCTGGTACAAGCTTCTGCATCGCGATATGGGTCCGGTTTCACGCTATCTCGGTCCGTGGATTCCGGAGCCGCAGCTGTGGCAGGACCCGGTGCCCACCGCCGACTACGAGCAGATCGATCATGACGATGCCGCGGCGTTGAAGGCGCGAATCCTGGAGTCCGGCCTGACTATCCAGCAGCTCATCGGTGTCGCGTGGTCTTCGGCGTCCAGTTTTCGCCGCACTGACTTCCGTGGGGGTGCGAACGGCGCTCGCATCCGGTTGGAACCACAGAAGAGCTGGGATGCGAGTGAACCGGAGGTTCTGGCCGAGGTGCTGCCGAAGCTCGAGCAGATCCAGCAGGACTTCAACGGTTCGGCAACGGGCGGCAAGAAGGTGTCGCTGGCCGACGTCATCGTCCTCGCCGGAAACGCGGCGGTCGAGAAGGCCGCACGCGACGCCGGCCGCGAGGTGACCGTGCCGTTCCGGCCCGGTCGCACCGATGCCTCGCAGGAGGAAACGGACGTCGAGTCGTTCGAGGTGCTGGAGCCACGCGGTGACGGCTTCCGGAACTTCGTCAAGGCAGGCGAGGAAACACCCGCGCAGGTGCTGTTCCTGGACCGCTCCTACATGCTCGATCTGACGGCACCCGAGGTGACGGTACTGCTCGGAGGGCTCCGCGCGCTCGCCGCCAACCATGGAGGCAGCTCCCACGGTGTGTTCACCGACCGCCCGGGGACGTTGACCAACGACTTCTTCGTCAACCTTCTCGATTCCGACACCGAATGGACACCGTCGGAATCGGAGTCGGACGTGTTCGTGGGGAAGGACCGGGCGTCGGGTGCACAGAAGTGGACGGCGACGTCGGTCGATCTGACCTTCGGTTCGCACTCACAGTTGCGGGCGCTGTCCGAGGTCTACGCGCAGGCGGACAACGGTGACAAGTTCGTCGACGATTTCGTCGCTGTATGGGCGAAGGTCGCCGACAACGATCGTTTCGATCTCGACTGATCGAAAGCGCGGCTGAGCGCAAGTCCGGACCGGTGTGCACACTATCGTCGAGTATCAACGGGATCCCGTCGATACTCGACGATAGTGTGCAACTGTGACCGCCGATCGCTAGGCCGTGATGGACAGGGCGTCGAGGAGTCCATCGGTGTTCTCGCGAAACTCGTACCGCAGCTCGACGCGGCCGCCGGGAAAGTTGCCCTCGAGCAGGATGACGACGATCGTCGTCGCACCGGATCGTTGGACGGACAATCGGGTGGACGTGGTCGTGTACTCGCTGGCCGGACCGCTCAGCCAGCCTTTTATCTCGGCGCGCCCGCGGTAGGTGTGGCCGTCGTCGAGGACGGTCGCGTCATCGGTGAACACGTCCGCAACTCGTGTTTTGTCCGGTCCGTCCATCAGCTCGAAGTACGTGGCGACGGTCGGTGGCATATCCGTTGTTGTCATTGCTCCAGCGTCGACCTTCCCGTCAGGGGAAAGTCAAGGGTCAGCGGCCGGTGCGGAAGATCGGCCAACCGATCTCGGTGACGACATCCGTCAGGTAGTTCTCCCGAATGGGTCCGCCGACGCCGATCTCGTGTTCGGCGACATAGGCCCCGAGCTCCCCGTAGGTCTGCCCGATCGTCTCGTCGGGTCCTCGATGCGTTGCGACGGCCAGATCGACGGCGGGGAGCAGCTCTGCCTGGACACGTCCGTTGGGAGTCGAGTGACCGTCCGAAGACGCGATCGGGCAGAACAATGCAGCGTCGCCACGTTCGTGCAGAAACAGCTCGGTGTCCCAGATCCCGCCTATCGGCCCGACGGCGCGCAGAGAATCGTTCTGAGACAACGCATCCAGTTCGGCGAGGGCCGAGGTGTACCAGTCGCCGAGGTCGGGAAGGTCGATCGTCTCGCGAATTACCAACGCCGGTGTTGCCGGGATGCTGCGATGCTCGATGACGAGCGGTGCCGGCGCCGTTGCGAGCAGACCTCGAAGTGACCTGACCGCGGCTCTGGTCGCTTCCAGTTCGGCCTCCATTCGTTCCAGATGCGCAGCGATCAGGTCGTTCCTCGTCTCGACGTCGGTTGCGACGAGAATCGACCGGATCGTGTCTACCGGTACAGACAGTGCGCGCAGTTGGCGAATCACCTGCGCGTCGGCGATCTGGTCGGAACCGTAGAGCCGGTACCCGTTCGAGGGGTCGATCGACGCCGGCAGCAGAAGCCCGGCGTGATGGTAGAAGCGAAGGGTCTTGGCGCTCAATCTGGTCGCCTGGGAGAAGTCGCCGATCGTCATCACGGAAGCCACGTCAGGCATTCTCCCCCACAGGGCGCCGGATCTACCCCCCGATTGTGCGCTGAGCGCCTCCAGGCACACACAACACGGGAGTAGATCCGCCTGAACGGGTAGCTTTGTTCCGCGCCCACCCCGGAGTGGGCACTGACAGCCTCGACCTACAGGCCGACCAACGGTCGTGGTGCGGCGTTGACGCGCTGGGAACAACTTCTCAGACGCTCCCTCATCGCGCTGTCGAGCATTGCGGGGTTGGGGAGATCGAGGATCAAGCGGAGTCGACGACGGTATTCACCAGCTCTGAGTCCGAACGAAACCCATATTTCTTCGTCGTCGGCACCCCCGAACGGGGCCCATCGTGCAGCGAAGTCGATCAGGTCGCGGGCGTGACGCTCGTTCATGGCGGGCCTTGCTCCAACCGACGGCGAAGTGTCGGCATCATGGACGCCGGGCAACCGTCGAGGAAATGGTGTTTTTGCGCAACGATGAGGCCGGGCGAAAAATTCTGGCGATGCCGTGACCCTGAGAGGGCGAGGGCATCGATCCCGGTTCGGCTTGTTGTCTCAGCACTTTCAGTTCACACCCGTCAGGGCGTGTTGTCAACAGTGTGCGGTGCGTCCACCGAAGGCAGTCACTCCGAGGACTCGTGTCGGATGCCGGCGGCATTCGCGAGCACGGTTCGAGCATCCAACGTCCTCTGGACGAGCCCGTCGGTCACTGCGGACAGGGCAACACCGTGCTCGCGCGCGTATCCACGCAAGGCGGTGAACGCTTGGTCCATGTCGAGATCGCCGACGTAGGAGAGCAAGCCCTTGGCCTGCTCGAGACTGGCTCGGTTGCGCAGTGTCGAACTCAGTCGAGCACCGATGGCTGCCGGGTCCGGCGACGTGGGTCCGTTGATCAGCGCGATGCTGGCGACATGGGCGAGTGCCTGGGCCAGTTCGAGGTCGTCGTCGTCGAGTGCACCCGTGCGGGAGCCGAACAATCCAAGAGTGCCCAGCACATTCGTCCGCAGTCGCATGGGGACTGCGTGGACGGACACAAACCCTGCCGAGGTGGCGACGTCGACGAACTGTGGCCACCTTCCAGAATGTTCTTCGAGGTCGGCGACACGGACCGGCTGTCCGGTGCGAAAGCAGTCCAAGCACGGCCCTTCTTCGCGCTGAAGTTGAAATACCTCCAGTAGCCGCGTTGCTTCCGACGACGCTGCGACTACGTGCAGCACACCTCGTTCGTCGGCCAAGAGCAAGCCCGCCGACGCAATGTCGAGTAGCTGCGCACACTCGGCGGTCAACCCGCTGAGTAGTTCGATGACGTCGAACTCTCCGACCAAGCTGTTCGCCAGTCGTACGAATGCCTCGGTGACGCCGTGTTCGCGGTTGCTGTTCATCAAATGCTTCCCGAGTCGTACCCACTGGTGGGGTTGTCGTCGGAACTCAACACGAGCCGACGTTCGATGATGTCCCAGGCGACCTCACTGGCAGTTTGGCCGGTGAGGAACGCGTGCGCGCGGAGGCGGGCAAGGGCCTCGACGGAGTCGAGGTCGAGCTGGCCCATGAGGATTCCGGTCGCCTGATACACCTCGACGCGCTCGAGCGAAGCGAGTTGCTCCCAACCGTCTTGGCCCTCGCTCGCAGCGTCCCAATCGAGATCCGACGTCATCAAGTCCAACAGCGGCAGTGCGGCAAGTTCGGCAGCCCACATGCCTGCGTTCAATGCGGAAGCCGACAGTGGTCCTGGCGCTCTGCAGAACAGATCGAGGACCCCGACGTGTACCGCCGCAATCGCGGTCGGAAGAGCGAAGATCGCGTGTACTCCGGCGTCGAGAACTGCAGGGGTGAACGCCGGCCACCGCCGTTCGTCGGGATCTGCGAGGTCGGGCACCAAAATCGGTAGTCCCGAGGAGACCGCGTCCAAGCATGGCCCCTCGCCGAAGGTGAAGTGAAAGTCGTCCAGTCGCCTGCTGAATTCACCACTCGATCCGAACGTTCCGCGCGTCACTCCATCGTGGACCACCGAGATCGCAGCACCGTCGACGGGGAGAAGTTCCACGCATGCGACACACAGGCGATCAGCGGCCGACAGGCCCTTCCCGGCGCCTGCCATGGCCGACGCCAGGTCCTCGCGCAGCCGCGATTGCGCGGTCATCGTTGCGCCGCTGCGATACTGTCGATCGCTCCCATAGGGTCACCCTAGCCCTCCTGGCTGCCCGAAGGACTCGATGCGGCCTGGATGGGTTCGTCCGGTGTTCGAAGACCCTCCAGGGATTCAGGTTCCGAGCCGGCGGGGCGCGCCAACTTCATTGTGGCAGCAAGAATTTCGCGGCTGCGCGCGGCGTGGGTCGTTGCAGGACTTACGGTGTCGGGCCAACAGTCGGTCTCGTCGAGCGCCCAGTCTACCCACTCGATCATGTTGTCGAAGTGGCCGATCATGAACTTGTTGGCGAGCGTCATCAGGTGCAACCGCTCCGGAAAGGTTCCGCCGTCCGGAGCGTGGAGCCGTCCGGCGTGGGAGACGAAGAGCTGCTGTGTCCGGCTGGCCTGTTCTCGCAAATTCCGGAGGTTGGCCCGAAAGTCCTCGATAGACCCCTGTTCGGCGAACATGACCCGAATGAGGCCCTCGAATTCGAGTGCTGGTGGGCGGGACTGGGTGCTGAGCCACTCGCTGAGCGCGTCGCGTCCCGACTCCGTGATCGAGTACACGGTTCTGCGGCGACGCTCACCGGTATTCTCGGTTCGGGCAGTGACCAGTCCGCGCTCGAGAAGGCGCTTCGGCGCGTTGTAACGCTGACGGTCCGCCCGCGGCCACACCTCGGCAACCCCTCGGCCGACTTGCTCTGCGATCTCGTAGGCAGACCAGTCCCGGGACGCCAAGAGCCCGAGCACCAGGAACGACGTGGTGTTGAGATCGCCTTGAACCAATTGCCCTCTCCTCCCCGTGTGGACCCGACTCCGTGCGTCGAAGTCTGCCCAAGCCTAGCCAGCCACGATGAGGCCCTAGGGTGGCACCTCATCGTGGCTGCCATGGTCTTATCCGCCGCTGGTGTCCTCGGCGGCATCGTCGATGTGTTCACCGGTGTCCTCGGTCGCGCTCGCGTAGACAAGCGGCACAAGCGATTTGGCTACCGCAGCGGCAGGTGGGGCGCCTTCGGGGGTCGGTGCCAGAGTGCCCCAGACCACGATGGTGACGTCGTTGACCGGGTCGTAGCCCATGAACGAGTTGTATCCGGGCATCTCGCCGATGTGCCCGTACATCGGTCCCATCTGTGCGATGCCGTACCCATAGCTGCTGCCGGATGGGTCGCTCGGGTCCGACGGCTGCACGCTGTCCATCCGCAGTGCCTGGGTTTCTTCGTCGAGAAGATCTCCGTTGCCCAGAGCTTCGACCCAGGTGACAAGGTCGTTGGCCGTCGAGATGCCCTGGCCCGCCGACCATGTCCACGACGGATTGTCGTTGGTCGTGATCCGCGGTTGGACCGTTCCTGCCTCGATGGCCGCCAGGCGCTCGGGCGAGAGCGATTCCTTGCCTTCGCCCAAGGTCTCGACGTTGCCGCTGTAGGAGTAGCCGTTGGCGTAGGTGTCGGGAATCGACGTGTCGATGTTGGCGGGGAAGGACGTGCTCGTCATGTTCAGTGTGCTGAACAGTCGATCCTGGTAGATCTGAGCGATCGGTTTGCCGTCGAGCTGCTCAGCGATCAGTCCGAGGAGAACGGTGTTGGTGTTGGAGTAGTTGTATTCGGCGCCGGGTTCCGCCACCGGCGGATTGGCGAAGGCCAGGGCCAGCAATTGTTCTGGCTCCCATACCCTCTGTGGATCGTTGTCCAGGGCTTCGTTGAGCTCGAGGGTCTGGGTGTAGTTGTACAGTCCGCTTCGCATGTCGAGCAGTTGGGCGATCGTGATGTTCTCGCCGTTGGGCACGTCGGGCCGATACTTGCTCACTGGATCCTCGACCGAGATCTTGCCCTCCTGGACCATCTGCAGGATGACTGTGCCGGTCCAGGTCTTGGTGTTGGAACCGATACGTACTTTCGTGTCGGCCGTGGGGGCTTCTGTCGAGTCGAGTCCGAGTGTTCCCCACGACTTCGTGTAGTCGCCTTCCGGTGTCTTGACGAGCACCATCATGCCGACCTCGCGGAACTGGGTGGCGAGTTCGTCGACGACGGTGTCCATCGCGGCCGTGTCGAGAGGTACGAGCGCACTGGATGCCTCCGAAGTCGACGCTTCCGAGCTCGTTGCTTCCGACGTCGATGTCGAGGTGCTGTCCGGGTCGGACGAACACGACGCGGCGACGAGCGCGGCCGTGAGGATGATGGCGGCGGCCCCGGTGGTCTTGGCCCGGCGGGCAATACACCGCCGGGTCGACAGGTGTGCTGTTGGCATTGCGCTCTCCTGATACGTGATGGCTGGCTCGACGAATAGCTGCGTGCTCGGGACTGCCTTGGGGCCGGTGCTCGTGTGCGTTCCGATTCTCCCAAGATTTCGTATTGCAGTGTGCAAATTGCAGTAACTCGGTTAAATTACTACCACTGCACCGCCCGCAGGTGGGGTCCGAAGAGCATGACGGCCCATGAGAACGCTTCAAGAGAGTCGGTGCCCATGCCATCCTCGAGATTTCCCGGACGCAGATCCGGTGTGCGATCACTTCTGGCCTCGTTCACCGTTGTGAGCGTTCTGCTCACCGTGGGCTGCGGCTCGTCGGATTCCACCGAGCCGACCGAGGGTGGGCAGGCAATCCCTCCCGACGCGCAGGCGATCATGGAGTCGGATCCATACTCGGCGGCACGGTGGTCGTACCTGGTGATCGACCCAGAGACCGACGAAGTCATCTACAGCAATCAAGCCGATACGTTCATGTTTCTCGCCTCGCAGACGAAGCATTTCACCGTCGGAACGGTGTTCGACGAACTCGGTATCGACGAGAAGATCACGACCCCGGTCTACGCAACGGCCGCACCGGCGGGCGGCACCCTGACCGGCGATCTGGTGCTGGTCGGATCCGGCGACCTCGCGCTCGGGGGCCGCAACGCCGCCGAGGGCAAGTTCGACTTCGCCACCGACGGAATCGACCATGTCTACGCCGACGCCATCCCGGGAGCGGTTCTCGCGCCGGGTGATCCGCTTGCCGGACTCGAAAATCTGGCCGAACAGGTGCTCGCCTCGGGTGTGACGCGCATCGACGGCGAGGTACTCGTCGACCCGCGTCTGTGGGAAACGTACGAGACAGTCGAAGGTCTTGTCCCGTCGATCTTCGTGAACGACAATCTCGTCGACATCTTGGCCGAGCCAGGAGAGCCGGGTCAGCCGGCCACCGTTCGGATGCTGCCGGGGAACGGTCTTTTCACGATCGACTCGCAGGTGACCACCGGCGCCGCCGACAGTGACTCCACGATGGTGGTCGCCGCAGACGATACGAACCCGACGATCATTCGGGTCACCGGTTCGGTCCCGGCGGGGAAGTCGTCGTTGACTGTTTTCCGCATCACCGACGCAGCCGGCTGGGCTCGGCAACTCTTCATAGAAGCCCTGCAGCGTGCAGGTGTCGAGGTGAACTCGACTTCGAAGATCAACGACGCGGCCGCGCTTCCACCGAAGGACTCGTATCAAGACACCCTGCGGCTGGCGGAACTGGAATCGGCTCCACTGGGTGAGTCCGGTGGAATGATCCTCGCAACCAGCTACAACACCGGCGCGAACACGTTCGTCTGCTTGCTCGCAGCGTCGACGGGGTCGGATCAGTGCGCCGATGGTCTTCCAGCAGTCCGTGATCTGGCTGCCGAGGCGGGAATACCGGCGTCGGACTTCGTGATCATGGACGGCCAGGGCGGTGACCCGTCGTCTGCGACTCCGACAGCGGTAGCTACCTGGTTCGAGTGGGTGAATCAACAGCCCTGGGCGGACACGTTCTGGGCCGGCCAGCCGATCCTGGGTGAGCGTGGCTCGCTGTCCGGTGTAGGCGTCGACTCTCCGGCGAAGGGGAAAGTCGTCGGGAAGACGTCGACCTCAGCTGACGTGGAACCCGGGACAGGGCGCTTGATCGTGACGACTCAGGGCCTGTCGGGGTATCTCGACGTGGGCGACAATCGACGGTTGCTCTTCGTGGTCGCGACGAGCAACGCCGTGTTCCCGGACCTTCCACGCGGAGTCTTCCAGGTGGGCGACGACGTCGGCATGGTGGCGGCCGCATTCCAGCAAGCCCAGGAGAAGTAGTGGTGGTCAGAGGTTTCACTCGAATCGGCGCTGTGGCAGCCGTTCTGATCCTTGCTGTCGGTGCGTGCTCGTCCGGCGATTCGAGTGCCGATTCCGAAATCCCCGGTCTCGACGACTCTGCGCTCGAGGTGATGAATCAACCCGCCTACTCGAACGCACAGTGGTTGATCTCGGTGCAGGACATCGACACCGGCGAGATCTTGATCGACCTCGACGCCGACCGGATGGCCGAGCCGGGTTCGGCGATGAAGTCCTACAGCATGGGAGCCGCGTGGTTGGAGTGGGGGCCTGACCACACGATCGTCACACCGGTCAAACGCACAGGGGAGATCGTAGATGGCACTCTACTGGGCGATGTGATTCTCGTCGGCCAGGGTGACATCACGATGGGCGGTAGGACCGAAGCCGATGGCACCGTGGACTTTGCGAACCTCGACCACAACGACGCCAATCCGCTCCCGGGAGCCACGCTGACGCCGGAGGATCCGTTGACCGGACTGAACGAGCTAGCGGTACAGGTGAAGCAGTCGGGCGTCGATAGGGTCAGCGGCCAGGTCGTCGTCGACGATCGCCTCTTTCAGTCCTCGCTCGCCGGTGAACCGATCACGCCGATCGTCATCAACCAGAACATCATCGACCTGACGACGACGCCTGCAGACGTGGGCGAGACGGCGACAGTTGTCATGAGCCCTGCAGTGGCGCCGTGGCGGGTCACCAGTGAGGTCGAGACGGTTGCACCGGGAGGAGACACCGAAATCTCGGTAAGTTCGCCTGTCGAGGGAACCCTGTTGCTGTCGGGTACCATCGCGGCCGACAGTCAGCCTGCGCTGAAAGTTCATGTGCTGGAGGACCCGTCGACGTTTGCTCGCACGGCATTCATCGAAGCGCTCGGTCGGGCCGGTGTAGCAGTGGGAGGTGATCCGGTGGCACCCAATTCGACGGCGTCGCTGGCAGACATCGATGCCGTCACGGCCCTCCCGTCCGTCGCGGAGTTGACGTCGCTTCCGTTCGATCAGGACGCGACCTACGTGTTGAAGGTCAGCTACAACCGAGGTGCCCAGACGATGATCTGCATGCTGGCAGTCGAAGGTGGAGGCTACGACGCAGACGCTCCCGAAGGAAGCGAGTGCGACGCGGGGCTCGTCGAAGCTCAGGAACTATGGAGCGCAGCAGGTTTGGATACCACCTCGGTGGCGATGATCGACGGTTCCGGCTTGGAAGGCAACTACGTCACGCCGAACAATCAGACCGAACTTCAGACGATCATGGCGAACCGTCCCGATGCGGATCGGTGGAAAGCAACGTTGCCGATTCTGGGAGTCGACGGTTCGCTGGCGCAGGTACAGCCGGACAGCCCCGCTGCGGGCAAAGTCGTAGCGAAAACCGGATCGCTGGTGGACGGCGACACGTTCAACAATCGGATTCGGCTCAACACCAAGGCGTTAGGCGGCTATATCGACGCTGAATCCGGTCGACGGTTGGCATTCACCATCATCGTCAATCAAGGATTCTTCTCCGAGATCGAGGGTGTCTTCGACGCGAACGAGGATGTCGGAAAGGTCGCGGCCATCATTCAGCAGAGCTACTGAGTGGCATCTAGTCGATGTGCTGCAACAGCAGCACGACGAGAAAGATGCCGAGGAGCACACCGGCGTTGGCCTTCCAACGGCGACTCAGGATCGCCACGAACTCCCGCAGGAAGGCAGTCGGTGTGTAGAAGCGCGCAGTGCGTGCTCCTGTCACGTGGGCGTCCAATCCGAGATCACGGGTGAATGCAGCGGTGCGGAGGACGTGAAAGTTGCTCGTGACGACGATCATCGGTTCGGATTCCACACCCGATGAGTCCAGTAGTTGCTTGCTCAGCACGAGGTTTTCGAGCGTTGTTCGCGACGACGTTTCTGCCAGAATCAAGTCCTCGGCAATGCCTTGGGCGCTCAGGTATCTCTTCATCGCAGTAGCTTCAGCCACCGATTCGTCGGTTCCCTGGCCGCCCGAAACGACCAACGCGGGCTGGTTTCCGGCCTTCGCTTCGGCGTTGTACACCTCGAGCGCCCGATCCAGACGGCTCGCCAGCAGCGGTGTGATGGCGCCGCCGGCACCCAATCCACACCCCAATGCCACGACGGCGGCTGCGCCCGTCGGCGGTTCGAAATGCCCGTAGATGACCGCGTGGGTAGTGAATGCCGCGAGCTGAAAACCGAGACCCACCACGAACAACACCGCGGTCCACATGCACGCGAGAAACAGCAGCGGCAGGGTGTGCGTCTCGAGCACCGCGAAGACCACGACCAGCAGCACCACACCCAGCACCGTGACCACCGCGAGGGCGAGAGGAAGTACCGTCGCCATCCGTAGTCCTTCGCGCCGGATGACCACCACCCCATTGATCGCCGCCGCGCCGATGAGCGCAACGAAGGCCAGGAACATGAAGGTGGTGAGGGCGACGACGAGTACAGCCTCCACGCCGACGTTCAATTGGTCCAGCAGGCTCAGCGCGCCCAGCATCCATGCGATGAGCGCAGTGACCACCAGCAGGCCGATGAACAACCGTCGAGGCTCACGTCTGAAACTGACGACCGACGCGACCGTCAGAGCAGCGGCGAACGCCAGGAAGAGCATCGTTCGAATCTACCGAAGTCACCTGCAGACTCCCTGTGAGCGGCACACATTGCCCCGATCGGTCAGGGAACCTGCCAGCTGCCGACTGCGGGGAGGAACGTGATGCCGTACGGAACGGAGGAGGTCGTGGTGATCCGGCCTGATCCCGTCACGACTCGTGTGGGCGCCTTGGGGAAGAGAGCGCCGCTACCGACCATGGAAATGCCCGTCGCTCCGGTGTCCTCGTTCTTCCACTCGAGTTGGCACGGGCACCAACTGCTCGCGTCGAAGAACGAGACACCGGGCTGCTCCTGATCGACAAGAACAGTGTTGGTTTCGTTGACGACGCCGATCGGCAGTTCTGCGGAACCAACACTGAGGTTGTCGCCGCCACCGAGACCGATGAGCGGGGTCAACCGAGCGACCTGAACGGGTGCCGCGGAGGCAGTGGGCGCCGCTATCGCTCCAGCTGCCAGTACCGACGTCGTCAGTGCTGTCAGCGTCGCGAGCTTCGAGCGCGTAAACAATTTCACGTGGTTACCCCCTGATGGCGGTGGATCTCGGTCAGCCAGCGGGTGCATGGCCGTCCGCCCCCGCAGGAAGGTACATACCGGACGCCACGCTTCGCGTTACACGGCGCGGTGTAGCTGGAGGTTGAAGCATGCACGCGCTCGGACATGCTGCGCCGAGGATCAATTCACCTGTGAGGACGCGAGTCGTCGGGCGGACACGATGCGGGTCAACCCGTACAGCAGCAGTCCGACGATCAACAGGATGCCGGTCCGGATCCAGGTATCAGCACTCTGCTGGGTGAGCAATATCCCGCACGTGACGAGGGCCAGGATGGGCAGCACCGCCGGCGCACGGAAGTGGTCGTGTGCGACCTCGTCCCGTCGCAGGACCAGCACGGCCACGTTGGTGCTGACGAAGACGAAGAGCAGCAACAACACAACAGTCTCGGCCAACGCCGCGACACTTCCGGTGGCACACAGGATCACCGCGACGGCGGTGGTCGCGACGATCGCGGCCCACGGCGACTGGCGACCGGGCAACACCTTGGCCAGCGCGGGCGGAAGCAGCCCCTCCCTCGCCATGCCGTACGTCAACCGCGACGCCATGATCATCGTCAGCAACGCACCGTTCGCGACGGCTATCAACGCTATGGCGCTGAACAACGTCGGCGGTATGCCGACGTCGGCGACACGAACCACCTCGAGCAGAGGACCCGACGACGCGGACAGCTGTTCTGGCGGTACGACTATCGAGACCGCCACGCCGACCAATACGTACACGAGTCCTGCTGTCAGCAACGCAGTGAACAGCGCACGCGGGTAGACGCGCCGAACGTCCTCGACCTCCTCGGCGATATTGGCGGACGTCTCGAAGCCGACGAACGAGTAGAAGGCCAACAATGCGGCGCTGAGTACTGCGAGTGCCGGAGTCGTGTCCTGCTGAAACTCGATCACCCGCTCGGGTGCGCCGTCTCCGCGACCGAGGACCATCGCCGCGAGAATCACGATGATGACCAACCCGGATACTTCGATCACGGTCATCACGACGTTCGCGCGAAGCGATTCGGTGATACCGCGGGCATTGAGTGCGGCAACCACGACGAGGAACACGATCGCTGCCGTTATCGCCGGGACCTCGATGAACACGCCCAGATAGTCGCCCGCGAAAGCCAGCGCAAGCCCCGCTGCGCTGGTGACGCCGGCGGCGAGCATGCAGAAGCCGACAAGGAACGACACGAGCGACGATCTGTACGCGCGGGCGGCGAACACTGCAGCACCGCCTGCCCGCGGGTATTTCGTGACCAACTCGGCATACGACGCGGCAGTCAGCATTGCCATCGCGAGGGCGACTGCGAGGGGAACCCACACGGCACCACCGACTTCGCCCGCGATTTCGCCGACCAAGGCGTAGATGCCTGCACCGAGAACGTCGCCGAGAATGAAGACGAAGAGTAGTTTTCCTGTGATGGCTCGTTTCAGCGGCGTCGGCGACGTTCTGTCGATCTGTGGTGCAGTCATCGACGGCGTGTACCCGTTCGAGCCTTGGCCAAGCGTCGGCGAAATGCCTGGTTTCCGCGTTGTCCGAACCGGGTAGGAAGTGCGATGACCCGCAGCACAGCTCGACTGGCCGGAGGCAGTGCTTCCACGACTCGGTCGGGTGTGACCTTGGACGAGCTGGCGGCTGTGCTGGGCATGTCGATCCCGCAGGAGTTGGGTCGCATCGCCGTCGCCGGCGTCCATGACGACTCGCGGGCGGTCGAACCTGGCGACCTGTATCTGGCGTTTCCTGGGCGTCGTGTTCATGGACTCGACTTCGAAGATCAGGCCCGCGCGCGCGGTGCAGTGGCCGTCCTTTCCGACCGACCCGGCTCTGTCCTGCCGACCATCGTGGTGCCGGATCCGCGACGTGCAGCGGGCCCGCTGAGCGCGCATCTGCACGGGTACCCGTCGTCGACGATGGGTGTGTACGGCATCACCGGAACGAACGGCAAGACGAGTACGGCTTATCTCCTCGGCGCTGCGCTTGCGGGGGCGGGCGAGTGCGTGGGAACGATCACGGGCATCTCGACCGACGGACCACGCAGTACGGCAGTCTCGACCCGCACCACCCCTGAAGCAGCCACGCTGCAACGATCGTTGGCACGATTTCGGGACGAGGGCGCCACCGTAGTCGCGATGGAGGTGTCCTCCCACGCCGCCGCTCAGAGAAGGGTCGACGGTACCGAATTCGCAGCAATGGGCTTCACGAACCTCGGGCCCGACCATCTCGATTTTCACGGTTCGATGGAGGACTACTTCGCGGCCAAATCCGCGCTTTTCGAGACGGACCGAACGCGGGCTGCAGCGATCGGTATCGACGACCACTACGGCCGCCGACTGGCTGCATCCGTCGAGGTGCCGTGCTGGACGTTCTCGACCCACGATTCCAACGCCGACATCTTCGGCGACTCCATCGTGTGCACGGCAACAGGTACCGCATTCGAGGCACGAACACCGCACGGCACGTTCGACATTCACCTCCCGTTGCTGGGTCCCCATCAAGTGCACAACGCAGTGGCCGCGCTCGCCCTCTGTGCCGCCAACGCGGTGGATCTCGCTGCTGCAGCGCGAGGAATCGACAAGGTGCGAACCGTCCCAGGCCGATTGGAGCGAATCGACGAGGGACAGAGTTTTCTGGCGATAGTCGACTACATGCACAACACGTCGGGGCAACGGTGTCTGTTGCCGTATCTGCGCACGTTGACTCCCGGCAAGATCATCATCGTCCTGGGCGCGACGGGTGATCGCGACCCGGGCAAGCGCTTCCCGCTCGGCGCGGTCGCAGGCGCCGCAGCGGACATCGTCATCGTCAGCGACGAAAGCCCATTCTCCGAAGACTCCGCCGTCATACGTGACGCCGTCGCCGCCGGCGCGGTGTCGGCGAAGCACGCTACCGTCGTTGTGGAATCCGACCGCCGGAAAGCGTTCGCGCTGGCGGTTTCGCAGGCCGACGATCGCGACGTGGTCGTCGCGGTCGGGCGTGGATGCGATGGATTCCAGACCTTCGGCGACGTCGTCGTTCCGTTCGACGATCGCGTCGAACTCCGGCGGGCAGTACTCGACGACATGGTGCACCGCCGCCAGCGTCGGGAAAGTGCGGGATCCGCGTCGTCGATGTGATGAAGTTGTGCCGTGGCGGGAAACACGAGGAACCCGGGGCAATCGGTGTCGTCGCGGTTGCTCGCCATCCTTGCTGTCTTCGACGAGACGCGCCCGTCTCTTGCCCTGTCGGACATCGCGAACGGGTCCGGCCTGGCGCTGGCGACCGCGCACCGGTTGGTGGCCGAACTCGTGGAGTGGGGCGCTCTTGTCCGTACCGACTCGGGTGAGTACGTCATCGGGCGGCGGTTGTGGAAGCTGGGCATGCTCGCGCCGGATCAGTCCGATCTGAGAGAAGTAGCGTCACCGTTTCTGCACGACATCTACGGAGCGACCCTCGCGACGGTTCACCTCGCAATCCGTGACGGGGACCAGGTGCTGTACCTCGACCGGCTCGCGGGACACACCTCGGTGCCCGCAGTGAGTCGCATCGGTGCACGCCTTCCGCTGCATGCGACTGGGGTGGGCAAAGTGCTGTTGGCGTTCGCGCCCGCAGATGTGCGGGAACGCGTGCTCGGTTCGTTGACCCGTCTCACCCCGTACACGGTCGTGCACGCAGGCACGCTGGCGAGCGAGCTCCGTCGTGTGCACCGTGACGGGTATGCCAAGACGGTCGAGGAGATGACCCTCGGTGCGTGTTCGGTGGCGGTTCCGATTCGTCGGCGCGACGACGAGGTGGTCGCGGCGCTCGGAATCGTAGTGCCGAACCTTGGCCGTGACCGCGCCACACTGGTCGCGGCGTTGCAGGTCGCGGCGAACGGCATTCGCCGCAGTTTTCACTGAGTGGAAGTATTGCCTTTGTGTGCCCGCAGACACAGTGTGTACTGACGGGCATGCGAACTGAAGTTGCCATCATCGGCGCCGGTCCGGCCGGCTTGCTCCTCTCCCACCTGCTCGCCGAGCAGGGAGTGGAGTCGGTTCTGATCGAGACCAGATCGCAGGAGTACGTGCTGTCACGTATCCGTGCGGGCATTCTCGAACACTCGACCGTCCAGCTTCTCGACGACATCGGTCTCGGCACACGGCTGCACGCCGAAGGTCAGCAGCATCGGGGCGTCTACCTGCAGTGGCCGGAGGAGCGTCACCACATCGACTTCATGGACCTCGTCGGGCGCAGCGTGTGGGTCTACGGCCAGACCGAGGTGACCAAGGACCTTGTTGCGGCACGAGAAGCGGCCGGCCAGCAGATCCACTACGAGGTGACCGATACGGCGCTGCACGACGTCGAAAGTGACTCGCCCTTCGTCACGTTCACCGATTCGTCGGGGAAGCAGGTCCGCCTCGACGCGTCGGTCGTCGCCGGGTGCGACGGCTCGTTCGGACCGAGCAGAGCGGCGATGCCGGACAGCGTCCGTCAGGTTTGGGAGCGTACCTACCCGTACTCGTGGCTCGGTGTGCTCGCCGATGTCGCGCCGTCGACCGACGAACTCATCTACGCCTGGCACCAGGATGGATTCGCGATGCACTCCATGCGGTCGTCGACGGTCAGCAGGTTGTATCTGCAGGTGCCGAACGGGAGCGACGTGAGAACCTGGTCCGATGACCGGATCTGGGATGCGTTGTCCACGAGGCTCGGTCACGGACAGGACGGATGGGAGCTGACGCCGGGTCCGATCACCGAGAAGAGCGTCCTGCCGATGCGTAGCTATGTGCAGACGCCGATGCGACACGGCAGGCTGTTCCTCGCCGGGGATGCTGCGCACATCGTGCCGCCGACCGGAGCGAAGGGCCTCAATCTAGCGGTCGCCGACGTCGCCCTGCTGGCGCCTGCGTTGGCGGCATTGCTTCGAAAGAACGATGACACACTGGCGAACTCGTATAGTGACGACGCTCTTCGCCGTGTCTGGCGGTGCACGCACTTTTCGTGGTGGATGACGACGATGTTGCACATCGGCGAGGATCCGTTCGATGCGCAGCTGCAGCTCTCGCAGTTGCGATGGCTCGCGCGCAGCGAGGCGGGAGCAACCGGACTCGCCGAAAACTATGCGGGCCTACCCATCGGTTTCTGATTCTGAGCCGCTACCTCCTGGTCGTTGGATGTTCTGGTAGCCGTTGTGATGCAGATCTCCCCTCGGAGAACGTGCGTTCAGGCGCGTCCGACTCGACTAACTGTCTGCACAACGTGGGCGTGATATCGGCAACGACCGTTGCCGACGCCCTGACGAGAGGATCGATCATGAGCTTCATCGACAAGGCCAAGAACGCTGCTGAAGACGCAATCGGCAAGGCGAAAGAGGTTGTCGGCGACGTCACCGACAACAAGGATCTCGAAGCCGAGGGCAAGAAGGATCAGGGTTCGGCCGGCATCAAGAAGGTCGGCGAGAACATCAAGGACACCTTCAAGTAAGTCACCGGTTGTGGCGGTCGGGCGTCTCCTGCGTGGTCGACGACGCCCGACGCCCACCGGTTCGTGCGGCGTTTCGCGGGTTTGCATTGCCGGTCGACCGGATAAGCAGTCCGACACGGCAACGACAGGAGCTTCACCATGGGTACCCCGGCATCCGGCAACACAGATTCAGACGAGAACGCCAAGTTGGGCGAAGACGGGACGATTCCGAATACCGACGACGGCGTCGCTGTCGGGCATACAGGCCAATCGTCGTTCGAGCCGGAGGAAGACGAACAAGTTCAGGAGTGAGTGCGGCGCTGCGATTCGCCCCCCCCGGGCATCTGAACGCGCACGTTTCAGCGGCCGCGCAGGGTGCAACGTGCGCGTTGGCTGGAAGGTGC
>NZ_JBMDIX010000053.1:0-29381 GCF_057808915.1 Rhodococcus sp. FG69 | reverse complement strand
TCTCGGACACGAAACTCACACAGACACTGGACTTCTACCTGGGGACCCAACCAATGAGGTCACCCCGATAACCCGGGCACCGAGGTGCCCGGCGATCTGCATGGCATGTAGACCGAGTCCACCTCCCGCCCCGGTGATGACGACGGTTTCGCCTGGGCGTACCCGGGCGACATCGGCCAGTGCCTGCAGGCAGCTACCCACCGCGCACGCGGCGACAGCTGCCGCTGTCATTTCGACGCCGTCGGGAACTGGCAGGATCGTATCTTGTTCGAGTGCAACGTATTCAGCGTATCCCCCGTACACGAACTCAGCGTTGCTGCATCCAAGTTCGTCTCCTGACGTGCACTGAGCACAGAGGTGACATGTGTGATGCTGTTTACTCGCCACGAAATCGCCCACAGAAACGCGACGAACCGATGAGCCGGTTGCCACCACTTCGCCTGCGATCTCGTGCCCGAGTACCACATTGCTGCTGATCCGAGTCAGCCCAGATCGATCGGCTACGTCATGACCGCACACCCCGCAGGCGTCCACACGTACCACCACCTGCGTTGAGGACGGGGCGGGGTCTGGAACAGTCCGATATTCGAGCACTTCGGGTCCACCGTTGCCGCTCATCACTACTGCGTGCATGATCCCTCCTTCTTCATATCTCGGGCTTCATCTCTCGGCGCGTCGACCTCGAGGCGTGACGATTGCAGTTATCGAACGTGTTCGACGGTCTGCCCAACATCGACATAGCGTTCTCCGATCAGCCGTTTGCTTACCTTGCCGGTCGCAGTCAGGGGCACCTCACCTGGTTCGATCACCACGAAGAGTCCCGGGACCTTGTACGAGGACACGCGTTCCCGCAACCAGACGCGCAACTGTGCCGTGGCGCTTTCTGCGTCCAGTGGCGCGGCTTTACCCACAACCACTGCGCAGCAAAGGGTTTCTTCGCTGGCAGACCCGAGCGACCACCCGAAAGCGTAAGCTTCGTCCACCCACGGATGACTTTCGACGTACCCCTCCACCTCGGCTGGTGAGATCGTGATTCCGTTGATTTTGAGGACCTCTTTCAGCCTGCCAGCGAAGTGCAATCGTCCTTCGGTGTCGATCCATCCAAGGTCACCGGTTCTGAACCACCCATCGGGCGTGAACGAGGCCGCGTTTGCCGCGTCATCGTCCAGGTAACCCGGCGTGACACATCCTGACAGCTGAATCTCTCCCAGCGCGGCCGCATCTCCCGGTGAAATCTCAGCACCTGAGACCGGATCGATGCACCGGATCCGGTGAGTGGTGTTCACCGTTCCCTGGGTTTCGAGAACTACATCCAGCGGATCCCCAGGCTCGGTGACGTTGCAGTTACCATACGATTCCGTCAATCCGTAAACGCTCGAAGCGCCGACAACGCCGAGTACTTCGACGGCAAGGCGCTTGTCTTCGGCGCTGAACCCGACAGGACCGGTGCGCAAGCTGGAGAGGTCGAACTTTTCTTGGGCGTCGATTGCGACGAGTGCCCTGGTCATGGGCCCGAGACCGTAATACACGGTACATTCGTGCTTCTCGATGAACCGAGCTGAAGTCATAGCGTCGAAACGTTCTTCCAGGCAGAGAGACACCCCGTGCGTCAGTGCTACTGGAAGGGCATTGACACACCCGAATCCAAAGAACATCGGCGCGGCAAACCAGATCCTGTCCGAAGTTGTCAACGCCCACCTACGGCCCATCTCGTACGGGTTCGCCACCAGACCGTCATGCTTGACGACAACTACCTTGGGCTCAGCACTGCTCCCGCTGGTGAATACGTGCATCGAGACATCGCCGGGAGAGACCAGTTCGGAGTGTGCCGGCGTCAGCGCCTTGCGACGTTCGAGACCTTCGGGTAGATCGCCCTGCGTCCAGAAGTAGGTACCGAGCCATCCTGCCGCGTCGTCGGTCTGGAGCAGGTTCGCCTCGCCCAGGATGGATCGGTAGTCAGTTCCGTAGAAGCTGGGCGTCGCCACAATCGCTGTCAGCTTCGCCTTCCGGCGCGCAGTGATCAGCTCGGCCGTTCTGTACCACGTGTTGAGCGGCGCGGCGACGAGTCCTGCGTAGTTCAACGCCAACATGGTCACCGTCATTCTCCAGCCGTTGGGCATCAGAATTCCGACAGCTGAGCCTCGATCGAGTCCGAGGGTCTCGAACGAGGCCGCAAGGACGCGGACACTATCGGCGAACTCGGCCGCCGTCATCGTTCGATCCTCGGTCACCAAGAGAGCGCGGTCGGGATACGCCTCCGCATAGGCGTCGAGTAGCGCAGGAAGTGTTGCCGACTTTGCAAGCTCGTAGGGGGTCGGCACCTCCCTGATGTCGTTGGAATTCACTGCGTCATCCCTTCTGGGCAGTCGTGCCGGTGGTCACGCCGGACGGCGTCGTACGTTGTGTTCATCTGATTTCGCCTGTCTTCAACAGGGGCTCGTGCATCTTTAGATTCTATACAATAATGACACATCTTTCGGCGAGAACCGCTTCTTTACAACTGAAAATGAGCCTGACCAGCTCTTGACATTGATAGTGACCCAGGTAACAATATAGAATATAACTCATCTTCAGTCGCCCATGCCTCGCCTATCCGTCAACCTGAATGGTGAGCTCCACGACCAATCCTCCCAAGGGGACCTCATGGCATCACAGCCCTTGCATCACCCCGTATCGACAGCAGTCGAGCGACGGCGCCTTGTCGTCGCCGGGTTGTCCACGAGCACGATCGAGTTCTACGACTTCATGCTCTACGGAACGATGGCCGCCCTCGTCTTCAACAAGATCTTCTTTCCCACCTACAGCCCAGCTACAGGCACCCTGGCAGCCTTCGCGACGTTCGCCGTCGGCTTCGTAGCGCGACCTGTCGGCAGCGTCGTGCTCGGCCGAGTCGGTGATCGCATAGGCCGCAAGCGCACAGTGATGATCACTCTTGTGCTCATGGGCGGAGCCACGGTCGGTATCGGACTGATACCGAGTTACGACAGCATCGGCATCGCCGCCCCAGTTCTGTTGGTCACCTTGCGTTTCATTCAAGGATTCGCGCTCGGTGGCGAGGTCGCCGGCGTCGCACTGCTTCTCGTAGAGCACTCGGAGAAGCCGAGACGGAATTTGATGGGAAGTATCGTCCACATGGGCGCACTGGGTCTCATCCTCTCCTCCATCGCCACGTCCTTCTTCTCGCACGTATCCGGTGACGGCTTCCTGGAATGGGGCTGGCGCATACCGTTCCTGCTCAGCGCGGTTCTGTTCGGTTTGACATTCTGGCTGCGGAGATCGATCAATGACAGTCCGCAGTTCGTCGCCTCGACCACTGGGGATGCGAATCAGTCCCGGCTGAGTCTCAGCCAGACGTTCACCCGATACTGGCAGCCCATCTTGCTGGCGACCGGTATCACTGGGGCTGGAGGCGTTGTGTATTACACAGTGTTCACCTACAGCGTTGGGTATGCGACAGGCGAACTCGGGTACGACCGGAACTCGATACTCAATGCCCTGATATTTTCGGCAGTGTTGTACACCATCGCCGTACCGATCGCGGGATGGCTGGCAGACCGCACCAGCGCGCGCACAGTACTTCTATTCGGTCTTTCCTTCTCGATCCTCTTCGCCTTCCCGTTCTTTCTGTTGTTCGACGCAGGTCCGGCCGGTGTGTTGATCGCGATGTCGATCTACCTGTGCTTCACCATGGCACCCGTCAATGCACCTCAGTTTGCCCTCTATGCGGGTCAGTTCCCTGCTTTGTCGCGGTACACGGGAACCGCCTTGTCGCAGGCAATACCGGCTGCCGCCATCGCCGGCACCGCACCATTTGTCGCGCAGTATCTACTTGGAATCACCGGTTCGAACAACTCGGTCGCCTGGTACATAGCCCTGCTGTCGGTGATAGCACTCGGTTGCGCCTGGATACTGGGGGGGCGGCCATCACACCTCGACGAGTCGAGTGTCGTGACGCAGAAGGTCAAGGACGAGTCGGCTCGTGGCCGCATTCTATGAGCGCGCAGATGCAGCGAATGGCAACTCTGGCCATATGCTTTCTCGGTCTCGCATTCGAAGGTTACGACCTTGTTGTGTACGGAACGGTTCTGCCGCAGTTGATCTCGTCGGACGAGTGGAACATCGGCCCGACACAAGCCGGCCTGATCGGCACGGCAACCGTGATCGGTATGCTGATCGGGTCGGTCATAGCTGGCACCCTGGCCGACATCGTCGGCCGCCGGCGATTGACGATCGCATCGTGTGCATGGTTCTCAGTCTGGATGCTGGCATCATCCGCTGCGCCGACAGCTTCGTTCCTCGGTGGTGCTCGATTCATGGTCGGACTCGGCGTCGGTACCTTCGTCCCATTGGTTGCGGCCCTGGCGGTGCAATGCGCGCCCGCAGGTAAGGGAAACCGCTACAGTGCCATCGCGTGGTCAGGCTATCCAATCGGTGGTGTCGTCGCTGCAGTGACAGGGTATTTCACTTTGGAGCCGCTCGGCGCTCGATTCCTGTTCGCCCTCGGTGCACTCCCCCTGATCACGATCGTTCCCCTCATGATTGCGCGCCTCCCCACAATGATCGAGAATCATGCTGTCGGTGCCGAGTTCAAGACGCCCGGCCCCAACCCGGCTGTCAGGTTGTTCTCGAGTCAGGTCCGCATGCGGACGGCGCTTTTCGGTGCACTCAGCGCATCCGGATTGATCCTCACCTACGGACTGAACACCTGGCTCCCACAACTCATGCGTGAGAATGGATATGAGCTCGGCTCGTCACTGACCTTCCTCATAGCCCTCAACCTCGGTGCGGCCGTCGTTCCCCCGATTCTCGCCAAACGCGCAGACATCTCGGGACCAGGCGTGGTGATTCTGTGCGTCTTTCTGTCAGCGTCGGTCAGCATCATGGCTTTGTCATTGCCACTGCCTCTACTCGTCGTCTATTGCTTGGTATTCATCGCGGGAGCAGGCACACTCGGTGCTCAGCTACTGCTGCCAGGGTTCGTCGCAACAGACTATCCCCGAGCCACACGCGTGGCTGCCCTGTCGTGGATCTCGGTCGCAGGCAGAGTGGGTGCGCTAGGCGGGCCGACTCTGATCGGGTTTCTGATCGCCAGCGGTAGCGAGGTGTCCACCAGCTTCTTCGTATTCGCAGCTTTCGGGATAGTGGGCGCTGCACTCACCGCGATACTGAGTCGCCGCAAACAATCGACGACCGAGCCGAATCCGGCTGAACCAACGACCACAACCGAGATCAGGAGCGTAGACCAATGAAAGATTCGATATCGTCGGCGTCTGTCGTAGGCGGATTCGCATTCACCGAGTGCCCGCGGTGGCACGACAACCGACTGTGGTTCGTGGACATGCACCTCAATCAGGTGGTGTGCGCCGACATCGAGAACGACAGTCGTACGGTACTCGAGGTGCCAGGTTCGCCCGGCGGAATTGGATGGCTTCCGGACGGGCGTTTGCTTGTTGTGATCATGGAAGAGCGGCGGATTCTGCGGCAAGACGACCTCGGATGGGTTGTCCATGCGGATCTGTCGGAGGACGTTGCAACAACGCTGAACGACCTTGCAGTGGACGCAGCAGGTAGGTGTTACGTCGGAGAGACCGGTTTCGATCCGCATGAGTACCTTGCCGGACCCGATGACATCGAGCGAGTCATGAATGGCAGCTTCGAATGCCCATCGCTGAGTCGGATCTTCATGGTCGAGCCAGACGGAAGGTACCGCGAGGTGACAGCTGGGCTGGCCTTCGCAAATGGCATCGTCATCGATGAGAACACACGACAACTGTTCGTTGCTGAATCTTTCGGGGCTTGTCTGAGCCGTTTCGACCTCGATCCGGACGGCATGTTGTCGAATCGCTCGCGTATCCCGCTCGGATTCGCTCCGGACGGCATCGCGATAGACCCGTGGGGCTGCATTTGGTCATCCGATGTATTCGGCCGAGCAGCCCAGCGTGTGACCTCCGACGGCACGATGCTGGACCGAATCCCTACACCACAGCTCTGTCTCGCATGCGCGGTGGGCGGGCCGAGCGAACGTGATCTGTTCCTCTGCAGCTCGCCGTCCCTCGACTCCGAGGAATGTCTGAAACTGATGCAGTCGCGTATCGAAGCGACTGTAATCGGGCCGCCCCAATAGATATCAGTTCATATGGACATCAGTTCATCGGCCGAGAACGCCCTTGTCATCGAGATACTTCTGCAGTACTACTCCGGAGTGCTCGATGTGCCGCCTCATCGCTTCCGCCGCCCGTTCCGGATCTCGAGTCTTCATTGCCTCGAGAATCTCGATTCGTTCATCAGTCGACGGATACAAGCCGGTGGTCTCGTAGAAGCGATTCGGCACGTAGGACAGCGACGTGGCAAGCAGCATGGTGAGCTTGGGCGAGTCAGCGTTGCGGTTGATGAGCCGATGAAACTCGCTGTTGAGACGCTGAACCGATGCGGGATCGTTACCGACGGCGGTGACCAATTCCTCGTGAATCCGGGACAACTCGTTCACTTGCTCCCAGCTGAGCCGCGTGGCGGCACGGCGAGCCAGCTCCGCGGCCAGATAAGCTTGAACACCGAATATGTCATCGATATCCGACGGGCGCAGTGCGAGAACGCGGAAGCCCTTTCGAGGTTCGAGGCGGAGAAAACCTTGACCTCGTAGAGCCTGCAGACCCTCCCGGACTGGCGTTTGACTGACGCCCATTTGGGCCGCCAGGGTTTCAGTCCGAATGTATTGTCCCGCCTTGAACCTGCCCGTCATGATCTCTTCGCGTACGAATGATTCGACTTCGGCGGACAACTGCCTCCGCCCGCTCGGGACGGGTAGATCGTGGTGCTGGTCCACGGCCTTCATGGACGACCTCCTGTCGTGGTACGAGCTGAGACTACTGATGTCGGCGCATGAAACGCAGACCCGATATTATATATAGTACGGTGTCGCCTTTGCACTGCGAGCGCAGCAACGTAATACGTCGGACATCCTTGCTCGCAGTTCAGTTACTGTATAGAATATATTGACTACAGGGACGTTGGGCGCGCGCCCGAGGTACGGGGCCCGAGAAAGGATCGCGAGCACATGAAGTCAGTCGACCAACTGAGGGGGGCGAGTGCCGTGGTCGGAGTCGGCACCACGCCTTTCGGTAAACTGCCAGGTTATTCCGCCGACGATCTTGGGAATTGGGCACTCCACGAGGCGCTTTCAGATGCGGGTTTGTCGGTGAAAGACATCGACGGCCTGGTCGTGAACAGGATGAGCTCCTACGAGTCCGTTGCCGCAAGCCTAGGCATTCAGCCCGAATGGATGGCTCAACTTCCAGCAGAGGGACGAATGTCCGGTGCCTCGATCGAGATGGCGGCCATGGCGATCGCTTCAGGATTATGCAAACGCGTTGCACTTGTCTACGGCAACAACGGCCGATCAGCCGGTGCCACCTACGGCGGCGTAGTCGGAGAGGCCTACGGTACGTCCGCCGATCTCACTGCGCCGTACGGTTTTACGTCGCCGGGAGCGTTCTACTCGATGATGTATCAGCGCCACAAGCATCTCTACGGCACGACCGACGATCAGCTCGCCACGGTTGCGATGACATTTCGGCATCACGCTTCACTCAACGAAAATGCAGTAATGCGAACGCCTCTCAGTCGCGAGGACTATCACAACTCCCGCTACATCGTCGATCCGCTCCACGTCATGGACTACTGCCTCATCAATGATGGAGGAGTGGCACTGATCATGTGTGCATCCGATGAGGCCGGTGACTACCCCAACCCGCCCGCGTATGTCCTGGGCTTCGGGCAGCAGGGCCAACTGGTGGACTCCGACTTTCCACCGGCAGACAACTGGTGCAGCGCCGTTCGGTCAGTGGGCGAACGTACGTACCGCATGGCGGGAATCGAGCGCGCCGACGTGGACGCATTGATGGTGTACGACAATTTCAGCCCCAACGTTCTGTTCGCGCTCGAAGGCCTGGGGTTTTGCGAACAGGGCGAATCGGGTGACTACATCCAGGGCGGACGAATCGGCATCGAGGGAGAACTCCCCCTCAATACGAGCGGCGGTCACCTTTCGGAGAGTTACATGCAAGGTTGGGGCCTCACAGTGGAAGCTGTACGACAGATCAGAAGGTCCTGCGGAGAACGACAACTCGACAAAGCATCTGTAATTCAGTATGTGTGTCCGTCGCCCGTCGTCTCGTCGATTATCTACGGATCGGAAAAGTGAATGCACACCAACTCGATTCCATTCACCCCGTCGGATCGTCTACTGACTCCGTACTTCGAGGCATTGGATCGGCACGTTCTGACCACCACGCGCTGCACGAGCTGTCTGACTGCCCAATTTCCTCCACGCACAGCCTGCAGTGCGTGCGGCACCTTCGATGCGTTCGAGTGGATCGAGGTATCCGGCAAAGGGGAAATCTGGACCTTCGGAATATTTCACAAGATGTACTTTCCGAACTTCGGTCCGGCCCCGTACAACGTGGCAGTCGTCCAACTCGACGAAGGCACCAAACTGGTGACCAACATTAATGACGCCGATGATCTCGAACTATCAATTGGATTGCGCGTACATGCCGTGTTCGTCGATATCGACGGACACACCGCTGTTCGTTTCGCACCAGACACGATAGCGACCGTCGCCAACGAAGAGAGCCGCTGATGTCTACTCGAGAACAGTCTTCCTCGATACTTCGACTTCCGGACAGTGCCAGTCTGATCGCGGACGGTATCGGCTTCACCGAGGGCCCGGCGAAAATCGACGATGACTCAGTGGTTGTAACCAGTATCAATCGTGGTCAGATCTACCGTGTGCCTTTGGACGGTTCAGGGGCGACACTGCTGTGCGAAACCGGCGGCGGCCCTAACGGAATCGCGTTGGATCGGTCCGGCGGGATCTGGATCACTCAGAACGGCGGGACTGCCATGCCGTCACGCTCGACTCTGGACGCGGTGCCGTCGTTGCAACGATGGATGAACGGACAGCTGACCGTCGAACTGGCGGGGTCGGTCACCGCTCCCAGCGATTGCGTCGTGGGGCCTGATGGACGGGTGTGGTTCACGGACACAGCAGAACATGGGATAGGTGAGGTCAAGCCTGGGCGGTTGCTGACCTATGACCCGGTGAGCAGCCAACTCGAAACCCAAGTCGACGGGTTGATGTTCCCTAACGGTCTGGCGTTCGACGGGGACAAGCTCTACGTTGCCGAGACCGCAACCGATACTGTTCGCCGATACAGTGTGTCGCCGGAGAGTTGCCGCGCCGACGGTTGGACAGTCACACTCACCACGGGTCGGCCTGACGGTATGGCGCTCGATACCGAAGGCTGGCTGTGGATAGCGGGCAGTTCGGGGGACAACGTAGTGGCCGTCGACAGGTCTGGAGTAGTCAGATACGAGCTGACGTTCGGTCACCGAGTACTGGTCACAAGCTTGTGCTTCGCCGGCCCCGAGCTCAACACCCTTGTCGTCACCATCGCCAAGGGAGGGACCGTTGTCGCGCTCCCGGCAGTTCATCCCGGCACGCCTCTACCGGTCACCACGCTATGAATACCGATGACGTCCGCGCGACCGTCGAGCGTGTCTACGGTTCCGTCAGTAGTCAATGGGAGCTGCTGATCGAACTGGATTGGGAGTTCGCCGCTGCGTTTGCGGAATACGTCGATGCGGCATACAGCGCTGCTGAACTCGAGCCACATATCCGAGAGCTCCTACTGCTGGCGCACGATGCATCGATGACTGTTCTCGATCCAGGCGGAGTACGCAGCCGTATCCGGCGGGCTATCGGTCATGGAGCCAGCCAGAGGGAAGTGCTCGATATTCTCGAAATGCTGTCCATGATCTCCACGCACAGCCTTGCCGTCGGACTGCCACGCATATTCGAGCCTGAAGAGTACGCAGTACCTGCTTCGACGAAGGGTGGTTACTGGGAGGCCTTCGAGGTGCCATTTCCCGGAGTTCACGGAATGATGGCCGAGCACACCCCTCGTCTTTTCTCCGCATATCGATCAATGGGTCGAGTACTGTGGAGAAAAGATGGTCTGGCCCCGAAATGGCGAGAACTTGCCTTGGTCGTAGCGGACCTCTCGACGACTCACTTGTATGCCGAAGGCGCCAAACTGCACATCGACAATGCTCGCCATTACGGCGCTACGGATGCGGAAATCGTTGCCGCACTGGCCCTCACACTTCCATTCTCGGTCAACACCATCGAAGTGGGAATGCGGGCACTGGCGGACGTCACCGAGGAAGTGCGCAACGCCGGCATCGCGGGCACGGTCGATTGACACGGTTCCGTGAGCAACTGTTGCTGACAGCAACAGTTGCTCACCCCCTGTCGTTCTGGTCCCGGATTTGCCGAGGAGTTTTACCATCGTCATGGGCCAAGCCGACCCCATGACGAGGCGTAAACAACGCCCAGATCGAATATTTCATCGGAGCCCCGGCGCGCCTGCTTTGGGGTGGAAAAGTGCCTGTAGCGCACGGACTGTACATCGTTACAGTTCCTGCGCTACAGGCACTTTCCAGTCTCGTGCGGCCGTCACTACGCCCACGCTCGGAACGGGGGTCGGCCTCGACGTGCGGCGCGATCTGCCGCAGTGAGGCCTCCCCAGATGCCGAACGATTCTCTTGATTCGAACGCGTAGGATTCACACCGCACCCGCACCGGGCACCTTGCGCATATTTGTTTGGCCTCTGACTCTTGCGAGGCCAGGCTGTATCCGCGCAATCCTTCCGAAGGGAAGAAAACGGATGATGGCATTCCTCGGCACCTGGCCAGTAATTGCCAACTCCACTGGTCCGCAGTCGGTTCAGGCAGGTGCACTGGTGGTATGAGGCGCATTTGCTTCAACTGCCTCCAGCTCGTGCCAACGTTCAAATTGCGAGGCCGCCGCGTTTGACGAGCTGCTTGGCTATGACCCCCTGCTGAATTTCGTTGGTGCCTTCTCCGACGATCATGAGCGGGGCATCGCGAAAGTAGCGCTCGACATCGTATTCGGTCGAGTAGCCGTACCCGCCATGGACACGAACAGCGTCGAGGGCAATTTCCATAGCTGATTCGGAAGCGAAGAGCTTCGCCATTCCGGCTTCCATGTCGCACCGCTCGCCTGCGTCGAACCGCTCCGATGCATCGAGAAGAAGGCTTCGTGCTGCGTAGAGCTTCGTGCCCATGTTCGCCAGAATGTTGCCGATCGACTGGTGTTGCCAGATAGGTTTTCCGAAACTCTCGCGATCCTGCGCGTACCGCAAGGCGTCGTCGAACGCAGCGCGGGCGACGCCGGTTGCCCGAGCCGCCACCTGCAGTCGCCCAACTTCGAGTCCCTTCATCATCTGCGCGAAACCCTTTCCCTCGACCCCACCGAGCAGCGCGTCGGTACCGACACGACAGTTGGTGAAGTTGAGTTCGCAGCTTTCGACCCCCTTGTAACCGAGCTTGGGTAGGTCTCTCGACACGGTCAGACCGGGAACCTTTTCCACGAGCAATATCGATACGCCCCGATGCGCCGGCATCGCCGTGGGGTCGGTTTTGCAGAGCAGCGCGATCAATCCGGCTCGCCGGGCGTTGGTGATCCACGTTTTGCTGCCGTTGATGAGATAGTCGCCGCGATCCAGTTTCGCGACCGTACGCATAGCCTGCAGATCCGAGCCACCGCCAGGCTCGGTGAGTGCCATCGTCGCGCGAAGCTCCCCCGTTGCCATCCTGCCGAGATACTTCTGCTTCTGTTCGTCGGTTCCGAACTGAACCAGGAGCTTGGCGACGACAGTGTGTCCCCCCATCGCTCCAGCAAGGCTCATCCACCCACGCGCCAGCTCTTCGGTCACTTGGACGTAGCAGGGCATGGAGACGCTTCCGAAGCCGTACGGCTCCGGAATCGCGAGGCCGAAGACCCCGATGTCCTTCATGGTCTCGATGAGCTGTTCAGGGTATTCGTTAGCCTTCTCGAGTTCGTGGGCGGTGGTCTTGACCTGCTTCTCCACGAAGTCCTTCACGGTTTTCAGTAGCGCACTTTCCTCTGCGTTCAACGTGGTCACCGCAACTCCTCAGATTGAGTCATACTAGGCATAAACATTTAATATATTCTACATAATTTACGCAACGGCGCAATGGCCGTCAACTGAACGAGTTGTTGCCGGACCTTGCACTCCGCTCGTGCACGTCGATAAATACCGATACGTCCGTGGACGATTCTTATGACTAGGATTTGTGCCCATGACCGACCCTGTGACGACTCGCCACACCCGTCGTAGGGTGAGATTGAGTGACGAAGCGGCCGGACTCGTTCGCGAGCGAATTCTTGCCGGCAAGCTTCTGGCCGGTGAATTCGTCAGAGCGGAGTCTGTAGCCGAAGAGCTCGGCATCAGCGCTACGCCTGCTCGCGAGGGGCTACTGGTACTACAATCCGAGGGTTTCTTACGGGTCGAACCCCGCCGAGGATTTGTGGTCGCACCACTCGACCCCGCCGACATCGCTGATGTTTTCGCTGCTCAGGCGCTGCTGGCCGGTGAGCTGACCGCACGAGCCGCCGTTGCCGCGAGGCCCGACGACATTTCGACTCTGTCGAGTATTCAAGATGCACTCGAAGAAGCGGCGGCATCTCACGACTACGAAAAGGTCGAGCACCTCAATCACCAGTTCCATCGAACGCTCTACGCCCTCGCAGGCAGCCCGAAATTGAACTGGCTCGTGGGATCAACTCTCGGGTACGCACCTCGCAAGTTCTTCGCCGCTATACCCGGGTGGCCGCAGGCCTCTGCACGGGACCACCGCCTCATAATCGACCTGCTCAGCGGCAGAGACGCCGAAGCGGCTCGATGCGCGATGTCCGAACACATCCAGGAAGCAGGGCGCTTGCTCACCGATCACCTCGAAAACGCACGGCGACCGAGCACCTGAGCCCGGGCGTCTGCCAATGCGCCCAACTGGTGCGAGATCTCCTGCTACCGGGTGGCACACTGACTATTGGTGGTCGACGTCCTGAGTGATGAACAACAGGCGATGTGCCGAGGTGGAGTCCTCTGGTGCCGACACCACTGGTGCAATCGTCGCATTTCTGGCTTCAGTGCTCGTTGGACGTGCCGAGAATCTGCGCGGCTCGTGCAAGAACGGGTGCATCCACCATCTGTCCGTCGACATCGCCCACAGCTCCGTTGACGGAATACGAGCTCAAGACGCTTCGTGCCCATGCCAATTCGGCCGGGGACGCACGCAACGCATCATGGACAATCTGCACCTGAGATGGATGAACACACAACTTTCCACCGAAACCGAGCCTTTTCGCGTAGGTCAGATCCGAACGAAGAGCTGCAGCGTCACGCAACGACGTCGTGACCCCATCAACGGGCGAGGCGAGATTGTTCGCGGCAGCGGCCATCACCAACATGTTGCGTGAAAACAGTAATGCCTCGCGCGCATCTGGATCGACACCTAGCTCTGTAGCCAGATCGATATGGCCCAACGCAGTCCGCATCAGTCCTGGAACAGCTGATAGCGCCGAGGCACCGAGTACTCCGGCGGCTGTCTCCACCAACGCGATCGCGGCATTGTCGGCGCACACGGAGGCAACGGTGTCCGGGTCCTCAGCCTTGGGAATCATGACTGCTGCCTTGTCGAACTCTTTGACCATCGCCACGTCATCGGCCCAGTACGGCGATCGATGCCCGTTTATACGGACGACCGCGTTGTGCCCGTCGGCAAGCCAGTCATGGACGTTGGCTCGTGCAACGGTTTTCGCATCGGCCTCGACCGCATCTTCCAAATCGAGCACCACCAGGTCGGCACCTGACTTCGCTGCCTTGGCGAACCGGTCAGGTCGTGCACCCGGAACGAACAGAAAGCTCCGTGCAGTAGAAAGTTGTTGGGCAATTGTCATGCGCGCACCGCCGTAGCAGTGGCTGCCGTACCGCCTCCGGACGTCACGACTAGCTGTGCGGTGTCACCCGACTCGGTCATGGTTCCCTCGGTCAAAAATGGGTTGCCACAGAACACTGGGCGGCGTAAGCGGAATCCGAACTCTCGGAGAGGCGCGGTATTCCAACGCTGCTCGGCCATGTCAGCCATCAGTATTGCTAGAAGCGGACCGTGAACAAGAAGGCCTGGGTAACCTTCTACCTCGGTCGCGTATGTGAGGTCGTAGTGGATCCGGTGAGCATTACCGGTGAGCGCGCTCATTCGAAAAAGGGTGAGCGCATCGACGACGTGACTGACATGCCAGGATTCCGGCACTGAACTCTCTAGTTCAAGGGCATCGTTTTGCGGCTTCTGGTGCGGCCCACCGGCCCCACTGCGATATACGATTTTTTGAAATTCGGTACGGCACAACGACTCACCTTGTTCGAACTGGTGCTCGATCGTTACGAACAGCAGCACCCCTGACGCACCGGATTTGAGTTCAGTTGAATGGAGCCTGCTGCGACGAGTGATGGGCTCGTCGATCAACAGCGGGCCATGTGCTGCTACGTCAGCCCCTGCGAACATTCGACGTCGGCCGGGAATCGGCGGATAGAAGTGCCCTGTTGCGGGATGGCCGTCCGCGCCTAGTGCAGCAGAAGCTGGCCAGTCTTGAAACGCCAGCCAGTGCCACAGAAGCGGTGCAGCCGCTCCGCTGAAGCGCCTTACGTCTAAGTCGAGCGTCCTGGCCAGTTGGTCAACTTGTTCGCGGCGCAGAACATCGACAGTGGTGATCGACTGCGGGTTCCATCCCCGAATGTGCTGGTTGATTACGTGTTCGGCCTGAAGCGTTGAATCCTTCATGGTGGAGATCCCTCTGCATTACGGTCTGGACGTCGGTGTCAGTCCGGCCCCGGCAAACTTGGTGCCGCACTAGCTGCACATCAGAAGCAGGTACCGCGGTAGCGATGGGAGCGGCGAGCTCTCGGGCAGCCGACAGGTGTCATGTGGCTCATCGATGGTGCCTAGAACTGGATGTTCTTCGAGCTTCCTCTGCGCAGTTGTTTATATAGAATATACTAGTTCTGGAAGTGGAGTACAGGTCACAAATATGGATTGAAGTTCTACGAAGATCGCGGCATCGGAACCGTCCGCTACAACTCGGTGGCCGATTTCACGGCCCCCGCCCAGGGAGTCGGTTGTCGTCGAGGCGTACCTGCATTGAGTCGACCCGGTCGATGGTCCGGCGTCGGCTTCTCAAATTGGTCTGCGGGTACTGGTACCCGCAGATGTGGACGTGACCGGGATCGTAAATTTGCGACTGCATTGGTTCGTACGGCGGCACAGATAGCGAGGCCTCAGGTGCAGTCGGAACTAGAGAGTCTGTTGTCTACGAAATCTGGCCGAACATCGCGGCCGCAGCTCATCAACTCGGTCTTCGTAGACTCACTGCGCCCGCCGTCACCGAACGTGGTGAGACATTGGTGCTGTTCACCGATTTACTTCCCGAACGCGAACGCCCCGTCGCCACGCACGCCCGAGCCCTGCTGAACGACGCGCGACACACGCGTCCGCATCGCTCAACACTTTCGCTGCCGGAAGGGTCGTTTGTGTTGAGTGGGAGGCACATCCAACACATGCAAAAAGCCCCTGATCTGCGAATGTTCGCAGATCAGGGGCTTTTTCTTGTGCGCCCGAAGGGATTCGAACCCCTAACCTCTTGATCCGTAGTCAAGTGCTCTATCCGTTGAGCTACGGGCGCATGTTCTGTTGTGGTCGAGCATCTAGCTGGCCGGTAAAACTCTACCGACCGTGGCGGAGGCGAGAGGATTTGAACCTCCGGACCCGGTGAAGGGTCAAGTCATTAGCAGTGACTCCCATTCGGCCGCTCTGGCACGCCTCCTAGGCTGCCGGCCCTCTCGGACCGCCGAGGAAAGAGATTACACACGCCGAAGCCGTCAGCGCAAAACGGCTGGTCAACCTTCTGTTCACCTGAGGAACGAGTCGAACCAGTCGAAGATCCTCGTCTGCGCTTCGATCAGCGCAGCTGTCCCCGGGTCCCCGTCCTCGGCGCTGCCGGGCGACGGTGGCGCGTCCGCTCGGTGATGACGACCGCTGTAGCTGACGACGTTGGTAGCCACGGACGCCCGTGTGGCTGCCTCACGAAGCCTCTCGATGTGCTCTGCTGGGGCCCGAGGGTCATCCTCGCCGTACAGACCGAGCCAGGGCGCCTGGAGCGACGGTGCGGCCTCGACCAACGCGACGGCGTCGGCGTTCAGCGGCTCGGTGATCCCGGCAGCAGCGACGCTGACTGCCGCCCCGATCGGCCGGTTGGTGGCGACGATCAGAGCCGCGGTTCCCGCGTCGTCGAACCCGATGACCCCGACACAGTCCGGATACACGCCGCGGGAGGTGAGCCAGTCGAACGTGGCGTCGAAATCGGCGAACAGATTCTCACCGAACACCTCTTCGCCGTCGACGACCGAGTCGCGATGGAAAAGATCGGGCGCAACCGCGAGCCAGCCTTCCAGCGCAAGCGCGTGCAGCAGGGCCAAGAGCGACGGCGGAATCTCCCGGGACTCGTGAAGCACGACGATCCCGCCCCGGACATTGCCCTCAGGTGCGACTGCGGTGAGCGGCACCTTCTGTTGAACCGCACGAGGTTGGTCGGTGTCGTCCGGGTCGACCCCCGGTTCCACATCGATTCGGAGCACTGCCACATCCGTGAAGATTCCCGACATGAATCCAAAATAGTGCTGTCGAGCGCCCCCCGCTCCAATACCGCCGGACGCACAGAAATCCCACATGAAGGGAAGCGCATAATGTGAGCCGTGACTGCTCGTATCCGCACCGACCTCGACGCCATCCCCGCCTACGTTCCGGGCCGCAGTTTCCCCGGAGTGATCAAGCTGGCCAGCAACGAGACCACCCAGGGACCACTGCCGAGCGTGCGCGAGAAGATCGCCGAAGCGGTATCGACCGTCAATCGCTACCCGGATATTCGCGCCACCGAGTTGGTCGCCGAGATCGCCGCGATGTTGAAGGTCCAACCCGAGAACGTCGCTGCCGGTAACGGATCCGTCGCGCTGTGCCAGGAGGTCGTGCAGATCACGTGCGGCCCCGGCGACGAGGTCGTGTATGCGTGGCGCTCGTTCGAGGCGTACCCGATCATCACCCGCGTCGCCGGTGCCACTCCCGTCGAGGTCCCACTCGACGACAACCACGTGCACGATCTCGACGCCATGCTCGCCGCGATCACCGAGCGCACCCGCGTCGTGTTCGTGTGCAACCCCAACAACCCGAGCGGCACGGTCGTCAGGCGATCCGCACTCGAGAAGTTCCTCGACGCGGTTCCCGCGCATGTACTCGTCGTACTGGACGAGGCCTACTTCGAATACGCCCGTGAGAACCCCGCGGGCGAGTACACCGACGGCGTCGAGCTCGCACGCGGGCGTCGTAATGTTCTGGTCCTTCGGACGTTCTCGAAGGCCTACGGACTCGCCGGGCTGCGGGTGGGATACGCCGTCGGCGATCCGTCGATCATCACCGCTCTCGGCAAGGTGCGCATCGCGTTCGCTGTCAACTCCGTTGCCCAGCGGGCTGCCCTGGCGTCACTCGCGGCGAAAGACGAACTCTTGGCCCGCACCGACGCGCTCGTCATCGAGCGAGAGCGGGTACGTGAGGCCCTCATCGAACTGGGTTACGACGTCGCGCAGTCCGACTCGAACTTCGTCTTCTTGCCGCTCGGTGATCGTTCTGCGCCCTTCGCCGAGGGCGCAGCCGAAGCAGGAGTCCTTCTGCGCGCCTTCACCGGCGACGGAGTGCGGATCACCATCGGTGATCCGGACGAGAACGACGCCTTCCTGAAGTACGCCGCTACCGCCGCACCCTCGCCGAGCGAGAATCGCTCGGACTGAACCCGAACTCGGCACGGAATGCCGAATTGAAGGTACTGACCGAGCCGAATCCTGACGCGTATGCGACCTCGGTGATCGAGCGGTGCCGCTGCGCCGGATCGTCCAAGCGTGCCTTGGCTCGATTCAGACGGCTGGTCCTGATCAAGTCCGACGGAGTGGTCTCGACCGAGGCCAGAACAGCTTGTATGTGGCGCACCGACCATCCGAGCCGTCGGGCAAGAGTGACCGGCGTCAGAGTCGGATCGTCGGACTGCGCATGCACGTATTCGAACGCCGACTGTGCCACTCCCGGCCACCGACCGACGTCGGAACCGAGCGTCGCAATCAAGATTGTGACGGACTTTCCGATCTCGCGGAAATCGTTCGTGGACAGAGAGTTCCGCTGGATCGACAGCTGCCGCAACATTGCCGAAGCGACTGCCCCGACTCCGGAAGTCATGTCGAGCATCCGCGGCGAACACGAAAGCGTCGTCGACGACGATTCCGGGACACTGACGACCCACGCTCGCGCATCACCACCATGTCCCAGCGTGAATGGCGACGACATCGACAATGCCACTGCAGAACCCGGTCCGATCACGTCCCGATCCTGGCCATGCCCGATGCGAAAAAGCCCGGCGCGGGGAATCAGGACTCTCAGGCTTCGATCGTCGTCTCGCCGCACATCCGACTGGCGACGTTCGTATTCGACTGCGTCGGAGGAGAACTCCATCAACTGAAAATCGAAGGATCGCTGAACGACCGTCTTGCCGGTGAACCCCTCGGCTCGATCGAAGCGTGATTCGAGGCCACCGTGGTTGGCACGAACATGGTCACACCAGAAGTCGCGACGATCGGAGGCCGGCAGCACTGCGGTGTCGGTCTCCGACACGTCGTAACCAGTCGATGCCTTCATCGATACGTACCTCCCACGCAGGAGTCGGGCCTGTGCGCGCGATGGCCGATTCCGTGCGCGCAACCGGCAGACCGGCACCTCCGCTGCGCCCTACCGTTCGTACGGTACACGTGTTCCGCATCACAGTCGGAGCCTCGGACAGAATCGAGACAGTCATGGCCACCACCGCAGTCGGCACCATAGCCATCGGCACCGCATCCATTTGGTACGAAATCTCAGCACCGGCCGACGGCTCGACCGTCGTGCTGAGTCATTCCCTGTTCTTCGACCACCGCATGTTCGACGAGCTGGCATCGCTTCTGGTGGCCGCCGGCCACCGGGTCGTGACGTACGACCACCGCAATCACGGGCAGAGTTCGGTCCACCAGCAGGACGAGGTCAGCGTCGATACCCTCACCGAAGACGCCGCCGCGCTGATCGAGCAACTACAGCTCGGGCGGGTGCACTTTCTCGGAAACTCCCTCGGCGGCTTCGTTGCGCTGCGACTGGCCGCACGCAGACCGGAGCTATTGCTCTCCGCAGTCGCGGTCGGATCGTCCGCCGAGGAGGAACATCAGCTGGAGGCATTCGCACCGCTGGTCGATCTACTGAGCGAGCATGGCGCATCGGATTCGATCGACACCCTGATGTACATCATGTTCGGTGACACGAGCTTGTCGACAGACACGCCGTCCGTCCAGGACTGGCGGGAGCGCATGGTTGCACTCGACCGGACCATCGGCGGATCGGCGTACCAGGTCATTCACCGCGAGCGGATCGTCGAGGAGCTGCACGGGTGCACCGTGCCCGTGCTGGCCATCTCCGGAACGGAGGATCACGCCTACCCGCCACCGATTTCCGACGTCAACATCGCTACCGCCTGCGGCGGAGAACACCGAAGAGTCGACGCTGCCGGCCACTCCGTCTCACTCGAACAGCCGGACGTAGTTGCGAACCATGTGCTCGCACACTTCGCCGGCGTCGAGTCGACGGTAGGAAGCCAGGGCTAGAGGCCGAGAGCCCGTTCGAGCGTCGGCCAGGACTCGCGCAGATCGTCCTGCCAGTAGGGCCACTGGTGGATGCCGTAGGGCCGGTAGACGACGGTGGCATCGATGTCGAGTGAGCGCAGCCGCGTGTCGAACAGTGTGGTGCAGTACAGCGCCGCAGCCTCGAGCGGGCCGCCCTGGGCTGCTTCCTGCAAGCCAGTTCCACCGGGTCCGAGCTCGTAGGGACCGGGCAAACCGGTTCCGACGGAGATGTAGACGTCTTTGCCGCGCAGCGCCTCGGCGTTGCGCGACGGGTCGTGTGCCACCCACCCGAAGTCAGCGTTCTCGCCCCACATGTTGGTTGCATTGCCGCCGTTCATGGCGACGGTTGCGCGCACCGCGTCCTTGAGATTGTTCTGGGAGTTGTCGTAGCACCCGCTCAGCCCGGCAACACCGGTGTACAGATTCGGGTGACGGGTGATGAGGTCCATCGCGCCCTGGGCGCCCATGGAGACACCAGCGATGGCATTGGTGCCGTTTCCGGAGAACCGGGCGTCGATCAAGGGAGGCAGCTCTGAGGTCAGGAACGTTTCCCACTTGTTGACGCCCAGGATCGGATCCGGGACGTTCCAATCGGTGTAGTAGCTACTGGAACCACCGACGGGAAGAACCACGTTGACGTTCTTGTCGGCGAAGAAGTCGACGATGTCGGTCTTCTGCGTCCACGTGCTCTCGAGGTAGTTCGACTCTTTACCTGCACTGACGCCATCGAGCATGTACAACGTCGGCCGGGACACTGCCTGCGCGGCCGGGAGAAGAACCTGAACCTGGATGATCTTGTTCATCGCGGGAGACTCGACGAATACGGCTGCACGTCGGTCCGTGAGCATGTCGACATGATCGATGCGGGCCGGCCTGAACGGCGCAGCCTGCGCAGACGGCGATGCGGCACCATCCGAACTGCCTGTACCGGGGAGCGGCTGGGCCGACACCACACCGGTTCCCAGTATCGACAGCGCAAGGCTGGTCCCCAGCGCTGCAATAACTCGACGGTGCATTACTTATCCATCCTCCCCCGCCGCGCCGATTCCCGGCGCAACACGAACAACATGCGTTTTCCAACCTAACTCACGAGTAGGTTGACCCCCGCAAGCTGTGGAACCGCTCACAGTAGTCGCAACGAATGACGTACCAAAACTTCTATCGAATGTTTGGGACTCGTACCAAAGGCCGCATGAGCAGGGCTCCAGCGAGAAAACACAGCGCACCGACGAATGTGCCCACATTCGCGACTTCGGCTTCCGCAAGCTGACCGGTCGAGGGACGAACGAAGGCTCCGACTGCGGATACCCCGAACGCGACCGAGCCGATCATATTGAGCCACGTGCTGCGCCAATCTCGCGCGTGCGGATCCCACAATTTGTCGGTCTCGGTCGTCGCGACGACGGCCAGAGCACTTGCGACCAGGAACGCCGTCGAACCGAAGACGTCGGGCCGCCAGACCCATCTGTCCGCCTCGGACGACGTCAGACCACTGACCATCGCGATTCCGGTGCTGACGTTGAAGAGCAGTGTGCCGACGAACTGGAGTGCAGCAGCCCACCAGTCGTACAGCTCGACTCGTTCCGATTCGCCGTCCGGTACCGGGCGGCCACTCAACCGCAGAGCGATGAATCCTGCGGCGGTGAAGAACAGCGATCCGACGAAGTACGTGATGTTGTCGAGGTCGGTTCCGACCCACTGCCCGTATCCAGGTACCGCTGCAAGCCCGAACAACAGGGAGCCGACCACGAAACCACCGGACTCACGCCTGATGCCGACCGATTCACTCCAGCGCACTCAGACTCCGGCCTGCGCAATCACCCGGCCGCTGTCGATCGCGTCGACCAGCGCGCGGTGGTCGGACGTGTTCTGGACGGCATAGGCGTCAGCGAACTCGGTCATCGCGTTCTCGAACGCGGAACTCGAACCGAGATAGCCCGCGATCTCGACGCGATCTCCCGCCCTCGCGTGAGCGTAGGCCAGGACCCTCCCGCACAGCCGTCCGTACAACTCCATCCCCTTCGGCGACATCACCTCGATCACCGCGGAACCTTTGCCGTCGCGTAATTGCCGCAAATAGAGATCCCGTTTTGCACCGTCGGGATCCATACCTCGAGCCCACCCGAGAAAGATGTCGCTCGACGCCTGCATGAGCCGTTGCCCCTCGACGACGCGTCGACCCTGGTTGTCGAAGGTCTCCCCGTCCACGTACGACGCGATGACCGACGCCTGCGCTTCCTTGGCCTGCAGGAACAATGGGTCGGTTTCGTCGGCGCCCTCCATCAGGATGATCCACGCACGTGTGCCCACGCTGCCGACTCCGACGACCTTGCGGGCGAGCTGAATCGGTCGGTAGGAGTCGAACAGAAGCTGCTTGTCGTGTTGGAAGGTCTCGCGGTAGGACTGCAACCTGCGATCGAGCTGCCGATATGTTCCGGCGACATCGTCGACGAGGTCTTCCACCGGCACGATCAATGGCGGGTTCGCGATGATGCGTCTTCGGCCGTCCATCACCGCGGTGAGCTTGTCGAGCGCCTGAATATTATTCTTGGAGCGCGCTTTCCGGATGAGATCTTTCGTCCGCTTGCGCATCGTGGCATCGAGCTCGTGCTGAATGGTTTCGAGTTCGTCGGTGATCTCGACGTGCGAATACCAGACCTCGAGGTTGCCCAGTTCCGATTGGCGCCTGATTGTCTCCCGATATGCCATTGCACACGATGCGGTAATTCGCCTTCGCTGCTTAGCGGTGAATTCGCGGGAGATCGCTGCCACGGCCAGGCTCGCGACGAGGCGTTTGACGTCCCACTCGAACGGGCCACGATAGGTCTCGTCGAAGTCGTTGATATCGAACGCCATTCGGCGCTCCGGGGTGGCGTAGACACCGAAGTTGCTCAGATGCGCGTCGCCACAGAGCTGAGTGGTGATGCCCGACGACGGCGACCGCGACAGGTCGTCGGCCATCACCAAGGCGGCCCCGCGGAAGAACGGAAACTCCGAGGCCGCCATCCTGCCGTACCGAATAGGCACCAACTCGGGCACACGCGTCGCCGCCTGCGTCTCGAGCAGTGCCACCGGATCGCGCGAGGTAACTGTGAGCGCGGCCAGCGACTCGAGCGGCGTAGATCGCCTGGCCGACTTGCCGCGCTTACGTCGGGAGTCACGGTCGAGAGCGGACGTCATACTCCGATTGTCGGCTAGCCGGACGACCCCGTCGTCACCCGTCGAGGATGGTTATCCCCGACCCGTCTTGCCCTGCAGTTCGTCGATCATCTCCGACGCTTCCGCCTTCGTCAGGCCGTCGGGGACCTTTTCGTCGGCCTCCTGTGCGAGGGTGTTCAGGTAGCTCTCCTGCGGTCCGGTGATCGGCTCGTCGCCGGTGACCCACTTCTCGGGATCCTTCTCGGCGTTCTGGTTTACCTGCTCGTTTTCGCTCATACGTTCGTATACGCCCATGTGGTGCGTTCCAAACCCGCTAATTCGGACGAATGACATCAATTGACTGTTCAATGACCGCGGACGCAAGATCGAACCTCACCCCTCCTCGGATCCGGGGTTTCTTCCGCGACCCGAGAACATTGTCAGGAGCTCCACATGATTCGCTCGTCCTCCCTCGTTCGCGTCGGCCTCGGCGGTTTCGTCGTCGCTGCAGCCATGGCGACCATGCCCGCCGTCGCCGCGGCCGATCCCATCACCGACTTCCTCTGCAACTCGGGATCGTCGCAGTTCTGCCCGGCCGTGATCGCGCCGGCACCTCAGGTTGCGCCGGCACCTCAGGTTGCGCCGGCACCCCAGGCGGCCCCGCGACCTGCTCCGGCGCCGAGTGCGTTCGAGTACAAGAATTGCACCGAGGCTCGCGATGCCGGCGCTGCACCCGTGTACCGCGGAGAATACGGCTACGGTCAGCACCTGGATCGCGACAACGACGGAATCGGCTGCGAGTAGTCCTCGACTTCGCACTTGTGCAGGAGAAATCGGGGTTTTTCCCCGCACAAGTGCGAACGCGGCGGCCGGATAAGCTCACTCGGTGAGACGACGGCAGCAACCGCCGCTGCCGAAGAGGCACGGCCTCGATCCCGCGAGAATTCGGATGCCCGAGGACGGCGAGTGGAACACCGTCCGCGAGTTCCTGATCGACGCGTTGTGGTTCCACCGAGATCTACCCGTGGAACCCGTTGTGCCGTTCGATATTTCGATCGTCCACCGCGACGACGCCATTCTCGTGATCGACAAGCCACACTTCCTGCCGACCATTCCGCGGGGTGGCCACATTCTGCAGACGGCACTCGTACGTCTGCGCCTCGAGCTGGATCTGCCCGATCTGATCCCGGCCCATCGACTGGACCGCGTGACCGCCGGGCTGGTGCTGTTCGTCGTCGATCCGGCGCTCCGAGGCGCGTACCAGACTTTGTTCCAGGACCGAAAAGTGAACAAAGTGTACGAAGCGATCGCACCCAACGATCCGACGCTGCAGCTTCCGCTCATGGTAAGCAGTCGTATCGTCAAGGAGAAGTTCGACTTCGCTGCGCGCGAGGTCGACGGCGAACCGAATGCGGAAACGCGGATCGAACTTATCGACCATCGCGGCGACCTCGGGCGTTACCGCTTGCACCCGCGGACCGGGCGCACCCATCAGCTGCGGCTGCACATGAATTCGCTCGGCATCCCGATTCTCGGCGACGATCTCTACCCACAGCCGAGCGCGCGGCCCGTCGACGACTTCACAGCCCCACTCCAACTCCTGGCGTCCACACTCGAATTCACCGACCCGCTCTCGGGCGCCGTTCGCCGGTTCGATTCGCGAAGAACCCTCGAGCGGTGGCACTAGCGGAGGTCGATTACGCGGAGTCCACCGTCTCGGGGTGCTGGTTGAGCGCAGCGCTCGCCTGCCGGCGTCGGACATCGATGGCCTCACCGAGGCGCCGGGCCAAGTGCGGATGGGCACGAACGATGACGTCCATCGTCTCGCGCGAGACCTCGAGTATCGTCGTCTCACTCGACGCGACCACACCCGAAATGACCTTCTGACGGGTCAAAGCGGTCAGTCCGAAGTACTCGCCCGGACCGAGTTCGCCGATCGACAGGACATGTCCGTCAGGGGTGTTCACGACGAGGGAGACGTGGCCGCGGCTGATGAAACGCAGCGCCTTCGGGACGTCGCCGACGCGCTGCACCACTTCACCAGAGGCGTAGGACACCAACCGAGCTTCGCCCCGCGCAAGCTGAATGTCTCCCGCCGGGATGTGTAACGCGCTCGCGACTCGCGCCACCTCTGCTTCGACTTCCTCACCGGAGTCGGGTGTCGCGGCATCGTCGAGATGAAGGCCGGCGCGCCGCGACGAGTACCAGAGACGCTGGAACAGTACTGTTTTCGCCGCCGACTCATCGGCGGGCGAAGACAGGGGGATAGCAACCCGATACTGCGCCTCACCGATGGGCGCTGCGCTCGGCTCGAGCAGTGGCGCTCGCGTCGGGACGTCGCGCGCGGTCGCCAGCAACACCTCGACGACGCGGTCCGGCGGATCATCTGCCGAGAACGTCACTGTGCACGAGGCCTTGTAGGACGCACCCTGCACCCGACTGAGATTCTTGAACGACCCGGTCGCAAGCAACGCGTTGGGCACGATCTGCAGACCGTTTCCGGTATCGATATGCACTGCACGCCAATTCACCTCGACAATCCGGCCTTTGGCAGGTGCGGTATCGAGCCAGTCCCCGAGCTGAAAGGGCTGCTCGAAAAGTAGCAGCAGTCCAGCGATGATCGACCCGACCGCGTTCTGCAGAGCCAACCCGATCACGATCGACGTGACACCCAGCGCCGCGAACAGCCCACCTACGTCAGCGCCCCACACAACCGAAAACAACACCCCGAGGCTGATGACGATGACAACGAGGCGGCCGAGATCCACGAAGATGGACGGTAAGCGGCTACGCCACGTTCCCGACGATGCGTTGGAGAACAGCACCGCATTCGCCCCGGACAGAACGAACAATATGATCAGGAATCCCAGGGCGGTCGCGATGATGCGAGACCAACTGGCTTCGACCGACGCACTCTCCACCTGACTGATCAGCAGCAGAAGAGCGAGCGCGGGCAACACGTAATTCCGCAGCAGTACAACCGGTTTGACGAAGCTGCTGCCGCGTCGCTGCAAGGACGCGTGAACCTCGGTCAGGATCAACAACGCGACGGGGAACGCGACGACGACCAGCACCGCCGGCCAGAACCAGGATTGGGAAAGCAGATCAGACATCGATACGGCCTCCGCCCAACGACCAGACCTGCTCAGTGCCGGCCGAACTCGTGACAGTGCCCGCCGCGGTGAAGTTGTATGCGCCGGACAGTGCGTCACGAACACGTTGGCTCACGAATACCCCTGGCGTCCCAGCAACCTGGTGCACGCGGTGCGCAAGGTCGAGGGCGTCACCCCACAGGTCGTAGACCATCGATCTCTGTCCCACGAGACCGCTCGACACGGGCCCACTGTCGATGCCGGACCTCAACGTCAATCGTGTGCCGTTCTGCAGATTGAACCGCGTCACGATCTCGCCGAGTTCGATCGCGAATCGAACGACCCGTTCGGCGTGGTCGACCCTCGGAACAACCAGCCCACAACTGGCCAGGAATCCATTACGCAAGCTGCGCACCTGTTCGACGCCATGGCGCTCGGCCGCTTCTTCGAAGCTATGGATCAGGGCGTTGAACGCTGCGGCGGATTGATCGGTGGAGATCGTAGCTGCGTAGTCGCTGAACCCGGCGACCTCTGCGAATATGACCGAGACGTTCTGGTGCTCAGCGCTGATGTTCTCCTCTCCCTCCCGGTAGCGTTTGGCCACCGGTTCGGGCATCAAGCTGTGCAACAGCTTTTCGTTCTCCTCTTGCTGTGCCTGGAGAAGCTGCTGCTTGGTGGCGAGGCTGCGGCTCATATCGTTGAATGCCGCGGCCAGATCGCCGAGTTCGTCGTCACTGGTCACCGGAACGCCGATGCCGAGGTTGCCTGAGCTGACTTCGCGAACTGCGCCCGCCAGCTGCTTGAGCGGACGCGTGAACACCCGGGCGAGTAGCAATGACAACACGCACACGAGCAAGACGATCGCTGCAGTGGACAGCGCGAGATTGCGGGCAAAGCGATCCACCGGCGCGAGAGCCTCGTCCGAATCGATCTTCGCCACCAGGACCCAGTCGATTCCGGGGATATCCAGCGGAGTGTAGGCGACCAAAGCGTCGTCGCCGGTGTAGTCGTCGGCAACTTGGACGCCCGTCTCCCCCGCCAACGCCTTGTTCACCGCGAGGGTGTCGACCGGTTGCAGGAGAATACTGCCGCCGCGTTCGACTTCTCGTTCGGCAACGGTGGGTGAGGTGCCTGCCTCGACGACGGTGTCGAGGAATTCCTCGGGGTCGGTGGTCAATAGCCGAGACACCGAACGCATCAGCCGGTCGGGGCCGGCCAGGTACGTCTCACCTGTCTCGCCGAGACCGTCGTCGGCCCAGCCGTTGTCCGCCGTCATGACCTTGTTGATGGATTCGATCGGCAACTGCAGCGCAAGCACTCCCGAGATGACGCCGTCCTGACCGATAGGTGTCATCACCCACGAAGTCGGCTTGTCGTACGACGGTGCATAGCGTTCGAAGTCGGTGACGAGCGTATCGTCGATCGAACTCGCCCGCATCGTCTGTTCGAACCCGGTGGCGAGACTCGTTGCGGAGTACGGCCCGGTGCGCACGTTCGTGCCGAGGTCGACGCCCTTGTAGGCGCTGTACACGACGTTGCCTGCTGGATCGAGAATGATCGAATCGTCGAATCCGAACCTGACGGTGAGATCCTCGAAAAAGCCTTGGTAGCGCGCATTCGTCGCCGACCACGCACTGTCGTCGCCCGCCGTGTCCACGGTGATCGCCTGGTCGAAATCACCGTTCGCGGGCACTGTGTAGAGGCTCTGCAAGTAGCGTGCCGCCGGGTCGCGAGGAATGAAAAGAGCGGGATCGACCGGTTTTCCGGTGTTTTCTTCGAGCGCGGGCGCGAATATATCCGAATAATAGGTATCAAGTTCGGCATCTTGCGCCGGAGTCAAAGTTCGTTCTGTCAATTCATCGAATGCTGCGTCGAATTCGTCGGCAGCATCTATTGTTGTCCGGCTGTGCGTGATCACGGCCGCGGAATTACGGATCGCATCGAACTTGGCGGTTATTTCCCGAGCTCGTGATTCGCGAAGTTCCGTCATTCGGTCGAATGCAGCGTCGCGGAGCGAAGTGGTGCCGGCAACGTACCCGACGGCCCCCACCACCACTACTGACACCACACTCACACTGAGGAGCATCACCAACAGCTTCGACTGAATTCCCGCCGACAGCAATCGCTTTCGAGTAGATGACCGGGCACGTGCAGAGTATTCGGAGTCCGTTCCAGGCGCCAACTCGGTTCACCATGGTTTCTCTGCTGGAGTTGCTCGTCGCTACTCAATTGTGTGGATCGTAGCGAACAATGCACCGATTTGCGTGCCAGCTGGAATGAACGCAGAACATCTTTCCCGGCCGGATACGTTTTCGCCGGGCAGTCGTCACCGGTTGCGGAACTCAGTCGAGAGAACGTGACGCACGTTTGGCGACGAGCAGTTGCAGATCTGCGCGCGCCAAAAGAGTGTCGACGGTGTCGCCGTGTTGACTGATGGCCATTCCCGACGACCAGGAACTCGTCGTAGTGGCGTGAAGTCGGTCGACGATCACCCGTGCATCATGTTCGTCGATACCTGGCAAGACGATGACGAATTCGTCGCCGCCGATTCGGGCGACCACATCGGTGGATCGGACATTGGCGCGCACCTCGGCGACGAGTCGAGTCAGTACCTGATCGCCGACGTGGTGTCCGTGCTGATCGTTGACTTGCTTGAAGTGATCCAAGTCGACTATCACCAGTGCAAGCAGCACCGTGGTCCTCTCGAAATCGCGCAGTTGTTTGGCGATGATCCGACGGAACCCGATGCGGTTGAGCGCACCGGTGAGGGGATCCGTTTCGACCTGTCGCTGTAGCCGCCGATGCAGGTAGCTCGCGGCCTCGAGACAGAACAGAGACGCGAGCATCAAGTTGAGCCACGTCACCACGAGCGCGCTGGTCGGGTTGAACGCGAGCGCTACTCCCGATGCCGTGATGGCGACGCCCGTCGCCGATCTCGCAATCAGACGGCTGAAGAACCACCCCAGGTAGCACGCAAGCATGGGGTAGAAGATCAGATTGTTGATCGCGACGATGCCTTGCGTGGAGAAAGCCATCTGTACGGCCGTGACCGCGATGAACAAGTAGCACCCCGCAAGAGCGCAGACCGGCGGGAACCTGCTTCCCAACACAGCCGGGATCGACACAGCTACGGCAGCGACGCCTGTCCACAACCACGTCCACGCACTCCCGAGTACGCCCGGGTCCGACGTGACAGCGTCGAGGACGCCGCTGGCAGCGACGACCGCCGCGGCCAGCGACGTGACGTTGGCAAAGGGCGGATTGGTCCACAGCCGGGTCTTCAGGTTGCTCACCGGACCACGGAGTCGCTGCGCCATGACGAACATTCTCGACGTCCGACGGCGAACTCGCTTGCTGACCGTGTTGGAGCACCGACGGTCAGATGGGCACGAACAAGCCCGGCCCACCCTTGGGTGACGGCGCTCAGTGAAAGTGCCCAGATCTGATCTCTGAAAGTGCTCATCCGTG
>NZ_JBMDIX010000052.1:0-30091 GCF_057808915.1 Rhodococcus sp. FG69 | reverse complement strand
CCCCCCCCCCCCCCCCCCCCCCCCCCCCCCACTACGGTGTAGCCGTTACGTCGTCGCGACGCTCTGGAGTGTGACCTCCGCGTTCGGCGGTCCATCGTTGCCCGGTGTCGATACACCGGCCGCGGCGACGGCGTCGAGGGTCGCCAAGCCCGCATCGTCGATCGTGCCGAACACCGTGTACTGCGGTGGGAGCACCGAGTCCTCGTAGACCAGGAAGAACTGACTGCCGTTCGTGTCCGGTCCGGCGTTGGCCATCGCGACGGTGCCGCGTGGGTAGACGACCGGGTCGGATGCCGCGGGATCGCCGACGGGATATGCAGTGGTCGGGTACTCGTTCGCGAATTCGTATCCCGGACCGCGATTGCCCTGGCCGGACGGATCGCCGCACTGAAGAACCTCGAGGCCCTCGGTGGTGGTCAGACGGTGGCAGATCGTGTCGTCGAAGTAGCCCTGCGATGCGAGCGAGGTGAAACTGTTGACTGTGCACGGGGCCTCGGCCCGATCGAGCGTCAGTCCGATCGGACCCTGGCTGGTCGTGATTGCCACGTCGACCGTTCCGACCGTCGACACGCCGTCGTTTGCAGGCGCTGTGTTGTCCCTGATCGCGGGCGTGGCCTCCAGGTACTCACACGTCGTGGACGATGCGTCGGGTTCGGGAACCGGTGGGAGGACACCGAACTGGCTCATATCGAGCGGCGGCTGCGTCGTGGTCGGCGCCGCGCTGGTCGTGGACTGTGTAGTACTTGTCGTCGCAGTGTCCGACGCGGTGGAAGAACAGCCGGCGACGAGGAAGACTGCGGCTCCTGCCGCTGCGAGCAGTGTTGTGGTCCGCATCAGAAGTCGCTCACCATGTTGGTGATGTCCACCGGGAGGGCAGGCTTGCCGTCCGATGCGCCGCCTTCGACGCCGCCTGCAGCAACCTTGTCCAAGGTTTCGAGTCCTGTCTCGTCGATGGTGCCGAACACCGTGTACGCCGGGGGCAGAGTCGAGTCGCCGTAGACGAGGAAGAACTGACTCCCGTTCGTCCCAGGCCCCGCATTGGCCATCGCAATGGTGCCGCGGGGGTAGGAGATCGGCTCATCGGCAGCAGGGTCGCCTTCGGCGAACTGATCGGCCGGGAATTCGTCGGCGAATTGGTAGCCCGGACCACCCATGCCCGTTCCTGCAGGATCGCCGCATTGGAGAACCTGCAACCCGGCGCCGGTCGTCATTCGATGACAGGTGGTGCCGTCGAAGTAGCCCTGGTTGGCCAGCGAGACGAAGCTGTTCACGGTGCACGGCGACTGTGGGTTGTTCAGCGTGAGCCCGATGTTGCCCTGGGACGTCGCCATGCTGTAGCTCAAAGCCTCGTCGCTCGTCGGGATCGCGTCGGTGCGCGGAGGGGTGTTCTCCTTCGAGGCAGGCTGAGCGGATGCCGGGTATGCGCAGTCGACCGTTTCCGGTAGAGGCTCGGCGCGACCGTCGGCGATCAGAGTGTCACCGCTCGGCGTCTCGGATGCCGTCGTCTCCGGTTCGTCACTGCCGCGAGTGAGGGCGAAGACCACTGCAACGGCGCCGACTACGACGACGAGACCCAACACGGATCCGGCGATGGTCAGCTGTTTGCGCTTCTTCGCTCGCTCGGCTCGACGTTCGAGTTGTCGCTCGAGTTTTCGCTTCGCCGCCTCGCGCCGCTGCTCGTTGCTGGGCAATTGACGTGTCCTCCCGCTTGTGACGTTCACCGACTCGTTGATCGCCGCTGCGCCGGTCGGCGAGCCGGAACCGACCGTGAGTGAGTGTGCCATTACATCCTGAGAGCATTCTGACGGGCATCGGCCTTCGGCGCCCGTCCGGACACTGGCGACGTACCGGTGAACACCATGCAACTACTCTGTCGATGACCTTGCCGTACCGAATTAGGAGCTACTGCTGTGCTCGTCACCGGATTCCCGGCGGGAATGTTCCAGACCAACTGCTACGTGCTTGCTCACGATGGCGCGGACGAGTGTGTGGTGGTCGATCCGGGGCAGGACGCGACCGAGCCACTCTTTCGGTTCTTGAACGAGTCCGGTGTCACACCGGTCGCGGTTCTACTCACCCACGGACACCTCGACCACACATGGTCGGTGGCGCCGGTATGCGAAAAGTTCGGTATCCCCGCATACATTCACGCGGAGGACCGATACATGTTGTCCGACCCGATTCGGGGCACGGGACCGGCTTTGGCCGCACTGTTGGGCGACACCGAGTTCAACGAGCCCGACGACGTCGCGGAGTTGGTCGCCGGTTCTTCGCTCGACCTCGCCGGCATCACATTCGACGTCGTACACACACCTGGGCACACCCAGGGTTCGGTGGTGTTCACCGTCGATGTCGACACTCCGGACGGGACACTGGCAGTGGCGTTGACCGGGGACACCTTGTTCGCAGGCTCGATCGGACGCACCGACTTGCCCGGTGGGAACCACGAGCAACTGCTGCGTTCCATCGCGGACTCACTGCTGCCGCTCGCCGACGACACGGTCATCCTGCCCGGTCACGGCGGCCAAAGCACCATCGGCCAGGAACGTGCATCGAATCCCTTTCTCGTTGGACTCTCGGGTACCGAACAGGGAAAGCTGTGACTGTGAGCAAGCTGAGTACATTTTCTGCGCCCAAAGGCATTCCCGATTACGTTCCGCCGAACTCGGCGGAGTTCGTCGCCGTCCGCGAAGGACTTCTGGCCGCTGCCCGCAATGCGGGATACGGCCACATCGAGCTTCCGATCTTCGAGGACACCGGTCTGTTCGCTCGCGGTGTGGGCGAGTCGACGGATGTGGTCAGCAAGGAGATGTACACCTTCGCTGATCGTGGCGACCGGTCGGTGACGCTTCGCCCCGAGGGCACTGCAGGCGTCATGCGCGCCGTGATCGAGCATGGGCTCGACCGTGGTGCGCTCCCGGTCAAACTCGCGTACGCGGGCCCGTTCTTCCGCTACGAGCGGCCACAAGCGGGCCGCTACCGTCAACTTCAGCAAGTGGGTGTCGAGGCTATCGGCGTCGACGATCCCGCGCTCGACGCGGAAGTGGTGGCAATCGCAGACACAGGCTTTCGAAGTCTCGGGCTGAGCGACTTCCGGCTCGAGATCACCTCCCTAGGTGACGACACCTGTCGGCCGCAGTACCGCCAACTCCTCCAGGATTTCTTGTTCGCCCTGCCGCTGGACCCGGAGACACGTACGCGCGCCGAGATCAACCCGCTACGTGTCCTCGACGACAAGCGTCCCGAGGTGCGCGAGATGACGGCGGATGCCCCGCTCATGCTGGACCACCTGTCGGAGACGGCGAAAGCGCACTTCGACGAGGTGATCGGTCACCTCGATGCGCTGCGAGTTCCGTACGTCGTGAATCCGCGGATGGTGCGCGGCCTCGACTACTACACCAAGACGACCTTCGAGTTCGTGCACGACGGTCTCGGCGCTCAGTCCGGTATCGGCGGCGGAGGACGGTACGACGGGTTGATGGCCCAGCTGGGTGGCCAGGAGCTGTCCGGCATCGGCTTCGGGCTCGGTGTGGACCGCACGATGCTGGCGCTGGCGGCGGAAGGCAAGTCCGCAGGAACGAGCGCTCGGTGCTCCGTGTTCGGGGTGCCACTGGGAAGCGATGCGAAGTCGAGAATCGTCGCGATCGCCGGGGCGCTGCGGGCCAAGGGAATCAGTGTCGACATGGCCTACGGGAACCGTGGCGTCAAGGGTGCGATGAAGGCTGCCGATCGTTCGGGTGCCCGATTCGCACTCGTGCTCGGAGACAAGGAGATTGCCGACGAAGTGGTCGTCGTCAAGGAATTGTCGACGGGGGAGCAGCGTGAGGTCCCGCTGGCGGAGGTCGTGTCGCACCTGGAGGTGAACCTTGCCGGCTGATGGTTCCGCTGGAGAGCGTGTCGAACTCGATCTCGTTCCGGTCGAGCTGATCGCACCGCGATTGAAGAAAGTTGCGATCGGGGCAGTCGTTGTCGGTGTAATAATCGCAGCGATTGCAAGCGTGTTCCTGCCCGTGGCAGTCGGCGTCGTTCTCGGCGTCGTCGTCGCCGTGCCGACGGCAGGTTCCGCGTGGATCGGGCTGAGGCGTCGAACGTGGTTGAGTGACAACAAGATACATGTTCGCGGCGGATTTCGGACCACGCATCTTTCGGTTGCCGGGCTGGTGTCCGCCGAGGTGCAGATCCGCACGGCGAGAATCGACCAGATCTCGCTGCGACTGTACGACGGAAGCGCGAAGGCGACCATCGCACTCGCGCTGTACACCAAGGGCGGCGGCCGCGAGTTGCCCATCCTGTCGCTTCGCAAACTTGCCGACGCCCTCTGGACCAGCGAGCTCGTGCCCGCCGCCGCAGTCGCATCGGTGTTAGTGGATCAGCTCAAGGCCGAGGCTCGGGATGCCGGCCTCGACGAGCGTCCGCTCTACCGCGCCGTCCAATTGGTGCGAGAAGCGGGACGAACACCTTTGGCCACGTTGACCGATCGTGAAGTCGCGGGCCTGACGAGCTAGCGGTTCATGTCACCAGGAATGCGTCGATCACGACGGCCTGTGCGGATCTCGATCCCGAGGTCACCACGAGTGCGCGATTGAGATACGTGAACCGGGGTGCTGACGTCGAGATGTCGAGGGTGCCTCGAAAGTAATAGGTGGCCGGGTCGACTTCCTCGGTCCCACTCAGAGACTCGATGACGTCCGCCGGGCCGAACTGAAAGCCTCGGTACGTCAGCGAAAGATAGCCCCCGTCAGCGAGTTCCAGAGTCAGCTCGGTGGTGAACTCGGTGCATCCGTCGGGACGCGTGATTCCCACTACGGACGACGATCCGGCCAGTGTGCCCTCGATGTCGGGGCCCGGTGCTGCGCCGCCGAGAATCGGTGTCACCACGCGTTCGCCTGCAGGAACGGTTCCGACATCGATAGGGACACCGAGGGTGAGTCCGAGTCGCAGTATCGGTTCGAGGGTGGGCGCGATGGGGGCAGTCACGTGGGAGGTCTCCTTGGAAGTTCGGACTCTGCCCACACGCTATCGTGCGTCCGCTGCGCGCTCATCCTCGCGCCTTGACATGTTCTAGAACAGATGTTCGACTATGCGTATGCGATGGTCCGGTCAGACACTCGACGCCGCGGACGAGGGCGCGCTGCCCGGCCTGGAGCGCTCGGGTCTGGTTCGCAGCGTACAAACGCCGGAATTCGAGGGCATCACCTTCCACGAAGTGCTGTGCAAGAGCGCCCTCAACAAGATCTCGAGCGACACGTCGCTTCCGTTCAGTTGGACCATCAATCCCGCTCGCGGGTGTTCACATGCGTGTCGGTATTGCTTCGCGCGCCCGACTCACGAGTACCTGGATCTGGACGCAGGCAAGGACTTCGACTCTCAGATCGTGGTGAAGACGAATATAGCGGCAGTTCTTCGAAAAGAACTCGCCCGCAAATCCTGGAAGCGTGAACCTGTCGCACTCGGCACCAATACTGATCCGTACCAGCGAGCGGAAGGGCGATATCGATTGATGCCCGGCATCATTCGCGCTTTGGCGGAGTCGGGCACCCCATTCTCGATACTGACCAAGGGGACACTGCTGCGACGTGATCTGCCTCTGCTGACGCTCGCCGCCAGGCAGGTCGACGTGCACATCAGCATCAGCCTTGCCATCCACGATCCCGACCTGCAGAAGCAACTCGAACCTGGCACCCCCAGTCCGCGTGCGCGCCTCGACCTCATTCGTGCCGTCCGTGAGGCAGGTTTGCCGTGCGGGGTTCTCGTGGCGCCGGTCATCCCGTTCCTCACCGACGGCGCACGGCAGCTGGACGGCTTACTCGAGGCGCTAGCGGATGCAGGAGCCACCTCGGTGTCCGCTATGCCCATGCATCTTCGTTCGTCGACCAAGGACTGGTTCATGTCGTGGCTGGGGGAGAACCATCCAGCACTCGTGCGTCGCTACCGGCAGTTGTACGGCTACGGCGCCTACGTCACCCCCGAGTACACAACATGGCTGAGGGGGAGAATCGATCCGCTGCTGGAGAGGCACGGCTACGGCGTCGACGATCTCAGGTCGATGCCCGAGAACGTGCCGGCCGAGCCGGAAGTGGCCGACCGGGACCGAGACCCCGCTTTGACGCTGTTCTAGGGACTGACCCTGTTCTGAGACCGGCTACCGGGGGAGGGCAGGAGGGCTGTCGAGATTCCGGGCTGAGAACGTGTCGCAGGCCGACACCTGGCCGGTTCGGTAGCCGGTGAGGAACCATGCCTGACGCTGATCCGAAGACCCATGGGTCCATCCTTCGGGATTGACTCTGCCGCTCGACGCCTGCTGAATCCGGTCGTCGCCCACCGAGGATGCGGCAGAGAGAGCGTCACGGATATCGGTGTCGGTGAGGGGTTCGAGAAACGGCTCGCCCGTATTCGGGTCCGGTATCACCGCGGCGTGATGCGCCCAGATACCTGCGTAGCAATCGGCCTGCAGTTCGACTCGTACAGCACCCGATTCGGCGCCCTGTGGGTCGGCCTGAGCGCGCCCGATGTCACCGAGCTGATTCTGGATGTGATGGCCGACCTCATGGGCGACGACGTACTCCTGTGCGAGTGGACCGCCGCTCGAACCGAATCGGTCGACGAGAACCTGGAAGAAGCTCGTGTCGAAGTAGGCGGTGGAATCTGCGGGACAGTAGAAGGGGCCCACGGCACTGGTGGCGTTCCCGCAGCCGGTGCTGATCGATCCGCTGAACAGTCTCACCTCGGGCTGAACGTAGGCGACGCCTGTCTGCGGACCGAGTTCGGACTCCCAGACGGTGTCGAGGCTGCCGACGGTGAAGTTGACGCGGCAGTCGACCTGGGCGTTGGCCTGCGCGCCCGTCTCGCAGTTCTCCAGGGTGCCGGTCCCCGAGTCGTACTGGCCGCTGTTGTCGGTGCTGCCGCTCAGTTGTCCGAGGATGGACCCGGGGTCTCCGCCGAACAGCAGGGCCAGGACCAGAATGACGAGTCCACCGGCGCCGCCGCCCAGCGCGATCTTGCCGCCTTTGCCGCCGCCGCTTCCCCCGACCGAGACTCTGCCGGGCTGCATCCGAGCGCCTTCTCTGAACGTCATGTCTCGTTTTCCTTCCAAGGGAACGTGGCCCGGCGCGAGATCCGAGGCCCGCTCGACGTCTGTCGAGTAGCAGCTTCCCATGCCGTGGTGGGATCGCGTTTACGGTCTCGATACCGCCTCCGTAGGATCGGTGACCGACGAACACGCTTTTTGGCATTTTGTGAAAGGAAACCAGTGCTGCGCACCCACCTCGCCGGCTCACTTCGATCCGAGCACGTCGACCGAACAGTTACCTTGACGGGTTGGGTTGCGCGTCGCCGCGATCACGGCGGAGTTATCTTCATCGATCTACGGGACGCATCCGGCGTCTCGCAGGTCGTGTTCCGTGAGGGTGAGGTGGCCGAGAAGGCACACCGCCTGCGCGCCGAATACGTCGTGAAGGTCACCGGCACGGTGTGTCAGCGTCCCGACGGCAATCAGAATTACGAGATCCCGACCGGCGCGATCGAGGTCGACGCCTCAGACATCGAGGTCCTTTCCGAGAGCGCGCCCCTGCCGTTCCAGCTCGACGATCAGCCGGGTGAAGAAGCTCGTTTGAAGTACCGATACCTCGATCTTCGTCGTGAGGGCCCAGGGCATGCGATTCGGCTTCGTTCGCACGTCAACGCAGCCGCACGTAGTGTGCTCGCCCATCACGAGTTCATCGAGGTCGAAACGCCGACATTGACGCGGTCGACGCCCGAGGGTGCACGCGACTTCCTGGTGCCGGCGCGCCTGCAGCCAGGCAGCTTCTATGCTCTGCCGCAGAGCCCGCAGCTGTTCAAACAGCTGCTGATGGTCGGCGGGATCGAGCGGTACTACCAGATCGCTCGCTGCTACCGCGACGAGGATTTCCGCGCGGACCGGCAGCCCGAGTTCACTCAGCTCGATGTCGAGATGAGCTTCGTGACGCAGGACGACGTCATCCTGCTCGCCGAAGAAATTCTCGCCGCCGTGTGGAAGCTCGTCGGTCACGAGTTCAGGACATCGATTCCCCGCATCACCTACGCCGAGGCCATGCGTCGATACGGCTCGGACAAGCCGGACCTTCGGTTCGACATCGAGCTGGTGGAATGCACGGACTTCTTCTCCGATACCGAGTTCCGGGTATTCCAGGCGCCGTACGTCGGTGCGGTCGTCATGCCCGGCGGCGCGTCGCAGCCGCGTAAGCAGCTCGACAAGTGGCAGGAGTTCGCCAAGCAGCGTGGACACAAGGGCCTGGCGTACGTTCTTGTCGGCGAGGACGGAACGCTCGGCGGCCCGGTTGCGAAGAACCTGACCGACAACGAGCGGGACGGCATCGCCGCGCACGCCGGCGCGAAGCCCGGGGACGCGATCTTCTTCTCCGCCGGTCCGATCAAAGCGTCGCGAGCTCTACTCGGCGCGGTACGCGGCGAGATCGCTCGCAAGCTCGACCTGATCGATCCGAAGGCGTGGGCGTTCGTGTGGGTCGTCGACGCTCCGCTCTTCGAACCGACATCCGACGCCACCGCCAGTGGCGACGTCGCAGTCGGCTCGGGAGCGTGGACGGCTGTGCACCACGCTTTCACCTCGCCGAAGCCCGAGTCGATGGAGACGTTCGACACCGATCCGGGTTCTGCGTTGGCCTACGCATACGACATCGTGTGCAACGGCAACGAGATCGGTGGCGGCAGTATCCGTATCCATCGCAAAGACATTCAGGAACGTGTGTTCGCGATCATGGGTATCGGCAAGGAGGAGGCACAGGAGAAGTTCGGCTTCCTGCTCGACGCCTTCAGCTACGGCGCGCCCCCGCACGGCGGAATCGCGTTCGGGTGGGATCGCATCACCGCGCTACTGGCGGGTGTCGATTCCATTCGTGAGGTCATCGCCTTCCCGAAGTCCGGTGGGGGCGTCGATCCGTTGACCGACGCGCCAGCACCGATCACGCCGTTGCAGCGCAAGGAATCCGGTATCGATGCCAAGCCGGAGAAGAAGGACGACAAGCCGGCAGCACCCGAGGATCAGTAACTACGCACACCAGTGCCCTCGGAATCGACGAAGATTCCGGGGGCACTGACGTGTGTCGAGTGGCCAGTTCAGCGAATCAGGTTGCAGGTGAAACGGGTCCGCCGGTCAGAACGCGGTACGCGTAGGTGGTGGCGATCATGGTCATCGGCACGGTGAAGATGAGCCCGATGCCGCACAGGACCGCGCCGACCAGATTGATTCCGACCAGCGCCAGATAGAGCAGTGCCAATTGTCCTGGGCTCGATCCGAGAAGCCGAATGTTCGCGACGACCGATGTCAACGCCGACATTCCGCGATCGAGGATGAACTGCACGGCGAACCAAATCGCGATGCCCAACAGCAGGCTGAATGCCAAGGATACGAACGGGTCGACGGTGTTGACCACGCCTGAGATCACCGCGGTGGCGATCCCGAACAAGACCAGCTGACCGACATTGGGAAGCCGCCAGAACGCCCCGAAACCGGGCCGGACTCCGTCGAGCTCGAGCAGCGCCCCACGGATGAGAACTGCACTGGCCAGAAATCCGAGAATGCCTGCGATCGAGGTCATCACCATGGTGCCGACCGAAAAACCGGTGCCGTCGGCGGCCGATGCGAACGCCGAATCCTCGGTGCTTTCGGCAGCCAGCATGGTGGTGAACACCACTGCCACCGCGACGATGTAGAAGGCGACCAGCAGTCCTCCGAACAACGCCATGAACGCCAGCCATACGCCGATGTTGGCGACGAACTTCTTCCACCCGTAGGTCAACGCAGCGCCCACACTGAGCGTCGCAGGCTGATTCCCGTACTGCTGGGACCCGTACTGCTGGGGTCCCGGCGGGAACTGGTTGTATCCCTGCGGATAGCTCGGGTAACCGCCCTGTGGTGGGTAGTTGCCGGGCGGTGGTGGGTAGTTGCCGGGCGGTGGTGGGTAGTTGCCGGGCGGCGGTGGGTAGTTGCCGGGCGGCGGTGGATAACCGCCCTGTTGGTACGGGTACTCCGCTGGTGGTCCGTACGGCCCCTGAGGCGGACCTGCGCCCGGCGCAGGTGGATTCGGCTCAGGTCGATGTTCGGGTGAGTTCTGCTGTGGGTCGTGGCCACTGCCCCCGCTGGAGTGGTCGTTCAACATTTCCCTCTCGCTCGGATCGGTCGCGCGACTCTCGGTACTGCGTTCGCGCCAACGAACCATACGGTGTGAGGCTGCGGTTGGCATACCGGCTGGTCTGGTCTTGGGCATTTGGGGGCATACGACAACGAAAGCCGACCCCGGATCGGCGATGATCGCGGGGTCGGCTGTTGTGGCTTCGTGAAATCAGACGCCGGCTGCGCGCGACACGATGCGGTAGGCGTACGTCGAGGCGATGATCGTGATGGGAATCGTCACGAGTAACCCGAGGCCGCACGGGATCGCTCCCAGGATGTTGATGCCCACGAGTGCGAGGGCAAGAACGAACAACGGACCCGCGTTCGACGATATCGCCCGAAAGCTGGACTTGATCGCTGTGATCGCGTCCTCATTGCGGTCGATGACGAATTGAAGCGTCCACCAGGTCAGGAACGTCAGAATGATGCCGGGGATGATCAGGAGCACGAAACCGATCGTCACCATGATCGCGACGAGGATGCTGGCGATGACGATCGACGCGACGTTCGCGAACTGGAAAAAGGACCCGATTGCGGGCTTGTTTCCATCGACCTCGTGGAGCGCGCCCCGAATCAGCGCAGCGTTGATGAGGTAGCCGACGATGGCACCGATCAACGTGCCGAGGATTCGCCACAGGCTGAACGTCTCGGACAGGTCCGAAGTCGAACCCCCGAAGCCGCCGAATATCAGGTTGATGACGATCTGAATCACCGCGGCGATCAGGACGATGCCGACCCAGACACCAGCGTTGTCCTTGAATTTGTTCCAACCGAAGGTGATTGCGTCTCCGACACTCAGCGTCGGCGGAAGGCCTGCCCCGAACCCTGCACCCCCGTAACCCGCAGGACCGTAATTACCACCTTGCGGTGGGTAGTTCCCGGGAGGTGGTGGGTAGTTGCCGCCCTGGGGTGGGTAGTTCCCAGGAGGAGGTGTTCCTCCGGGTGGCGGGTAACCACCGGGTGGCGGGTATCCGCCGGCTGGCGGGGGAGTCTGCGGCTGTCCGCTTGGGTCGGGTTCGGGTCCATCGCCGTACCGCGGTCCGGTGGGTGGTTGCTCGCTCACGAAATTCCCCTTGGCTGGAAAGTTGACGTGCTTTGGTCAATTTGTCGATTTCTCGCTGAGCGAACCGCACCGGGAAGAGTGTGTCAAGCGCTACACGGCTCACATCGGTGCACGTTTCGGACACATTTCTCGCCGAGCGGTAGCGGCAGGTGGCCTCTAAGGTTGGTAGTTCTTACCCATTCGAGATTTTGTTAGGGGCTCGCCGTGGGCATCAAGGTCGCGCTGGAACACCGGACCAGCTATTCGTTCGATCGCATGGTTCAGGTATATCCGCATGAGATCCGTTTGCGGCCGGCACCGCATTCGCGGACACCCATCGACGCTTACTCGTTGAAAATCGAGCCTGCTGAGCACTTCATCAACTGGCAGCAGGACGTTTTCGGCAACTTCCTGGCGCGTGTGGTGTTCCCGGAACGTACGGATCACATGTCCATCACCGTCGGTCTCGTAGCAGACATGGCCGTCATCAATCCCTTGGATTTCTTCGTCGAGGACTGGGCCGAACACTTCGGTTTCGCGTACGAGAAGGCCGACCTTCCGGATCTGGAGCCGTATCTGCGTCCGGTGGACGAAGGCGACGAGGGCACCGGGCCGGGGCCGGTCGTATCCGCGTGGGTCGAAAAACTCGAGGCTGCAGTCCGGGAACGCGGAGACAAGCTGCGCACCATCGACTTTCTGGTCATGGCGAATCAGGCCGTACTGGGTGACGTCGGTTACTCCGTTCGGATGGAGCCCGGTGTTCAGACCCCTGATCACACCTTGACGACCGCCGTCGGATCCTGCCGCGACTCGGCCTGGCTGCTGGTGTCGATACTGCGGCAAATGGGGCTTGCCGCGCGATTCGTGTCCGGCTATCTGGTGCAGTTGGCGTCGGATGTCAAGTCGCTCGACGGACCGTCGGGACCCGCTGCCGACTTCACCGATCTGCATGCCTGGACCGAGGTGTATCTCCCGGGAGCGGGTTGGGTCGGCATGGATCCGACGTCCGGTTTGTTCGCCGGTGAAGGCCACATCCCGCTGTCGGCGACTCCGCATCCGTCCACGGCGGCAGCCATTTCCGGTGCGACGAGCAAGTGCAAGGCCGAGCTCGACTTTTCCAACACGGTCGTGCGGGTCCACGAGGACCCCAGGACAACGCTTCCGTACACACAGGAGCAGTGGGAGGCGATCAAGGCCACAGCCGCCGTTCTCGACGATCGAATGGACGCGCAGGACATCCGATTGACGGTCGGCGGTGAGCCGACCTTCGTTGCGATCGAGAACCAGGACGCACCCGAGTGGAACACCACGGCCGACGGCCCGCACAAGCGGCTGCTGGCGTCGGCACTTGCGGAGCGACTGCGAACGATCTACGCACCCGACGGGCTCGTTCAACGCAGCCAAGGCAAGTGGTATCCGGGTGAGCCGCTGCCGCGGTGGCAGGTCGGATTGTTCTGGCGCACCGACGGCGAATCACTGTGGCGCGACTCGGATCTGATCGCCGATCCCTGGTTGGCAGAGGACGAGCGACCCGCCGCCGTCGATCCCTCGTCGTCCCGCGCTCTGGTGGAGAAGTTGGTCGAAGGGCTCGGTCTCCCGGTAGAACAGGCGCGGCCGGCATTCGAGGATCCACTGGTACGTCTCCTCGATCTCGTTCGGCAACCGTACGGTGACCCACCTTCCGACGGTGACGACCTCGAACCGGGATCGGACTCGGCGGAAGCGCGGGCGGCGCTGTTGGCCAAACTCGACTCCACGACCGACGAACCGGCGGCGTTCGTGCTTCCGATCAGTCGAACGCCGGACGGCAGTGGTTGGCAGAGCGCCGACTGGACGCTCCGTCGTGGTCGAATCGTTCTGCTGGAAGGAGACTCGCCTGCAGGTCTTCGGCTACCACTGAACGCGATCTCCTGGACGGGTGGTCCGCCGGAGAACCCGGCAGATCCGACCGCGCCGAAGGAACCTCTGCCGAACCGGCAGATGACGCAGCGGCCGCCACGGCCGGTGGATCCCGTGGAGGCGCGTCACGCACGTCTGGTCGAATCCAATGCCGCTGCAGCAGGATCGGTCGGCGGACACGACGTCACGGCCCTCGTGTCCGAGGTCCGTGACGGAATACTCCATGTGTTCATGCCGCCGATGAACCGTCTGGAAGACTTCCTCGAACTGGTAGAGCGCGTCGAGAACGCTGCCTCGGCGATCGACACTCCAGTTGTCATCGAAGGGTATGGACCGCCATCGGATCCGCGAATCCAGACCCTGACCGTCACACCGGATCCGGGTGTCATCGAAGTCAACGTGCAACCGTCGTCGTCGTGGGCCGAGCAGAACGACCTGATGGAGACTCTGTATCGCGAGGCCCGGCTGTCACGATTGAGCACCGAGGGCTTCGACAACGACGGCACGACTCGGGGAACCGGTGGTGGCAACCACATCACGCTCGGCGGTATCACGCCGTCCGATTCGCCCGTCCTCCGTCGCCCGGACCTGCTCGTGTCGTTGCTGACGCACTGGCAGAGACACCCATCGCTGTCGTACCTTTTCTCGGGTCGCTTCATCGGCACCACCTCCCAGGCACCCCGAGCCGACGAGGGACGCGAAGAGGCTCTTTACGAGCTCGAGGTCGCGTTCAGCGAGATCGAGCGCCTCACCGCGTCGGACCGTACGGCGTCGCCGTGGGTGGTGGATCGAGCTTTGCGTCACCTGCTCACCGACATCACCGGAAACACCCACCGCGCCGAATTCTGCGTCGACAAGCTCTACAGTCCCGACAGCACGCGCGGCAGACTCGGATTGCTCGAACTCCGAGGATTCGAGATGCCACCGCACCACCAGATGGCCATGGTGCAGTCGCTTCTCGTTCGATCGCTGGTGTCGAGGTTCTGGGACACCCCGCTGAAGGCGCCTTTGATCCGCCACGGTGCCAACCTGCACGGCCGGTACATGTTGCCGCACTTCGTCATAGGCGACATCGGCCGGGTCGCGGAGGATCTTCGCGAGCACGGCATCGAGTTCGACACCAGCTGGCTGGACCCGTTCACCGAGTTCCGGTTTCCACGAATCGGCACCAGCGTGATCGGCGACGCCGAGCTCGAGCTGCGCGGCGCCATCGAGCCGTGGAACACGCTCGGTGAGGAATCCACGTCCTCGGGAACTGCACGCTACGTCGACTCGTCCGTGGAGCGAATTCAGGTGAAGATCGCCGGTGCGGATGAGGGGCGCTACCTGGTGACTTGTAACGGTGTGCCCGTGCCCATGCTTCGGACCGATCGTCAGGACGTCCAGGTGGCAGGTGTCAGATACCGCGCCTGGCAGCCGCCGAGCGCGTTGCATCCGACCATCGAAGTCCAATCACCGCTTCGATTCGACCTCATAGAGAAGCAGACCGGTCGCGCCGTCGGAGGCTGCAGCTACCATGTGGTTCACCCTGGCGGCAGGTCCTACGACGGTCCTCCCGTGAATTCGGTGGAGGCCGAAGCGCGCCGCAACGGTCGGTTCGAGGAGGGTGGGTTCACCTCCGGCAAAGTGGACGTAGCAAGATTGCTCGAGATGCATGCTCGACAATCGATCGACGTCACGGCTCCCGGAATGTTGGACCTTCGGCGCACGGGTGTGTACGCCAGGTAGTGGTGGCGCGATCGAACAACGAGTCGGACACGGTGACGACCACCGGCTACTTCCGTGAAACCACCGTTCGGTGACCGGTAGCAGTCGTCAGTCGCCCGACGGAAGGAATGACGACTCGATGGTGCCCGTGGATGCGATGGACTACGGCACGGCCGCCGGGGGAGGTGACTCCGTGACGTCTCAGCAGAGGCCCGTGGATGCGCTTGCCTCGTATCGCAATCGAACTGGGGCCCTCCCCGGTGGCGGCCGCCGTCACGACGAGCTGCTCGCCGCCGACGGTTCCGTCCGCCCGCACTGGGCGGAGCTGGTCGCCGGCCTCGAAAAGTCGGGGCGAGGCGGCGAGCGTGCTCTGCAGTCGCGAGTACGCGGCCTCGTCGATGATCACGGAATTACCTACAACCCGATCCCGGCAGACGGCTCGGACAGTGTCCCCGCCCCGGTGCGGTGGGGCCTCGATGGGATTCCACTGGTTCTCGGTGCCGACGATTGGGACGCTCTCGAACCAGGTCTCGTGCAACGTTCCAGGCTGCTGGACGCCCTGCTGACAGACCTGTACGGGCCGATGAACACTGTTGCGAAAGGCTTGATCCCGCCGGCTCTGGTGTTCGGCGATCCCGGTTACATCCGTGAGGCGCACGGCATCACCATTCCTGGGCCGCGGCAGCTGTTCATCCATGCTGCCGACGTGGGTCGAGGTGCCGACGGTCGTTTTCGCGTCGTCGCGGACCGGACTCAGGCACCATCGGGTATCGGATATGCCCTCGCGGATCGACGGGTGATGTCGCGAGCAACTCCGGAGCTGTTCCAGGACACCAACCCGCGGCCACTGTCGACGTTCGCACGCGCAGTGCGACTGGCACTGATCGATGCGGCTCCGGCTGCGGCCGAGGATCCTGTCGTTGTCGTGCTCAGCCCTGGATCTCACTCCGAGACCGCCTTCGATCAGGCCTACCTTGCGACCGTTCTCGGCTTTCCCCTCGTGGAGAACGCAGATCTGGTCGTTCGCGACGGCTGCCTGTGGATGCGATCGCTCGGCAAGCTTCGTCGTGTGGACGTCGTTCTCCGTCGAGTCGACGCCGAATTCACCGATCCACTCGACCTGCGACCGGACTCCAGGTTGGGGGTCGTAGGTCTGGTGGAGGTTCTGCGACGCGGCGCGGTCAGCGTGGTCAACACCCTCGGCAGCGGAGTCCTCGAAAGCCCTGCGCTTCCGCCGCTGCTACCGGCGCTGTGTCGGGCGCTTCTCGACGAGGATCTGCTTCTGGAATCGACACCTGCGACCTGGGGTGGGGAACCGCACGGGGTGTCTCGGCTGGTTTCGCGAATGAGATCACTCGTGTTCCGATCGGTCACCACTCGCGAGACCGTTGTGGGACACGACCTGGACAACGCAGCTGCGGACGCGTTTGCCGGACGTCTTCGAGCGCAACCGTGGACGTGGGTCGGACAGGAGGTGCCCGAGTTCTCCGTCGCACCGGCGGGGTCTGGATTCGGCGGCACCATGGGTGCTGCCGAGGTGGGAATCAGGCTGTTCAGCGTCGCTCAGCGCGCGGGATACATGCCGATGAACGGTGGGCTGGGGCAGGTGCTCGTCACATCACCGGTTGCCGAGCCGTTGATCACGGTCGCGTCGAAAGACGTGTGGGTACGTTCGGCGGAACGGGTTACTCCTGCGGATTCGGCTCCGCATACGCCGCCTGCATCCGCCGAGGAGCTGCCGCACTACGCGGCGGCGTCGAACGTCGACGTGGTCAGTTCTCCTCGTGTACTCGGAGACCTGTTCTGGTTCGGTCGCTACAGCGAACGTGCCGAGGACATGACTCGTCTTCTCATCGCCGCGCGCGAGCGACACCAGGACTACCGTTCTATGCCGTGGCTCGACGGCAGCGACAGTCTCCCGATTCTCCTCGAGGCCGTGACTCGCGTCTCGGGCGCGGGACCGGGGTTCCTGGTCGAGGACACCAGGGCCGATGCGGTGACCGAGTTCCGATCGCTGACACTCTCGATAGACCGCCTCGGATCGGTTGCGCAGTCCGTGGATCGACTTCAACAGGCTGCCCGGGGCGTTCGCGACCAGCTCTCCAACGACACCTGGGCAGTTCTGAGCCGTATCGATACTGCGTTGGACGAATTGTCGGGCTCCAGTGCCGCCGACGGCGCGCAACTCGCCGCGACTCAGTCGGCCGTGCTGCGAGGACTTCTGTCGCTGTCCGGTCTCGCGGCGGAATCGATGGTGCGCGACCCAGGGTGGTATCTGATGGACTGCGGCAGGCGGATCGAGCGAGGTCTGCAACTGACCGCGCTGCTGTCGGCAACGCTCAGCCACGCGCTGACACCGTCGACCGAACAGGCAGTCATCGATTCGGTGCTGTCGGCCGCCGAGTCATCGGTCATCTACCGTCGCCGCAACCGCGGTCGGGCCCGGCCTGCAGCAGTCGCCCAACTGCTGCTGTTCGACGAGGGCAACCCGCGCTCACTCGTCTATCAGCTCACCCGCATCAAGGACGATCTCGGTGCACTGCCCGATGCGTCGGGAACCTCCCGCGGTGAGAAACTCGTCGAGCAGATCGCAGTTCGGCTGCGGCGCGTCGACCCAGGTGACCTGGAATCGGTCGACGCCTCCGGCAGGCGCGTCGAACTGATCGAACTGGTCGACGGTATTCACCGACAACTCGAGGAGCTCTCCCGCGTCGTTCTCGCCACGCATATGGTCCTGCCAGGCGGTACACAACCACTGTGGGGCACGGTCGGCAGGCGGCAGAAGCAACGTAACGGGACGCAGAACGGTGGCCGGGCATGAGCAGGCGCTATCGCATTCGGCACATCACCACCTACACCTACTCGGATCGAGTGACCTCGTCCTACGGCCGCGGGTTCCTCGCGCCGCGCGAGTTCGACGGCCAGCGATGCCTCGACAAGTCGGTGGATGTCGAACCGGCACCGACCGATCAGTCCTTCGGGGTGGACGTCTACGGCAACGAGGACGTCTATTTCCATGTCAACACAGACCACGAGAAGCTCGTCGTCACCGCGGACTCGGTCGTCGAAGTCGATGCACCGAACGAGGCAGATCGACTCCTGGGCGCCAACACACCGTGGGAAGTGGCAAGACCGCAGGCGCCGGGTGACTACACAGCCAACGGTAGCCGGGCGGCAGCGGTCGAATTCGTTCTCGATCTCGTCTCACCCGAGATCACCGACGCAGTCGTCGACTACGCCGCCGCCAGTTTCGCACCGGGTCGTCCGCTGCGGGATGTCGTCGTGGATTTGACGCATCGCATCTTCACGGACTTCACCTATCAGTCGGGGTCGACGACCGTCTCGACCAAGGTGGACGACGTGCTGGAAGCCCGATCGGGAGTGTGTCAGGACTTCGCGCGGCTGGCGATCGCGTGCTTACGGTCGAAGGGACTGGCAGCGCGGTACGTCTCCGGCTACCTCGCGACCGAACCACCCCCGGGCAAGGAAAGAATGATCGGCGTCGACGCCACCCACGCGTGGGCCGCGGTGTGGACCCCCGAGGACAAGTGGCTCGCGTTCGACCCGACCAACGACCAACTCGTCGACGAGCGCTACGCGACGGTGGCCTGGGGTCGCGACTACGCCGATGTGCCGCCGCTGCGTGGCGTCATCTACACCGAGGCGGAGGAGAGCACTATTTCGGTGTCCGTGGATGTAGCGCCGATCTCATGATGTGTGTCGGGAGGTAGTCCCCACCGCCGTGACGAAATCGGTATCTACGTTTCCCCAGTTCGGTCCGAAAATGGTGGGTGACACCGCCCAGTCCGTCGTACCTACCGGGTACCTTGGAGTCCGATGACCGCAACATTGGCAGACCCTGTCTCAGAGGTAGTAGCCGCCGCTCAGCTGCTACTCACCAGGCGAACCGGCGCACCCGTCACGTTGGTTGATCCCGTCGACCTCGGAGGAAGTGGCCAGGCAACCGTTCTCCGTGTCCGCGTGTCGGAAAATCCGTTCCAGCTTCCGCGGACCCTGGTGATCAAGCAGGTACGCGACGCAACCGACGAGTCGGCGCCGGGTGCCGAGATCGGCGGTCCGTCCGCGTTTCTTCGAGAGGCTGCGTCCTACCAGTTCGCCAACGCACTGGCCACCGACAGCAGGCCAGGACCGGAATTGCTTGCCTACGATCTCAAAGCCCGATTGCTCGTTCTCAGCGACCTGGGTGATGCGAGTCCGATCACCGCGTTGCTGAAACACTCGGATGCGGCGTCGGTGACCAATTCGTTGATGGCGATGGCGCAGGCGCTCGGGCGAATGCACGCCGCGACGGTCGGCCGAGAAGACGATTTCGCGGCGCTGTTGCGCCGGGTGGGCCTCCCCGATTCGGCCGACGGAATTTCGGCGCAGATCCCCGACGCGCTGGCAGTGGTGCCTCGGATGCTTGCGGACGACCTCGGCGTCGACCACATGCCCGATGCGTTGCTCGAACGCGTCGCGCGCAGCGGGAGACTGTTTGCGCACGGCGCATTCCGCGCGTTCAGCCCATCGGATCTGTGCCCGGACAACATCATCGTCAACGAAGAGGGCGTGAGATTCCTCGACTACGAGTGGGGCGGGTTCCGGGACGCCACCCTGGACATCACCTACGCCCTCGCTTCGTTCCCCGGATGTCTGTGTCATTTCGACCTGTCGGCCGCTCGCGCCCAAGCGATGATCGACGCGTGGCGTTCCGAAGTGGTCGGAATCTGGCCGCACCTCGCCGATGACACCGTGCTGGCAACCAAGATATTGGACGCCCAGCTGATCTGGGTGTGGCTCACCACGTACTGGTTCCTGCCGAACAATCACACACGCATCGCTGCGGCACGTGCCCATCACCTGTCCGTTCCGCGTTCGGATGCACTCATCTCGAGGTGGACCGTTCTGGTAGATCAAGCCACGCGAACCGGGGATTCCGACGTCGCGGCATTCGCGGCGCGCGTCGTGCTGGCCCTGGAGAAGAAATGGGAACACTGACCCTGTGAGCAGAGGTTTCGGAGCCGGATTCGACGAAGACGCAGACGAGCACGGCCTGTTCGACGCTCCCGACAACACGACCGACGATTCGACCGACAGTGACGGACCAGCGGCACATTCGCGTCCGTATGTTCGCCCGGAAGCCCCGTTGGCGGTGCGGATGCGTCCGACGACGCTCGACGAGGTCGTCGGGCAGAGTCATCTATTGGCACCTGGTGCACCACTTCGACGGCTCGTGGACGGTTCGGGTGCGTCCTCGGTGATGCTCTACGGCCCTCCTGGAACCGGCAAGACGACGTTGGCATCGCTGATCTCCGGGGCCACCGGACGCAAGTTCGAAGCGCTCTCGGCGCTGTCGGCCGGGGTGAAGGAGGTGCGAGGTGTCATCGATCTGGCTCGTCGACGCCTCACCGCAGGCGAGCAGACCGTGCTGTTCATCGACGAAGTGCACCGTTTCTCCAAGACACAGCAGGATGCGCTACTTGCCGCGGTAGAGAACCGGATCGTTCTTCTGGTCGCAGCGACCACCGAAAACCCGTCGTTCTCGGTGGTCTCACCGCTGCTGTCTCGTTCGCTCGTGTTGCAGCTGCAGCCCCTGAGCTCCGCGGACATCGAAGTTCTGCTCACCCGCGCGGCCAACGATCCTCGGGGCCTGGACGGTGCGGTGTCGATCGCCGAGGATGCGATGGAACATCTGGTGCGGCTCGCTGCCGGAGATGCCCGACGCGCACTGACCGCACTGGAAGCCGCCGCCGGAGCGGCAACCGGACCGACACTCGACTTGGCGACGGTCGAAGCGAGTGTCGACAAAGCAGCGGTCCGCTACGACCGCGACGGCGACCAGCACTACGACGTGATCAGTGCGTTCATCAAGTCGATCCGCGGCTCCGACGTCGACGCCGCATTGCACTACCTGGCGCGCATGATCACAGCGGGCGAGGACCCTCGTTTCATCGCCAGGCGGCTCGTTGTGCACGCCAGCGAAGACGTCGGCATGGCAGATCCCACAGCACTGCAGACCGCGACCGCAGCGGCGACCGCAGTTCAGATGATCGGTATGCCCGAAGCTCGGCTGGCACTGGCGCAGGCGACCATTCACCTGGCGACGGCGCCCAAATCCGGAGCCGTCATCGCTGCTCTCGGTGCAGCCATGGCCGACGTGTCCGCGGGAAAGTCAGGTGCAGTCCCACCGCACCTGCGCGACGGTCACTACAAGGGAGCCGAAGGTCTCGGCAATGCTGTCGGATACAAGTACCCTCACAACGATCCAGGTGGGGTGCTGAGGCAGCAGTATCCACCCGACGAACTCATCGGCGTCGACTACTACGTGCCGACCGATCACGGCGTCGAACGCGAGATCGGCCCCAGAGTGGGCAAGCTCCGTCGAATCGTCCGGGGTAGCTGAGCGTGGATCGCCGCCGTTCGTGGGGACTGCACGAGGCGTAGCCGGCGCGCGTTAACCTGTACCAGTGCAGACCCATGACATCCGCAGGCGTTTCCTCGACCACTTCGTGAAAGCTGGGCACACCGAAGTACCAAGCGCCTCGTTGGTGCTCGACGACCCGAACCTGCTGTTCGTCAACGCGGGCATGGTGCAGTTCGTTCCGTACTTCCTCGGTCAGCAGACCCCTCCCTTCGCGCGGGCTACCAGCGTTCAGAAGTGTGTCCGCACACTGGATATCGAGAACGTCGGAATCACGACTCGACACAACACCTTCTTCCAGATGGCCGGCAATTTCTCCTTCGGCGACTACTTCAAGCGTGACGCGATCACGCACGCGTGGGCCCTGCTCACCGGAAGCGTCGACGCGGGCGGCTACGGGTTCGATCCGGAGCGGATCTGGGTCACCGCATACCTGGACGACGACGAAGCCATCGAATTGTGGAAGGAAATCGCCGGAATTCCCGACGAGCGTATCCAGCGCCGAGGAATGGCCGACAACTACTGGTCGATGGGGATTCCCGGACCCTGTGGTCCGTGTTCGGAGATCTACTACGACCGCGGACCCGAGTTCGGCGTCGATGGCGGCCCCGAGGCCGACGAGGACCGGTATATCGAAATCTGGAACCTCGTCTTCATGCAGAACGAGCGTGGCCAGGGAATCAGCAAGGACGACTTCGAGATTCTGGGGCCGCTTCCGAAGCAGAACATCGACACCGGCATGGGCGTCGAACGTGTCGCATTCTTGCTTCAGGGTGTCGACAACGTCTACGAGACCGACCTGGTGCGGCCGGTCATCGCCAAGGCCGAAGAACTGAGCGGCCGGCGCTACGGCACCGACCACGACGACGACGTTCGATTCCGTGTCATCGCCGACCATGCACGAACAGCTGCGTTGCTGATCTCCGACGGTGTGAACCCCGGCAACGATGGTCGAGGCTACGTCCTGCGCCGACTTCTCCGCCGCATCGTCCGATCGGCACGACTACTCGGTGCGCCCGATCAGGTCATGGCTCAGCTGATCACCGTCGTCCGCGACACGATGGCCGAGTCCTACCCCGAGTTGGTGGCGGGATTCGATCGCATACTCAACGTGTCCGTCGGTGAGGAAGCTGCCTTCCTCAAGACGCTGACGTCAGGATCGAAGTTGTTCGACACGACGGCCGAGACTGTCAAGTCCGCCGGCGGCCGGACTATCCGTGGCGCAGACGCTTTCGCGCTGCACGACACCTACGGCTTCCCGATCGATCTGACGCTCGAGATGGCATCCGAAGCGGGACTGACCGTCGACGAAGCCGGTTTCCGCGCGTTGATGGCGGAGCAACGCCAGCGCGCGAAGGACGATGCGCGCAGCCGCAAACACGCTCATACCGATCTGTCGGTGTACAAGGACTTCGTCGATCGCGGTGCGACCGAGTTCACCGGTTTCGAGGAACTGTCCTCCGAGGCCACCGTTCTCGCGTTGATCTCCGGCGGCGTCCGCGTCCCGACGGCAACTGCGGGGGAGTCCGTGGAGGTCATCCTCGACCGGAGCCCGCTGTATGCGGAGTCGGGTGGCCAGATCGCCGACATCGGATCGATCACGGCACCTGGTTTGGCAGTGAAGGTGAACGACGTCCAGAAGATCGCGAAGAAGGTCTGGACGCACAAGGTCACCGTCGAGTCGGGACAGCTCACCGAAGGTGACATCGTGCGGGTCGATGTCGATCCGGCGTGGCGCAAGGGTGCGACCCAGGGACATTCGGGGACCCACATGGTGCATGCCGCACTGCGGCAAGTGCTCGGACCCAACGCTACCCAGGCCGGTTCGCTGAACAAGCCCGGCTACCTGCGCTTCGACTTTTCGTGGCAGGGAGGGTTGTCCGATGCCCAGCGAAATGACATCGAGGCTGTGACGAACGACGCCATCGGCGCCGACTATGCAGTCAACACGTCCGTCACCGATCTCGACAGCGCGAAGGCGATGGGCGCGATGGCGCTGTTCGGCGAAAACTACGGTGACGAGGTCCGCGTCGTCGAGATCGGTGGACCGTTCTCGATGGAGCTGTGCGGTGGTACGCACGTCGAACATTCCTCGCAGATCGGTCCGGTCACCCTGCTGGGTGAGTCTTCGGTGGGGTCTGGGATTCGGCGTGTGGAGGCATTCGTCGGGCTCGATTCGTACCGCTACCTGGCGAAGGAACGAGCCTTGCTGGCCGGTGTTGCTTCGTCGTTGAAGGTGCCGACCGACGAGGTTCCGGCGCGGATCGAGACTCTCGTGGAGAAGCTTCGGCAAGCGGAGAAGGAGTTGGAGGCCGTGAAGGCGGCATCGGTGTCGGCTTCTGCCGGTGACCTTCTCGGGCGAGCCGAGCGGATCGGCAGTGTTCGTGCTGTCATCGCCACGGCTCCCGACGGAGTGGGTGGAAACGAACTGCGAGGACTCGCCTCCGACCTCCGTGGCCGGATGGGTAACGACCCGGCGGTCGTCGTGTTGTTCGGATCCGTCGACGGCAAGGTTCCGTTCGTGGTGTCCGCCAACACGGCAGCGCAGGACGCGGGTGTGAAGGCAGGCGAACTGGTGGCAAGCTTCGGTCCCGCGATCGGCGGCCGGGGAGGCGGCAAGGGCGACTCCGCACAGGGGTCGGGCTCCAACCCGGACGGGATCGCGGAGGCCATGACCGCGGTGCGGGCCCGTATAGCCGACGCGGCGACAACCTGATCGTGAACGATTCCGCAGATGGACCCGCGATCGGTCGTGCCCCGGATCGGCCAGGCGCCGACGATCCAGGACCTGGCCGGAGGATCGGCATAGACGTCGGAAGCGTCCGAATCGGTGTCGCATCGTCCGACCCCGGTGGAATTCTCGCGACCCCGGTCGAAACGGTCCCGCGCGCCAAAGCGAAGGGTTCCAGGTCTCCGGACGTGCTGCGTGTGGCATCGATCGTCGAGGAATACGACGCTGTCGAGATCGTCGTCGGTCTGCCCCGGACCTTGCGTGGCGAGAGTGGTTCAGCGGTGGACGCCGCTGCGGGTTTCGCCCGCGCTCTCGCCAAGCAGGTGCCGGGTATCCCGATCCGAATGGCTGACGAGAGACTGACCACCGTGACCGCGACGCGAGCGCTTCGAGACAGTGGCGTCCGCGCGAAGTCACAACGTGGAGTCATAGATCAGGCCGCCGCGGTGGCCATCCTTCAAGGGTGGTTGGACGAGCGGTCCTCCCGCCTGGCCGAACAGCAGAACCTCGCAGTACAGCAGAACCTGGAAGCGCAGGGTCACATCCCGGAGGTCGGCGAGTGAACAACAGACAGTACGAGGACGAGGCGCACACCGATCCGATCGGATACCGAACCGGTGAGGGCAGCGAATTCCATCGAGCAGTCCACGGTGCGCAGCCTGAACAAGTCGGTCGTAGCCGGGCGCAGACGCGGCAGGCTCGCGCCGCTGTCAGCCGAAAGAAGCGCGGGCGCGTTCTCGGCGTGGTCCTGGGCCTGATCGTCGTTCTCATCGTCGCCGGGGGAGGCTTCTTCGTGTTCGACAGGCTCTCGGGTGGCCCGGTGGCGCCGGACGATTTCGCGGCGGGGGCACCGGGTGACTCCGTGGTCGTGCGCGTCCATCCGGGTGACACGGCACAGCAGATCGGTGTCGAAGCAGTTGAGAAGGGCGTGGTGGCCAGCGCTGACGCGTTCATGGGGGCGGCTGTCCAGAACGCCGACATAGCGTCGGTACAACCTGGCTACTACCTGTTGCCGAGCAACATTCCGGCCTCGCAGGCAGTCGACACCCTCGTCGACCCGTCAGCGCGAGTGGGCAGCGTCGTCATCTCCGAAGGAAGACAGTTGCACGACGCGCGTGACGTCAACACCGACGCCGTCAAGAAAGGCATCTACACGCTGCTTTCGGAAGCAAGCTGCATCGACACCACCGGAAGCGGAACGCCTACCTGCATCTCCTACGAGGATTTCAACGCGGCCGGAGCAGTGGACGACCCCTCCGCGCTCGGCGTGCCGGACTGGGCAAGTGATCGCGTGCGCGGTGTGCCCGACCGCGATCGACAGCTGGAAGGTTTGATAGCGGCCGGGAGCTGGGACATCGACCCGACCGCGTCTGCGGGCGACATACTCCGACAGCTGGTATCGGAGAGCGCACAGACGTACGAGGACACCGGAATTCTGACTGCGGGCGCGGACTCGGGCCTCGACCCCTACGAGACGCTGGTCGCAGCATCGTTGGTCGAACGAGAGTCTTTGCCCGCTGACTTCAGCAAGGTTGCGCGAGTTATCGTCAATCGTCTCGCCGAGCCCCAGAAGCTCGAATTCGACTCGACGGTCAACTACTCGCTGGACACCACCGAAGTCGCGACGACCGACGCGGATCGCGCCACGGTGACCCCGTGGAACACCTACGCGATGGAGGGGCTTCCTGCGACACCGATCGCCTCTCCCAGCGTTGCCGCAGTCGAGGCAGTCGAAGCTCCGGCAGATGGTGACTGGTTGTACTTCGTGACCATCAACCAGGCGGGCGAGACACTCTTCACACGCAATTACGACGAGCACCTGGCCAACATCGGCAAGGTCGAAGACGGTTTCCTCGAGAGTGGTCGCTGACCGGTGCGTGCAGCAGTACTCGGGAGCCCGATACAGCACTCCAAGTCGCCGCTTCTGCACCGTGCCGCCTACGCAGCTCTCGGGCTGACCGGGTGGACTTACGAGCGCATCGAGTGCACGGCACAGCAGCTTCCCCACCTCGTCAGTGGCCTCGGCCAGGACTGGGTCGGTCTCTCGGTCACGATGCCGGGCAAGGTTGCTGCACTCGAGTTCGCTGACGAACGTACCCAGCGCGCGACTCTGGCGGGTTCGGCGAACACCCTCGTCCGGACGACGCGGGGGTGGCGGGCGGACTGCACCGATGTCGACGGCGTCAGCGGTGCGCTCGTCGAAAATGGAGTCGTCGATCTCTCGGGCAGTGCGGTGACCGTCGTCGGTGCCGGGGGAACGTCGCGCCCGGCGCTGATTGCGCTGGCGGGTCTCGGTGCGGCGTCGGTGACCGTCGTCGCGCGGTCCGTCGAACGAGCACGAGACACACTCGAATGCGCCGAGGCGGTCGGGCTCGCCGCCGAGTTTCTGCAGGTGGACGACCCATCGCTCGCCGACGTCGCTGCACGATCGTCGGTGCTCGTCAGTACGGTGCCTGCAGCCGGTGCGGCACCCTGGGCGAGCGCCCTCGCACACGCACCGATCGTCCTGGACGCGATCTACGACCCGTGGCCGACCCCGCTTGCCGACGCAGTGCATGCCCGCGGCGGCCAGGTCGTCTCCGGGCTCGCGATGCTGCTCAACCAGGCGTTCGGACAGGTGGAACAATTCACTGGGTGCCCGGCGCCGAAGGACCAGATGCGAGCGGCGATCGCTGGTTCGTGACCTGTGTCCACAGGGCAGGACCTATCCACAGGGCAATATCTGACCACTGTTTCCGTCGGTAGCGGTATCGGACGGTGAGTCACGATACGAACGTGGCGTGGACACTGCTCACCGACGGCGATGTGCCGGTCGTGCTCTTGTCGATGTGGTGCGTGTGGCTGAGCTGGATCGACGTCGTGTCACGCCGGCTCCCGAACATGCTGACCGGCATCGGTGCCGTGTGCATTCTCGCCTACTCCTACGTCATCGATGCGTTTGTCGTGGCGCTGTCGGGCGCGGTCCTGCTGTTCTTCTGCTATCTCGCAGTACACCTCTGTCTCCCTACAGCATTCGGTGCGGGCGATGTGAAGCTCGCGTTCACGTTGGGGGGAGTCGCAGCATTGGCGGGCACGGACGCGTGGGTGGCCGCCGCCCTGATTGCACCGCTGCTCACGGGCGTCGTCGGTGTCGCGTGTATGGCAGTCGGACGGGCCAGCGCGACTGTGCCCCACGGACCGTCGATGTGCGCGGCGACCCTGCTGGCATCGGCCGCCGTCCCGACGTGAAAAGATGATCGCGTGCTGCGCTGGATAACTGCCGGAGAATCTCACGGCCCTGCTCTCGTGTCCATCCTCGAAGGAATGGTCGCGGGCGTCGAGGTGACCTCCGAGGACATTGCCACCCAACTCGCCCGTCGACGACTCGGCTATGGCCGAGGCGCGAGGATGAAGTTCGAAGCGGACAAGGTCACCATCACCGGCGGCGTGCGACACGGACTGACGTTGGGCGGGCCCATCGCCATCGAGGTCGGCAATACCGAATGGCCCAAGTGGGAGCAGGTCATGTCGGCCGACCCCGTCGACGACAGTGTGTTGTCGGATCTCGCCCGCAACTCTCCGCTGACGCGTCCGCGACCGGGCCACGCCGACTACTCGGGGATGTTGAAATACGGCTTCGACGACGCCCGCCCGGTGCTCGAGCGGGCAAGCGCGCGTGAGACCGCAGCGCGTGTCGCGATCGGTACCGTGGCGCGCCAGTTCCTCGAGCAAGCGTTCGGTGTCAAAGTCGTGTCCCACGTGATCTCCATCGGTGCCTCCGATCCGTACGTCGGTCCGCCGCCGTCGGGCGATGACCTCGACGCCATCGATGCGAGTCCGGTGCGCGCGTTCGACAAGTCGGCGGAAGAGTCGATGATCGCCGAGATCGAGTCGGCCAAGCGTGACGGCGACACCCTCGGCGGCATCGTCGAAGTCGTCGTGCACGGTCTGCCGGTCGGACTCGGATCGTTCGTCAGTGGCGAGCGCCGTCTCGATTCTCGACTTGCCGCTGCGCTCATGGGAATTCAAGCCATCAAGGGCGTCGAGGTCGGTGACGGGTTCGAGACTGCTCGGCGACGGGGAAGCGCAGCGCACGACGAGATCAAGCCTGGTCCCGACGGAATTCTGCGCTCGACGAACCGCGCAGGCGGACTTGAAGGCGGCATGACCAACGGCGAAGCGCTACGGGTTCGTGCAGCCATGAAGCCCATCTCGACGGTTCCGCGCGCGTTGGCCACCGTGGACATGACGACCGGCGAGGAAGCGGTGGCAATCCACCAGCGCTCGGATGTCTGTGCCGTGCCGGCAGCGGGCGTGGTCGCCGAGACGATGGTGGCGCTCGTGGTGGCGCAGGCGGCATTGGAGAAGTTCGGCGGCGATTCGTTGGCGGAGACGACCAGTAACGTCGATCACTACGTGAAGGGCACAGCCGCCCGACCACCGCGATGACTCCGTACGCGGTGCTGATCGGACCGCCCGGTGCAGGCAAGTCCACCATCGGTCGCAGAGTGGCCGCTGCTCTCGAACTTGAATTGTGCGACACCGATGTGATGATCGAGCGGAGCACCGGGCGTACGATCGCCGACATCTTCTCGCACGACGGTGAACCGGCCTTTCGAAGTATCGAGGAGCAGGTCGTCGCCGAAGCGCTGGCTACCCACACCGGTGTGGTCTCACTGGGCGGCGGATCCATACTGTCCGAGCGAACTCGAGCGCTGTTGGCACCACTGCCGGTCGTCTACCTGGAGATCAGTGTGGCCGAAGGGCTCAGGCGGACGGGCGCCAACTCGTCCCGACCGCTTCTTGCCGGGCCCGATCCTCGAGGCAAGTACCAGCACCTGATGCGGACCCGTCGGCCGTTGTACCGCTCGGTCGCGACGATCCGAGTGCGAACGGACGGTCGCAGTCCGGCACGCGTGGTCGGACAGGTCGTCGCGAAGCTGAAGCACTACCACGAGAAAGCAGGAAGCCCCAATGGATGAGATGAACCGATGACCGATCCAGTACGAGTCATGGTGGAGTCGGCAGCGCCGTACCCGGTGATCATCGGCAGGGGACTGTTGACCGACCTGGTTGCCGAACTCGCGGATGTGCGCACCGTCGCGATCTTCCACCAGCCGCCGCTGGCGGAGACCGCCGAAGCAGTCCGAGAGGCGTTGGCAGCTCAGGGGATCGACGCACATCGCATCGAAATTCCCGACGCCGAAGACGGTAAGGAACTGGCCGTAGCCGGCTTCTGTTGGGAAGTCCTGGGCCGAATCGGTCTGACTCGCTCCGATGCCATCGTGAGCCTGGGTGGCGGCGCTGCGACGGATCTTGCGGGGTTCGTGGCCGCGACCTGGATGCGCGGAGTCAAGATCGTGCACGTACCGACGACCTTGCTCGCGATGGTCGACGCCGCCGTCGGCGGAAAGACCGGCATCAACACCGAGGCAGGCAAGAACCTCGTCGGCTCGTTCCACGAACCGGCAGCAGTTCTGATCGATCTGGCGACGCTGGAGACCGTTCCGCGGAACGAGATCGTCGCGGGGCTCGCCGAGGTCATCAAGACTGGATTCATCGCGGACCCGGTGATACTCGATCTGATCGAAGCAGATCCCGAGGCTGCGCTCGATCCCGCCGGCACGGTTCTGCCGGAGCTGATCCGTCGGTCCGTCGAGGTCAAGGCGCGGGTAGTCGCAGCCGACCTGAAGGAGTCGAACCTTCGCGAGATTCTCAACTACGGGCATACCCTCGGTCACGCCATCGAGCGCCGGGAGCGCTATCGGTGGCGTCACGGAGCTGCCGTGGCGGTCGGACTGGTCTACGCAGCAGAACTCGGCAGACTCGCCGGTCGGCTCGACGACGCTACAGCAGACCGGCACCGCTCGATCCTCGAACTGGTCGGCCTGCCCGTCGGCTACGACGGAGATGCGTTCGGCGACCTGCTGAAGGGAATGCAGACCGACAAGAAGAATCGAGCAGGGATGCTCCGATTCGTCGTCCTCGACGGTCTTGCCAAGCCCGGTCGACTGGAAGGTCCTGACCCGTCGCTTCTCGTTGCCGCATATTCGGCTATCGCCAAGGATGACACGGGTTCCTCGTCAACGGGAATCTTGCTGTAGGAACTCGGTGTGAGTGGACATCCATGCGCCGCATGGA